>NZ_FNAJ01000003.1:0-300000 GCF_900101905.1 Myxococcus virescens | reverse complement strand
CCGCCGGTGAGCCCAGTCCGCCGGCGCCCAGCAGCAGGACGCGGGCTTGAAGCAGCTTGGCCTGGCCCGCCTCACCTACCTCGGGGAGGCTCAGGTGGCGGCGGTAGCGCTCCTTCTGCTCCGCGGTGAGGACGAAGGGCTTCTCCACTGGCAGGGCGGCGTCACTCCACCGGTTGTAGCCGCCGGCCAGGGAGGACACACGCTCGTACCCCAGCTCCTTCAGCGTCTTGGCGGCCAGGGCGGAGCGGGTGCCTCCGGCGCAGTAGACGACCAGCTCCTCGTCCCGCTGGACCTGGCTTTCGATGCGCAGCTCCAGGTAACCCCTGGGAATATGGAGGGCGCCGGGCAGCCGGCCACCGGCGTATTCGTCCGCCTCCCGGACATCCAGCAGCCGCACGGAGGCCCGGGCGTCCAGCAGCCGCTTCACGTCGTCCACGGAGACCTCGCGAATCTCCTGTTTCACTCCGGCCAGCAGCGTCTGGAAGGTCCGAGCCATGTCGGATGCATATAACCCAGGGGCTGGGCCCATGGATTTTCCGGGCCCGGGCGTTATAAGTCCCCTAGAGGAGACATGGATATGGACAGCACCCCCACGACTTCCGCCGCCCCCGCCGCCTCGCCGGCTTCCCAGGCCACTCCGGTGGCCGTGCGCCTCACGGACGCCGCCATCCAGCAGGTGAAGAGCGTCATCAAGGCCCAAGGCTTCGAGGGCTACTTCTTCTCCATCCGCGTCGTGCCCGCTGGCTGCAGCGGCCTGGGCTATGACTTGAACCTGGTCAAGGAGTCCAAGGCCGGTGACACCGTCTGGGAGCAGGACGGCGTGAAGATCGCCTCCGACCCGATGAGCAGCCAGTACCTCGGGGGCACGGAGATTGACTACGTCTCCGCCATCACCGGCTCGGGCTTCAAGTTCAACAACCCGAACGCGAAGTCCTCCTGCGGCTGCGGCACGTCGTTCACGACCTGAGTCGCACCGCCGCGGTATCGCCCGTGATACGGGCGGGAAGGCCGGGCCGGATGCTCCGCCCGGCCTTCGTGCGTCAGGCACCCGCGATGGGTGTCATCACCTTCAACCAGGACTGGTTCTCCTTCTGCCGGACCAGTCGCAGCGTCCGGCGTGTCTGGGCCTCCTGGAAGGCCATGCGGTCCGCATCCGTCTCCATCAGCAGGGGCGGCACCGGCACGCGCTGGCCGTCCTTGTCGATGGCCACGAAGGTCAGCAGCGCGCTGGTGGTGAGGTGACGCTCGCCGGTGAGCGGGTTCTCCGCGTGCACCGTGACGCCCACCTCCATGGAGGTGCGGAAGGCGGCCAGCACCCGGCCGTGCAGCAGCGCGATCCAGCCCACCTTGATGGGGGCGTGGAAGTGCAAGTCATCCATGGAGGCCGTCACCACGACCTGCCGGCAGTGGCGCTGCGCGGCCACGGCCCCGCAGATGTCAATCCACTGCATCACCTTGCCGCCGAAGGCAGCGTCCAGGTTGTTGGCGTCCGGAGGCAGGATGAGCTGGGTCATCACCACCTCCGTGTCCTTCGGATTCTTCGCGCTCAGGTCGGTCATCTCGCACCTTGGGTTGTCGGACGGAGCCTGCGGCCGGGCCGCGCCGGTTCATCCGGTGGATATCCCAAGCGCTAACGCGATGGGCCAGACAATGTCCGCGCAGGTGACAGGCGCGGGCGCGGCGCTCAGGCCAGGAAGGTGGAGACGCGGTCGAGGAACTCCTCGCGTCCCCGGCCTCGCCGGATGTCCTGCTTCGACACGTCCATGGTGAGGCAGTCCACGCCGTACTTCTCCTGCAGCACCAGGGGGAAGCTGGCGTAGTAGCCGTTGAGCCCCCGAAGGAACTGGTGGCGGATGCCCTTCTCCTCCTCGCGTCCCCGGGTGCGGATGCGCTGGAGGAGCACCTCCACGCTGCCGACCTCGAAGCAGATGACCTTGTCGGGCCGGATGATGTGGCGCGACAGCCGCTGGAAGTACTCGTAGTACAGGTCCAGCTCCGCGTTCGTCAGGTGTCCCAGGCCGTGGAGGTACTTGGCGAAGATTTCCGGGTCCTCGTACAGGGTGCGGTCCTGCACGCAGCTGCGGCGGTACGAATGGATGAGTTCGTGGTGTTCGACGCGCCGGATGAGGAACTCGAGCTGGAGCGTGAAGGACCACCGCGACATGTCCGCGTAGTAGTCACGCAGGAATCGGTTGTCGATGACGGGCTCGTCGAACAGCTCGTAGCCGAAGGCCTGGCTGATCATCTTCGCCGCCGTCGTCTTGCCCGCGCCGATGTTGCCCGCCAGCGCCACGAAGCGCCGCGCCTTGGGCACCTTGACGCGCAGCGTGTTGCGGGGACGCGGGGTGGTCGCGGGGGCCTCTTCCTGGGCGGGCTTCGAGCGCGTACGAGCGGTGGTGCGAGGCATGAATCCGGGGCTTATCCCGGCTTCGAGGGGTCGTCCATGATCTGCCTCAGGACGTCCGGCCGGTCGGTCATGATGCCGCCGACGCCTTCCGCCAGGAGCTGGTGCATCTCCTTCGGGTCATCCACCGTCCAGACGTTGACCCACTTGCCCCGGGCCGCGCACTGCTGGAGGAAGTTCGTGTCCACCAGCCGGACCTCACCGAAATAGAGCGGCATGTCGAGCACGGTGTAGCGCGGGTCCTCCGGCGGCGTGTCCCCGCCACGCAGGGCGATGACGAAGGCCGCGAGCGCATCGCGGGGATAGAAGTGGCAGGCGGAAGGGAGGCGCTCCGCCAGCCGCTCGGCCACGGTGTCCAGTTCGCTGCCCATGCACACCCGCTCCAGGGCGCCTTCCTCTTGAAGCACCTGGGCGAAGGTGTCCTCGATGCCGGGGACATCCGGCTTGAGCTCCACGTTGAGGCGCAGGTTGGGGAAGGTGCGCAGCAGTTCGCGGAAGCTGGGGATGCGCACGCCCTGGCCCCGGAACGGGAAGGTGCGGCCTTCATCGGGCGTGAAGTGAAAGCCCGCGTCCAGCCGCTGGAGTTCGGCCAGCGTGAGCGCAGCCAGCGGGCCCGTGCCGTCCGTGCAGCGCTCCAGCGTGACGTCATGGGCAACGACGAGCTCCCCGTCCCGGGTGAGGTGGAGGTCGAGCTCCAGCATGTCCGTGCGATAGCGCTCCACGGCCTGCCGGAAGGCCGCCAGTGTGTTCTCCGGCGCCACGGCCGCGCCTCCACGGTGGGCGATGTGCAGCGTGGGCCGCAGGCCGCGGAGGAAGGGGAGGGGAGAGGATGCCATGCCGCCAGTGTAGCGACTGGCGGCGTGGGGCTGGCTAGCGGTTGAAGCGGTAGACGAAGATTCGTGGACTCCTGTCCTCGGCCATGGCCTCACACGCGACCCAGGGGATGCCATCCGCATCCACCTGGAGGTGCAGACTGCCCACGTTCGTGGCGTCCGGCAGAGCGCTGCCGGAGCCATGGATGGTCCTCCATTCCGAGCCTGACCACTGGCGGACATGGACGCGGTTCGTCGTGCCATCGCTCTCTCTCCACGCCACCAGCGGTGTGTCGTCGGGAGCCAGGGCCATGGACGGAAGGTCCGCGGGGGTGTTTCCAGGGGTGGCACTCAATCCGTTTCCTAGGGAAACCCACTGATTGCCGTCCCACCTTGAGACGTAGACGTTGGCTGCGGTACCTGTGGGGCCTTCCGGGGTTGTCTCGGACCAGACGACCAGCGGACGTCCGTTCCCATCGAGCCTCATGTCCACCTGGCTGGCACTGGTATCCGACGTGTGAGTCTTGAGGGCGGAGCCCAGCGGGATCCATTCATTTGCGGCCCGCTGCCACACATGGACGCGGCCGTTGATGGGCTCGTTGTTTGTGTCCAGTCCGAACTCGGACCAGGCGATGTAGGGCACGGCGGCGTGGAATCGCAGGGACACGTCGCTGACCCGCCCGAGGTTGGCCGTGACGGCCCGAAACGCGCTGCCGACGTCCGCCCACTGCGCACCGTTTTGCCGTCGGACGCGGATGCTTGTCGCGCCCTGTTCCGGACCGGGGGCGATGCCCGCGAGCCACGGTGTGGTCTCAGTGCCAAACTGGATAGATGGTTTGCCCACTCCGTCCACGGCATTTGCAACGGACTGCCATTCGCTGGCACCCCAGGAGCGGACGTATGTGGTGCCTTCGCCTCGTTCCTCTTCGGTCCAGCTCACATAGGGCGTGCCATTGTGGCTGATGACCATAGGGGCTGACGCGTGCACTTCGATGTCATCGACGCGTACGCTGAGCGTTCCTCCCAGGGCATTCCAACTACCCTCCTGGAGTCTGTGGACATGAATGCCTGTGGCGGTCCTCCACGTCACCAGCGGAGCAGTGTCCGGGGCCAGATGAAGATGAGGAGAATTCGCCCAGGAAGGGCTGATTCCCGCTGCTGGGCCGACGCTCAGCCATGCTGGAGCGCGCCATGACCATGTCGTTGTTGAATCCTCAAGCGGGTTGCCGGCCAGATCCGTAATCGAGTCTGCCAGCGCGAGTTCGAACTCATGCGGTACGGGGCCTATCTCCGTGGGGGTAACGGTCAGGAGAGACTCGTTCTCCGTGAGTTCGACGGTGCGGTCGACGACCACCCCTCCCAGTCGGAGCCGGACCGATGTTCCGTTGAGTGTCGAGCCCAGCACGGGCTCCGAAATGCGAATGCGTATGGGGCTCCCAGCCGCGACGGCGTTGTCATTCGGAGTAGGCTCCTTGGAGATGATGGTGGGCGCGGTGCGATCCACGATGAACCGCCGTTCATCACTCGTCTCGATGCGCCCGGCCTTTGTGACTCGGGCAACCAGCGTGTGGGTCGTCTCGGGAAACGAGGTGGTGTCCCAGGTGTACGTATAGGGGGGCTGCAACGAGGCCAGCAGCTCGTTTCCGACGAAAAGTTCGACCGTGTCGGGTTGCTGTACGCTCGTGCTGATCTGAAGCGTGACGGTGTCTCGAACGTGCGTCGCACCATTGATGGCCGTGAGAGTGACCTTGCCGTCAGCCGGGCCGCCATCAGGCTCGTTGATGTCGCCCGCATCGGGTTGTGCGTCCACGACATCGGGGACGTTGATGCAGGCCGTGAAAAGCGAGGTCAGGGTGACGTAGGGAAAAAGGGCGCGGAGGCTCATGAGCGTGGGCTTCAGCAATCCCCGTTCCCGACCATTAGACAAGAGGCGGGCTGCGTCCACCTTTCCCGAATCGGCGACGGAGCATCCGGGACGGTGGACTGATGAACCGGCGCAGGACGGCCTCTTCCCAGGTGGCCCACACGACGTCGAGCCTCCTTGCAGGACTGTCGGCAGGGGACATTTTCTTGGAATCCTGAGAGTGTAGCGTCTGAATCCGGACCCAGTGTGGAATCCGGGACTCACGCGCCTGGAGTTCACGCACGTGTCACCCGTGTAGTGGGCGCCTTCCTTGCCGGCCCCCGTAAGGCGCCGGTATAAGGCCCCATCCTCAGGCCGGCAGGCGTCGGCGTTGACGAATCGCGGCGCCGAAATGAATGGAGACTCGAGACATGGAACTGCGCAAAACGCTGGGCGCCGCGGCGCTGATCACTGCAGCGACGATGGCTTCCGTTGCTGGCTGCTCTGGCCGGGATGACGATGGCGACCCGAATCCTCTCCCGGATGCGGGCTGTATCGGTAACTGTGGCACGGATGCGGGCTCCGACGCGGGAACGGACGCCGGTTTGCCTCCGGAGGACGCCGGCCCGCGGGTCTGCCCCGAGCCGGTCGACGGAAAGGGCCCCATCGGACGGCTGCGCGAGAGCGGCACCCGGGGCGAGGCGGTGACGCTGGACGAGGTCGTCGTGACGGCCGTCAGCCAGCTGACGCGCGGCAACCAGGGCGACTACACTGCGCGGTTCTGGGTCGTGGATTCATGCTTCCCGACGGAGGGTATCTTCGTCGACAAGTTCTACACGGACGCGACCAAGAACTACGCGCCGGTCGTGGGCGACGTCCTGCGGATCGAGGGCCTGTTCCGTACGTTCAATGCAACGGCGACGGACAATGCCCCCAATATGCGCGAGGCCTATCGTCCCGTCATCAAGAGCGCGCACCAGATTAATGTGACGGGCGCGACGGGGAGCCTGGTCATCACCAAGAAGGGCTCTGGGGAGCCGCTGCCCGACAACACCGTGCCGGAAGGCTTTGGCAACGCGGAGGGTGGCGTTGCGGTTCCCAATCCTGAGCTCGGCGGTACGCGCGTCCACATCCCGGGCCCGCTGACCATCACGAATGCGTCTCCCGAGGCGATGAAGCAGCGCCCGAACGAGCCGGAGAACGATACCTACCTGGGCTTCGAGGTGACGGGTGGCATCCTCGTGGCCAACTACAAGACCTACAACGTGGAGGGTTGCGACATGCGCGCGGCCGCCGCGGACGGCGGCACGGTGACGTTCGAAAACGGCCTCCGGGGCGTTTGGGACACGTACTCGAACGTGGTGTGCACGGACGGCGGAACCACGACGACCAGCGATGGCGGCACGACCTTCAGGTGCAACGAGTCCGCGGATGGCGTCATCCCGGGCACTACGAATCCGTACACCTACGTCCTGATTCCGACGGACTGCACGGCGGACATGGTGGGAACGGTCACTCCGGCGGAAGCGCCGTAACGGCCCGGTTTCGTATCGCGGGTTCGTAACGAGCCGCCCCTCGCCCACCCGGGGAGGGGCGGCTTCTTTTTGGGCCCGGAAGGCGGGGTGGGTGTCCGGAACCCACCGATGCGGGTCCCTGGCTCCCAGGAGCCGGTGATTGTGGGTAAGCTCCGGAAAAGTCCAGTCCATTCACCTTCAGACAGACGGCCTTTCTTCGTGAGCTCGCCCCAGACGGCCATTCCGTTCGGTAACTACCTGCTGATCAAGCGGCTCGCCGTGGGAGGCATGGCGGAGCTGTTCCTGTCTCAGCGGCCGCCGGACCCCGAACTGGTGGTGCTCAAGCGCATCCTCCCGTACCTCTCGGAGGAGCCCGAGTTCGTCCAGATGTTCCTGGACGAGGCGCGCATCGCCGCGCAGCTCCACCACCCCAACATCGTGCAGGTGCACGAGTTGGGGAAGGAGGGCGACAACATCTTCATCGCCATGGAGTACGTGGAGGGCGTGGACCTGCGGCGCGTCATGGCCGAGGAGTCCAAGTTCGGCGCCACGGTGCCCTATGGCGTGGCCGCGCGCATCTGCGCGCAGGTGGCCGCCGGCCTGGACTACGCGCACCACAGCCGCGGCGTGGATGGGCGCCCGCTGGAGTTGATCCACCGCGACGTCAGCCCTCAGAACGTGATGATCGGCTACGACGGGCGCGTCAAGCTGGTGGACTTCGGCATCGCCAAGGCGGGCGCGTTCATGGAACGCAGCAAGCCGGGCGTCATCAAGGGCAAGTTCCTCTACCTGGCGCCGGAGCAGGTGTCGCAGGAGCGGCTGGACCACCGCGCGGACATCTTCGCGCTGGGCACCATGCTGTACGAAATCACCACCGGCCGGCAGCCCTTCGCCAAGCCGACGACGGAGGGCATCCTCTACGCCATCCGCTACGAGGACCCGTCGCCGCCGCACCTGCTTCGCGACGATTACCCGCCAGCGCTCTCGCGCATCGTCATGCGCTGCCTCACCAAGGACCGCGCCCTGCGCTACCAGCGCGCGTCGGAGGTGCACGACGCGCTGGAGGCCTTCCTCGCCTCCGGTACCCTCCGGCAGAGCCTGGACGTGTCGGAGTACATCGGCCGGCTGCTGGGCGAGGAGGAGGAGCGCACCATCCTCCACATCCCCGAGGCCAAGGGCCCCGGCCGGCGTGAAGCCACCGTGCCACTGCAGGGCGCTCGGCTCTCCCA
This sequence comes from Myxococcus virescens, assembly GCF_900101905.1. Taxonomy (NCBI): domain Bacteria; kingdom Pseudomonadati; phylum Myxococcota; class Myxococcia; order Myxococcales; family Myxococcaceae; genus Myxococcus; species Myxococcus virescens. The sequence goes on along the minus strand of NZ_FNAJ01000003.1, from coordinate 292,198 downwards.
GGACGCCGAGCCGCCGCGGCGCCCGTCCGTGCTGGAGTCCACCGCCCCCACGCTGTCCTCGACCACGCCCGAGTCCGACCTGGCCTCGGTGCCCAGCGCGCAGCTCACGCCCGGCCTCACCGCTCGGCCCACGCCTCGCCGCGCCTCCAGGGACTCGGTGCCGGTGTCCTTCTCCGGTGACGAGCCGGAGCCCGCCACGCTGATGGCGCGCCCGCGCGACCTGCCTGCCCTCCAGGCGGAGGACGACGACGAGGATTCGGAGATGTCCACCGCCGTCGCCACCTCGCCCGTGGGGTACCGGGCCACGGCGCCGGTGGTGGAGGACCTGGACATCGGCGACGGAGAGTCCACCGTGCCGCAGCGGAGTCGGCCCAGAGACATTCCATCCCGTCCTGCGTCGACACCGCCGGCTCCGGCTCGCCGCTCCTCGCCGCACATGGCGCCTCCTCCCGCGCGCGTGGCGGAGCCGTCCCGCACGCGTCGCCCCGGCCCGTCGTCTCCCTCCCACGTGGCGGCCTCGCGCCGGCCCCCTCCGCCGGAGGAGGACGCGGCTCCTTCCGTGTCCATCACGCCGGTGCCTCCGCGTCGCGCACTCTCGCTGGACCTGGAGCTCTCCCAGTCCGTCTCCCTGACTCCCGCCACGGTGAATCAGCGGCCGCAGCCACCGAGGAGCCCGCCGCCGTCCCGAGGCGGCCGGCACAAGGAGGAGGATGACGAAGACTTCCTCCATGCCGACCTGAGCCAGTCCTCGCTGGAGTACACCGACCCTCGGCCCACGCTCCGGGATGATCCGGACGATGACGAGTCCACCATGGGCTATGGCGGGGACTCGGGCGAGTTCACCGCCGACACGCGGGCCATGCCGCCCGAGCGCAAGCGTCCGGTGGCGCTGGTGGTCGCGTGCGTCGTGGGGCTCCTCGCCCTGGGCATGGGCCTGACGTGGTGGTTCTGGGGCGGCGCGCACGGAGCATCGGCGAGGCAGCCTCAGGACTTGTCGGTCGGCGCGCTGGACCCGCGGGGAACGGCGTCCCCCGTCGTCCTGCCCGCCACGGGACAGGCGCTGCCTGCCTCCACACTCACGAACACGCCCCCCGTGGCGCAAGACGACGGACGCCCGGAAGCGACGGCGCCGACTGAATCGGCGAAGCCTCCGGAGCCGCGAGCAACAGCGTCCCCTGAGGCCAACGCGGACGCGCCGCTCGCGGCCACCGCTGAAGTCTCTCGGGTGAGCGTCCGCTTCGATGCCCCCGCCCGTACGGTGCTGCGGCGCGAGGGGGGCGAGCGCCTCCCCATCAACACCCTGGTTTCGCTGCCCGCGGGCCCCATCCGGGTGAGCTACCAGTGCCCGGGGCGTCGGAAGCCGAAGGGTACAAAGCCCTACCTCATAGAGCCGGCGAGCGAGGGGCCGCTCGTCCTGCAGATTCCATGCAAGAAGCGACGCCAGTGACATCGGGCGTTTGAAGCGTATGCGGCATCCTGCCCCAGCGGCGGACAAGTGGGCCCTGGTGGGCTTGAGTGGCCTTAAGTCGTTGGAATTCCAGGGCTTTCGCCTTCCCGAGCGCGTTTACACATGTCAGACGGGTCCGTAGAATCCGGAACCCTTATGGCGCGCCCGAAGAGTCAGAAAAACGTAATCAGGAAGCGGAGTTACACGGCCGGCCGGGTGGCCCGGCAGGTTCCCCTCGTCCCCGAGCCCAACAGGCTCTTGAAGGTCTGGCGTCGCGTGCTCGAACGCCGGCTGCGCACGCGCCTGCGCGCGAAGGTGGCGTTGGAGATTCACGACAACACGCACACCATGCTGACGTTCCAACGCCAGCGGGCCATGTGGCGGCTTCGGCTGCACCACATGTTCCTGGTCGCTCCGGACGACGTGGTGCAGGCGCTCGCCAGCTTCGTGCGCAAGGGTGACCCGGACGCCAGCGTGCTGCTGGACAAGTTCATCGAGCGCAACCGCGTCTACATTCGGCGCCTGTCTCCGGCGCAGATGCGCAAGCGCATCCGGCTGGAGCCCGTGGGGCAGCACCACGACTTGGAGCGCATCTACGCCCGGCTGAACGAGCGCTACTTCGAAGGCCGCATCGACGCGGCCATCACCTACGGCCCGGCGCCGCGGGTGAAGGGGCCTCGCAAGAGCATCAAGATGGGCTCCTACTCCGCGGACTCGAAGGTCATCCGCATCCACCCGGCGTTGGATCAGCCGGTGGTGCCCCGCTACTTCGTGGAGTGGATTGTCTTCCACGAGATGCTCCACCACGTGTACCGGACGCGGAAGGGCGATGACGGGCGGCGCTGCATCCACCCGCCCGAGCTGATGGAGCACGAGAAGCAGTTCCACGACTACGCCCGCGCCCTCGCGTGGGAGCGAGAGAATCTGGACCTGCTCCTGCGTGCCCGCGTGACGCCGGCCTGAGTGGCCGCGCGTGGGTCCCCTGTGCTCAGGGGATGATGAGCCCGCCGGGGCTGCGCCGCTCCAGCGTGGGGGCAGGCGCGGCCTCCGCGGGGCCGGTGTCCGCGCCGGGCCGAGCACCGGCCCGCGCCCCGGCGGCGGCGACCAGGGCCAGCACCTTCTCGAAGAGCCGCTCGGCGAAGCGGGAGAAGGGCTCCTGGGCCCCATGGAAGAGCCGGCGGGCCTCAGCCCGGGCGATGTCCGCCTCGCGTGGGCGGCTGCTCCGCTCGAAGTAGTCCGCCATCCGCCACAGCCGCAGCGCGTAGCGCTGGCGCACCTCGGGGGTGAAGAAGTCCCGGGCCACGCCGAGCACCGCCGCCTGGAGCTGCTCCTGACGCTGCACGTCGCTCAGCGACAGGGGGCTTTGCACCACTTCGTCCATCTTCTGCACCAGGACCCGCATGTCGGGCTCCGGAGGCAGCCACGAAGCCAGCTCCACGGTGTCGTGGAGGACGTCGGCTTCCTGCGCGCGGCGGAGGTCCTCGGGCTCGGGCGGAGGCAGCTCGGTGGGCGACTGCTGCGGCTGGACACCAAAGTGGCGCAGCACCACGTCCAGTCCTTTGGGGAAGGGTGTGCGGGTGCGCAGGTTGGTGCCGGCGGCCTCGGCCAGCAGGGCCGCGGCTTCCTCGGGCGGCAGCTCCACGATGCCGCCGTGGGCCAGCCCGTCCTTCACCAGCTTCCGCCAGGTGGCGCGATTCCTGTCGCCCAACTGGAGCGCCACCACGCCGCGCTCGTCGGACAGCTGCATCTGCACCACCTCCACGCCCGCGCCGCGCAGCACCCGCGCCAGCACGAGCGCTCGCTCGCCGTCACCGGTGACGGCGCTGGCGAGCGCGTTGAGGGCCTCGGGGGCGGCGGCGGGGGGCGGCTCGGCCGGGGTGGCACGCGCGGGCCCGGCCACGGCGACGCCGCGCGAGCGAAGCTGGTACAGCGCCTTCTTCGCGGCCTTGACCAGGGGCTTCACCGACGAGGACGCCAGGGCCTCCGGCAGGACGGTGTTCCCGTCTGACACAGCAGCCTCGAGCACGGCCAGGGCCAGGGGCTCCGGAAGGGCCTCCACGCGGGCGAGGGCGGCCTGGGAGACGTCGCGCGCCAGGGCGCGGGCGGACTCCACCGCTTCGGCGGGAAAGGAGGGCAGCGGCGCGCCGGAGCGCAAGGCATCCAGCAGGGAGCGAGGGTCCGAAGAGGAGGAACTCATACCGGACCTTCTACTGCACGGCGCCCGCCCCGGGGCATGCCCCGCGCGGGGATTGCGCCCACCAGGCCACAGTGCCGCGAGCGGCGGAGGACTCAGCGCCGGCGCACCAGCGCGCTCTTGCCCGGCTCCGCCACCACGGCCAGCTCGGATGGGAGCCGCGGACCGAACACTCGCGACGGTGACGCACCGCGTACGAGGAAGTGGTCGTACCAGACGCCCTGCCGCTCGTAGTCCATCTGCTGCGGCCGCCACTCGGAGGGGAAGGTGGGGGGCTCCTCGCCGGTGTAGCGCAGCGGGGAGTGCGGCGTGGACGCGAAGGTGAAGTTGGGCACGCCACCGCGCGCCCGGGCCAGCACCGCCGCGCTGTGGATGAAGACGGGCTGTCGCACCACCCGGGAGCTGGGGTCGAACATCAACCCCATGACACGGGGGCGCGGGGCGGTGGCGGCCACCAGCGGCCCCCATTCGGCCTGCGCCTCCCGAGAGAAGGCGCGGTAGCCGCGCGCCATGACGAAGGCCAGCACCAGTGCGCACGCCAGGGCGGCGACGCGCAGGGGCCTGCGCCACGCGGGAATGGCGGCCGGGACGGTGGCCACCAGGAGGGCCGCGGCCAGGTGCGCGTAGCGCGTGTTGAGGTAGTAGACGTAACCGCGGATGTCGAAGGGCAGCAGAAAGTAGAGCGCCAGGGCCAGCAGGCCCAGCCCCATCAGCCGCGAGCGCGCCACCAGGCCCTGGGTGGCGGAGCGCTCCGGCCGCAGCAGTCCCGCGACCCAGCCCGCCACCGCCACCACGCCGACGGCGTACAGGGCCCACCGGTCCGAGCCATCCCGGAAGGTGTTGGCGAGCACCTGGAAGAACTCGACGCGGTTCTGCTCGAAGCCCTTCCACGCCAGGTTCTGTGGAGAGAACGTGGGCCCCCACGCCTTCCAGGGCACCCCGGGCTGGATGTCCGCGGGCTCGCCGAAGCGAAGCACCACCCAGCCGAGGAACAGCGCGACGCCGGGCACCACCCCCAGCAGCGCGGGCACGCGAGGCCGCAGCCGCGCGGCGAGCCCCCGGGCCTGTGCGTCCTCGGGCACGCGCGTGGTGAGCAGCAGCAGGGGCAGCCCGAAGGCGAGGAACCCGAAGGCCTGCACGTGGAAGAGGAGCACCGCCACGAGGCACACCGCCAACCCGATGCCCCACGTCCGGCGGCGAGGCGTGTCTTCCAGCGTCCGCACGAAGAGGCCGCAGCACAGCAGCGTCAGCGGCAGCGCGGCGCAGTAGTTGATGAAGCCCCAGTTGAAGCTGTCGCCGTAGGCGAAGGGCAGCGCCAGCAGGGCGGGCCAGGTGGGCCGGCCCAGGCTGCGCAGCAGGAATCCGAGGCTGAGCGGCAGGCCCACCACGTAGGCGGAGAGGAAGACGCGGTTGGCCATCTCCAGCGGCAGCAGCCAGTTGAGGCCGCTGACCAGGTAGTAGTAGCCCAGGTATGGCGTCAGCGCGTGACGCGCGGCGAACAGCTGCGGGTACAGCGTGGTGGGGTCATCCAGCCGGTGCAGGACGGAGATGAGGTACAGGTGTTGGGGCAGGTCCACCAGGGGCAGGTGGCGCGACACCCACAGGGGGAGCACCCCCAGGACGAGCGCGGCGGCATGGACGAGGCGGGAGTGTCGGGGCGTCACGGACGGCGCGGACTGTACGCGGCGCCTCCCTGCACGGCGAGCCGTCCTTGCAACCCGGCCAGCGCCTGTTTTCCAGGTAGACAAAGGTATGGCTGTCGGCCTTGGCAGTCGGGGAGGGCTGCGGTATAGGCGCCGTTTGAGCAGGGGCGCCTGGAGCGCCCCGAGGAGAGCAACATGACGCGCATCGGAATGTGGGTGGCCGGAGGGCTGATGGCGAGCGGCCTGCTCCTGGCACCGGGCGCGGCGGAGGCCTGCGAGGCCCACCGGCGTCCGGCCCCGGAAGCGAAGGCCGCGGAGGCCACGCCGAAGGCTGCCGAGCCCTCTACCAGCGGCGTGGAGCGCCCGTTGGAGGTGCTGGACTCGCTCATGGCCGCCAAGTGCCAGTGCGGCAGCAAGGCGGACTGCACGTGCAAGAAGGGCTCGTGCGATTGCAGCAAGTGCAAGAAGCCCAAGCGTCAGGTGATGGACGCGCTGCGCGGCCAGCCCGCGAACCTGCAGCTCGACGAGGCGCGCTACGACGCGTCCGCGGGCATCTTCATCTAGGCGTCTGGGCGGAGCCCTTCTCCGCCTTCACGACCAGCAGCGACGGCAGGGACACGCGCTCGAAGCGCACGAAGCCCGCCGCCGCGGCCTCCCGGCGCAATTCGGCCTCCCCGCGTGGATGCAGGCCCACGCCGCGGTGGAGCAGCGCCCGAGGCGCTCCCGGCGAAGCGTAGGTACTGGCCACCCAGCGGCCTCCGGGCCGTAGCACGCGGTGGACCTCCATCATCATCCGGGGCAGGTCCGCGACGAAGGGCAGCGCGTCACTCATCAACACCGCGCCCAGCACACCGTCGTGGAAGGGGAGGTAGGGGGCTTCGGCGCGCAGGAAGTCCACGGCGACGCCGGCCTCGCGCACCTGGGCCACGCCCTCTTCCAGCATGGCGCGGGACACGTCGAGCGCGGCCACGGGCGGCGCGTCCGGCTCATGGGCCAGCCGCCGCGCGAGCAGCCCTGTGCCGCAGCCCACGTCCAACACGGTGCCTTCGGGTTTGCCCAGGAGGCTGCGGTAGAGGACGAACTCGCTGTCGCCATCCAGCGGCTGGCGGGTGAGGGCGCGCTGGAGCACGGGGCGCATGTAGCGCTCATAGGAGCGCGCCACCCAGCGCTGCTCCATGCCACGTTGCAGCGGGCCGGACGCGGCGGGGTCCACCACCAGGTCGGCGACGCCCTCGGCCACCGGGTGGCTGGCGCCGCACGCCTGGCAGCGCAGCGGGCCGAAGAAGAGCACCGGGGCGTCTACCTCCGGCTGGAGGGCGCCACGCCGGCACCGGGGACATCGCAGGAGAGGAACGAGCGCGCGCCGCATGGGGCCGGCAAGGCTACCGTCCCCCGTGCGGCGCGAGAACCCGTTTTCCGCCGGACGCCGTCAGGCCGAGGGCTGCGTGCGTGGCACGCGCTTGTCCTCGGCCACCAGCACCGGCCAGCCGCGGGCCATGGCCTCGCGGAAGAAGGCGGCCAGCTCCTTGCGGCTGTGATTCACCGCGCCCAGGAACGGGTCGATGAGGGACTCCTCACCCAGGCTGCGCGTGGCCGCCAGCTCCACCGGCGTGCCGCAGCGCTCGCAGCGGATGGACACCTGGCGCACCAGGGCCACCGGCACCGCGTACCGGGCGCCACAATCTCCGCACTTCCACACCAGGGCGCGCTCACCCGCCTCGCGGCGCGCCAGGTTCTCGAGCTCGTCCGCCAGCCGCAGCAGCGCCGGGAGGTCCTGGGGAGGATGCGCGAAGACGGCGGACGGGCCGAAGCCCGTCTCGGGCGCGCCCAGCGACGGGGGGCGGTCCCCCTGTAGCAGGGTGCGCAGCCTGTCCTTGGCTCGCATGTCTCGGAATTCAGCGCCGGTGAGCGCGCGCTCCACCGCCTCATGGACCGGAGGCAGCTCCGGCTCGAGGCGCTCATCGTCCGGCAACGTCTGGGGGAAGTTCACCAGTCGGTGCGCGGGGACTGCGAGGAATCGGAAGGCCACGGTGGCTCCATCGCATTGTGCTTCGCGGGGTGCAAGACGCGAGTTGGCAAATGTCCGCTGCTGCCGTTCATCCGCAGACTACTGAGACCAGTCCAGCATGCGTTGCAGCGGCGCGCGAGCACCCTCGCGCAGGTCTTCGGGCATGGTCAGTTCGGGCGTGCGCTCCTTCATGCACCGCCAGAGTTTCTCCAGCGTGTTCAGCCGCATGTACGGGCACTCATTGCACGCGCAGCCGTTGTCCGGCGGCGCGGGAATGAACGTCTTGTTCGGCGCGGCCCGCTTCATCTGGTGGATGATGCCCGCCTCCGTCACCACGATGAACTGCTGCTTCGGACTACGCACCGCGTAATCCAGAATCGCCTTGGTGGAGCCGATGAAGTCCGCGTGACGCAGCACCGCCTGCTCACACTCGGGGTGGGCCACCACTTCCGCCTCCGGGTACTCCACCTTCAGCTGCACCAGTTTCTTCTCGCTGAAGATTTCGTGGACGATGCAGCTGCCCGGCCACAGCACCATGTCGCGGCCCGTCTGTTTCATCACGTAGCGGCCCAGGTGCTGGTCCGGCGCGAAGAGAATCTGCCGGTCCTTCGGCACCTGGTTCACGATTTTCACCGCGTTGGACGACGTGCAGATGACGTCGCTCATGGCCTTCACCGCGGCGGAGCTGTTGACGTAGCTCACCACGAAGGCGTTCGGGTGTTTGTCCTTGAACGCCTTGAAGGCTCCCGGCGGGCACCGGTCCGACAGCGAACAGCCGGCCTTGAGGTCCGGCAGCAGCACCTGCCGGGACGGATTGAGAATCTTCGCCGTCTCCGCCATGAAATGGACACCACAGAAGACGATGACGTCTGCCTTCGTGTTCGCCGCGGCTTGCGCCAGCGCGAGGCTGTCGCCCACGAAGTCCGCGAGGTCCTGGACTTCGCTCTCCTGGTAATAGTGCGCCAGGATGACTGCGTTCATGGAACGCTTGAACTCCTGGATTTCCTTCGCGTAGTCGACTTCGGCGCGCATGGCACCTCCCGAGTCCCACCTTTAACCGGGACTTGAAGTGCCGGCCAGGGTGCGGTTTGCCCCACTTCGCTGATGCCCGGGTGGCCGCGAATCAAGCGGGCGGCCCTTTTCCAACATCCGCCCTGTCCTCATGCTGGGGCACTCCCTTCCCCATGAGGTCCGGTAAGATGGCGAGCCGGGCCGGACGCCGCGCATGCGGTTCGGCCATTGCATCTGGGAACTTCGAACCACGGGGGGAATGTGAGGGGTCGCCGTCGGAAGGTCCGGCGGGGCGGTGGAGGCTGGCGGTCACATTCCGACCCGTGAAGTGGTTCATCCGGGAGCAGGCGGCTCTGACCCGGTGGAGGAGGACATATGACCGTGACGACGCGCGCAGTGCTGGTCGTGCATCCGGAGGCGGAGCGTCGTGGACGGCTCCGCGCCTTGCTGGATGGCTACGAAGTGCTCGAGGCCTCCAACCGGCAGGAGGCGGTCGAATTCCTCACGAAAACCGCTCCCGCGCTGGTGTTGACGCATCCGGACATCTTTCCCCGGTTGTTGAAGGACCTGGAGCGCTACACCCCGCGCTCCATCCGCGCGGTGCTCTGCCCCAGGGACAATGCGCAGGCCCACCACAGCCTGGTGGACGTGGCCGCCGCGGGGCACATGTTCTTCACGCTGGAGGATGACCCCAGCCCGGCGCTGCGCCGCGCCGTCCAGGAATTGCTGGAGCTGCGCGAATCCGAACGCCGCGAGCCGCACGGCGTCCTGGAGGCCTGCTTCACGGCGGATGGCACGACGTTCCGCGCGCGGCTTCTCGACGTGGCCACGGGAGGACTGGGCCTGCGCCTGGAGTCCAGCGTGCGCATCGAGCGGCTCACGCCGGGCACGGAGCTGGAAGGGCTCCAGGTGCTGCGCGGCGACACGCTGGTGCTGCGCGCCGGCCATGCCACGGTGCGCATGGTGCGCCCGCTGCGCGCGCACGAAGGTCAGGGCTTCCACCTGGGCGTGTCGCTGGAGCGCCCCGTGGAGCACGCGCGCTCCTCCGCCGCGCCGCTGCTCAACGACTCGGTGCGCATCCGCGGCCTGCTGCGCCGCGCCGTGCGCGCGGGGGTGGGCTTCGGGCTGCGCACGCACGAAGGCAACCGGTTGGTGGACTTCTCCCGCGCGGAGGTGCTGCCGGAGGAGTCCCGCCTGGTGCTGCGCGAGCAGTCGCAGCCGGGCACGCTCTTCCATCCAGGAGACGTGGTGCGGCTGTGTCTGGACTTCGGCGGCGTGTGCCATGTGGGCACCACGGCGGTGCTGAACTCGGAGCCGAACCAGGTGGAGGTGGCCCTGCCGCGCACGCTGAGCCTGCACCACCGCCGCAACAGCCTGCGCTTCCGCTCCTCCGCAGAGCGGCCCTTCGCGGTGTCCTTCAATTCGCCGCTGACGGGGGAGGCCATCGTCCGCCCGCTGTTGGACCTGCACACCGGCGGCTTCGCCTTTCCCTTCGACGCGGGCCGGGAGGCCTTCCCGCCGGGGCTGGTGCTGGACGACGTGATGCTGCAGTTGCCAGATGGCACGCGCTCGCGCTGCCGCGCCCAGGTGCAGGACACCGGGCAGCTCACGGTGACGGAGGAGGGCGCCAGCATGAGCCGCCCGCGCCGCTGCGGCCTGCGCATCCTGGAGCTGGCGCCGGAGGCCCGCGCCGCCATCCTGGACGCCTTCATCAAGGCGCGGTGTCCCGACGCGCGGGATGCGTCCGAGCTGCCCTTCTCCGACGTGTGGGACCTGTTCCGCTCCGCCGACGTCCGCTTTCCCGACTACCCCTTTCACGAGGCGGCGACGCCCGAGCCGCTGGTGGACGCGCACCAGCGGCTGGGCAACGGCATCCACGGCCTGTCCAAGGCCATCGTCTATCAGCGCGAGGGCCGGCTCTACGGCCACATCTCCGGGCTGCGCATCTACTCGCGCACCTGGCTGTCGCAGCACCTGGTGGTGCGGCCGGGCTACCACCGGCACGAATCCATCTCCCAGGAACTGGTGGCGCTCGCGGCCGACTACGCGGAGAGCCTGGACGACGTGGAGTACCTGCGCGCGCTGTGGCGTTGCCGCAACCGGTGGACGTCGCGAATCTACGGCGCCATCGCCAGCCGGTTGGAGCGCCCGGGCCTGAGCTGCCTGCATGCCTTCACGCCGTGCCGGCTCCCCGTGGACGCCGCGTTGCCGCCGCCTCGGAGCGATTTGCGCGTGCGCCCCGCGGAGACGTCCGATTTGCGCTGGCTGGAGCAGCACCTGCGGGAGACGCAGGACGTGGTGCGGCTGCGCAGCTCGGACCTGGTGGAGGGCGAGATGACCATGGGGACGCTGGGCGGGCGCTACTCGGACGCGCGGCTGCGGCGCTCGCGCAGCATCGCCATGGTCGAGGGCAAGGACGGGCCCCAGGGGTTCGTCCTCATGGAGGACTCGTCGCCCGGTCTCTTCTGGGCGGAGTGGTACAACGCCTTCTCGCTGGTCATCGTGGAGCCGGATGCACGGGAAGCGGATGCCGTGCGCCAGGCGCTGGTGACACACGCGGTGGCGAACTCGGCCCGGCGCGGCCGCTCCACCGCGGAGTGCCTGGCCTCGGACGCGGACCTGCCCGCCCTGGAGGCACTGGGTTTCCACAACCTGGGCAAGGTGATGGAGTTCACGGCCCACCGCCGGCTCGTGCGTGACTGGAATGCCTACCTGCTCGCCGTCTTCGAGCGGCTGGCGGCCCATGGCCGGGGTGGGAGCCGGGTGGATGACAAGGACATCGCGGCATGACCTACCTGATGGAGTCGGCCCAGGAGGTGCACCGCCTGCAAGCGCAGGCGAGCGCCACCTCCTACGCGGAGCGGCTGAGGCTCACCGGCCTGAGGCCCGGGGACGCCGCACTCGATGTGGGCTGCGGTCCCGGCGTCATCACCTCGGAGATGCTGGACGTGGTGGGGCCGCACGGCCGCGTGGTGGGTATCGAGCCGCAGGCCGCACACCTGGCGGCGGCCCGGGGACTGCTGGCGGGCAGGCCCAACGTGGAGCTGCGTCAGGGCGCGCTGCCGGAGACACATCTGCCCGCCGACCACTTCGACTACGTCTGGTGCCAGTACGTCTTCGAGTACCTGGGAGAGCCGGGCCCCGCGCTGGCGGAGCTGGTGCGCGTGGTCCGCCCCGGTGGGCGCGTGGTGGTGGCGGACATCGACGGGGTGGGGCTGTGGAACTGGCCCTTTCCGGAGGACCTCCAGGAGGAGAGCCAGAAGCTGCTCGCCGCCCTGCGCGCGGCGCGCTTCGACCTGCACGCGGGCCGCAAGCTGTTCCACCTGTTTCGCAAGGCCGGGTTGGTGGACGTGCGCGTGCACATCTCCCCGTTCTACGTGGCGGCGGGCGCGGTGGACGCGCGGCTCCGCGAGGACTGGGTCATCCGCTTCCGGACGCTGCGCCCGCTCGCCGAGCCCTTCTTCGGAGGCGCCGGCCCCTATGACGCTTTCTGTGAACGCTTCCTCGCACTCCTGGACGACGCCGACACCCTCAAATATGCGATGGTGTTGACGACCGAAGGAGTGAAGCGTTGACCGTCCCCGCGGAACTGGCCTCCGCACCGTCAGCCCCCGACACACCCGAGCTGAGTGTCCGGATGCTGCGCAGCGTGATGTTGTACTACGAGCGGACCTACGGCCGGGACCGACTGGTGCGGGTGTGGCAGCGTGAGGCGCTGCCGCTGACGTTGGCGTACGTGGAGACGCTCACCAACTTCGTCTCCGTGGGGTTCACCGAGCGGCTCTTCGACGTGCTCGACAAGGACTCCGGTGATCCGGACTTCATGACGAAGGCGGGGCGCAGCATCGCCAGTCCGGAGGCGGTGGGCTTCCTCTATTACATGATGAAGGCGCTGGCCACGCCGCGCAGCGTCTACGAGCGCGCGCTGGAGCTGGACCACACGTACAACCGGGTGGGCGGCTTCCACATCGACACGCTCACCGACTCGCGGGTGCAGGTGCGCTACGTCAGCCGCATCCGCGAAAGAGATCGCAACTTCTGCCGCGCGCGCCAGGGCAACCTGTCCGCGTTCCCCGCCATCTGGAACCTGCCCCTGGCGGAGGTGAAGGAGCTGCGCTGCCAGGTGGATGGGGCGGACTGCTGCGAGTACGACATCCGCTGGCAGAGCCTGCCGCCCCTGGCGTGGCGCTACATCGTGGGCGGCATGGCGGGCATGGTGGCCGGCCTGGTGTCGGGCACGTTGAACCTGGCGCCCCCCATCTTCGCGGTCACCTCCCTGGGCATGGTGGGCGTGGCGGCGGGGGCGTGGCTGGACACGCGGGCGGCCCTGCTGCGCAAGGACGAGAAGCTGTCGGAGCAGCACCAGGGCCTGCAGACGTCCCTGGAGGACCTGCAGCGGCGCAACGAGGAGATCTTCGCCGCCAACAAGGCGCTCGAGGACCGCGTGGCCGAGCGGACGCAGGAGCTGTCCGAGGCCAATACGAAGCTGGAGGCGTCGCTCACGCGGCAGCAGGAGCTGGACCGCCTCAAGAGCGAGTTCTTCGACAACGTCAGCCACGAGCTGCGCACGCCGCTCACGCTCATCCTGCTGACGCTGGAGGCGCTGGCGAAGCAGGCGGAGTCGTTGCCATCGGAGGTGCCTCCGCTGGTGACGAACATGGAGCGCAGCGCGCAGCGCCTGCTGCGGCTCATCAACAACCTGCTGGACCTGGCGCAGCTGGAGTCGGGCAAGGCGCGGCTGCGCTACCAGCCGCTGGAGCTGTTCGGCTTCCTGAGCACGGTGGTGCCGCCGTTCCACACCATGGCGGAGCGGCAGGGCGTGACGCTGCGGCTGGAGGGCGCCACGGTGACGCCCGTCCACGTGGACCACGAGCGCATCGACATCGTCTTCCAGAACCTGCTCGGCAACGCGCTGAAGTTCACCCAGAAGGGTGGGGTGACGGTGCGCGTGCGCGAGGACGACTTGGAGGTGCACGTCGAGGTGGAGGACACCGGCCAGGGCATCGCCCCGCAGGACATTCCCGTCATCTTCGACCGCTTCTCCCAGGCGGATAACAGCGGCACCCGGCGCTTTGGTGGCTCGGGCATCGGCCTGGCGCTGGTGAAGGAGACGCTGGAGCTGCACGCCGGCGGCATCTCCGTGACGAGCGAGCTGGGGCAGGGCTCCGTCTTCCACGTGCGGCTGCCCAAGGGCACCGCGCACATCCGCGAGGACTTGCGCGAGCGCCGTCAGGCGGTCATGCCCGTGCGGCGCGAGCGCCGCATCTCCGGGGCCTTCCCCTCACTGGAGCCGACGGGGCCGGATGTCCTGGGCGCGTCGCCTCCGCCGGCCAGGGACCACGCGGGGCCGGGGCCCGAGTCGCCCCGCATCATGGTGGTGGAGGACGACCCGGAGATTCGGAGCTTCCTCGCCCGGCTGCTGGCCCAGCACTACCGGGTGATGGAGGCCATCAACGGCGACGACGGGCGCCAGCGCGCGCTGCGCGAGCGGCCGGACCTCATCCTGTCGGACGTGATGATGCCCGTCATGTCCGGCCTGCAGATGCTGACCGCCCTGCGCAATGATCCGCAGACGGTGGACATCCCCGTCATCCTCCTCACCGCGCGCCAGGAGGTGACGGCCAAGGTGGAGGGCCTGGGCACCGGGGCCAATGACTACCTGGGCAAGCCCTTCAGCCCGAACGAGCTGCTGGCGCGCATCGAAACCCAGCTGCGCCTGCGCGAGGCGGCGGTGCGCGCCGCGGAGAACGAGCGGCTGGCGGCCATCGGTCTGCTCACGTCCGGCTTCGCCCACGAGGTGCGCAACCCGCTCAACGGGCTGATGAACGCGCTGTTGCCGCTCAAGGACATGCTGACGAGCGGCACCTCCGACGTGGAGCTGAGCAAGGCCATGCTGGAGGTGGTGGAGGAGTGTGGCCAGCGCATCCGCCACCTGGCCGAATCCCTGCTCTCCTTCACGCGGACCAGCGAGTCCCCGGTGGTGCTGTCCCTGGACTCGTCGCTGGACTCCACCCTGAGCGTGCTGGCGTGGAAGGTGCCGTCGGGCGTCAAGGTGGAGCGCGCGTACCACTGCAGTGAGCCCATCCGGGGCAACCCAGGCGCCCTGAACCAGGTGTGGCTCAACCTCCTGGACAACGCCCTGCGCGCGGTGGGCGACAAGGGCCGCGTGCGCATCTCCACGGCCAACACGGCGGAGGAGGCCATCGTCACCATCGATGATGACGGGGTGGGCATCCGCCCGGAGGACATGGAGCGGCTCTTCCAGCCCTTCTTCTCCACCCGCGCGGCGGGCGAGGGGACGGGGTTGGGGTTGGCGCTCAGCCGCCGCATCATCATCCAGCACGGTGGGAACATCGCCCTGAGCAGTGCTCCGGGGGAGGGCACGCAGGTGGAGGTCCGCCTGCCGCTGCGCCCCGTGGCGCCCCGGGTCACGGGAGGCCTGCCCGACCTCGCGTCCGAGCCGCGCGTCGGCCGCCTGGGCTGACGCAGGACGCAAAGGCCCCGCCCGAGCCCACGGCGGCCGGACGGCGGAGAAGGGGAATTCCCTACCCGCTCAGGTGTCCTCCTGGGCATGGCCCGCGTGTCTGCTACAGTCACGCCACATTTCGTCGCACCTCTCCTTTTTCAAGGAAACGACCTGCATGCAAGGCACCGTAGCCGCGGGTGATGCCCGCAAGGGGCACCCGCGAGGGCTCTACCTCCTGTTCTTCACTGAGATGTGGGAGCGCATGTCGTATTACGGCATGCGTGGCCTGCTCGTGCTCTTCCTCACGAGCAAGGTCAACGGAGGCTTTGGCTGGTCCACCGCGGACGCACTCAGCCTCTACGGCACCTATACGGGCCTGGTGTACCTGACGCCCATCGCCGGCGGCTTCATCGCGGACCGCTACATGGGGCAGCGCCGGGCGGTGGTACTTGGTGGCGTGTTGATGATGATAGGCCACCTCATCCTGGCCTTGCCCAGCGTGACGATGTTCTACGCGGGCCTGGGCTTCCTCATCATCGGCAACGGCTTCTTCAAGCCGAACATCTCCACCATGGTGGGCGGGCTGTACGCGCCCGGTGACGGCCGCCGCGACAGCGCCTTCACCATCTTCTACATGGGCATCAACCTGGGCGCGGTGCTCGGCAACTTCATCTGCGGCACGCTGGGTGAGCGCGTGGGCTGGCACTGGGGCTTCGGCGCCGCCGGCGTGGGCATGCTCCTGGGCCTGATCGCCTTCGTGTCGATGCAGAATAAGCTGCTGGGGAATGTGGGCCTGGTGCCGGAGCGGATGGTGGCCGCCGCCGAGGCGAAGCCGGGCACCCCGGAGAAGTCGGGCTTCACCCGCGATGAGTTCGACCGCATCCTCGTCATCTTCATCATGGCGATTTTCGTCGTCGCCTTCTGGACGGGGTTCGAGCAGGCCGGCGGTTTGATGAACCTCTACACGAACGCGAAGGTGGACCGCGGCATCCTGGGTTGGGAAGTGCCGACGACCTGGTTCCAGAACTTCAACTCCATCTTCATCGTCACGTTGGCGCCGATTTTCGCCGGCCTGTGGAGCTGGCTGGCCGCGCGCGGCAAGGACCCGAGCATCCCGGTGAAGATGAGCCTGGGCCTGCTGTTCCTCTCCGCCGGCTTCCTCTTCATGCTGGGCGCCTCCAGCGAGAGCGCCTCGACGGGCAAGGCGGCGGCGTGGTGGGTGGTGATGGCCTACCTGCTGCACACCATGGGTGAGCTGTGCCTGTCGCCCGTGGGCCTGTCCATGGTGACCAAGGTGGCGCCGGCGCGCATCGTCTCCGCGATGATGGGCGTGTGGTTCCTCGCGAACGCGGCGGCCAACAAGCTGGCCGGTGTCTTCGGTGGCTACTCGGAGAAGCTGGGCGAGTTCAGCGTGTTCCTCTACATCTCCGTGGGAACGGGCATCGCCGGCGTGCTGCTGCTCGTCGTGTCGCCCATCCTCAAGCGGATGATGCACGGCACGGACGAGGTGAGGCCCTCCGCGCCCCCCTCCGCGCAGCAGGGCGGCTCGGTGGCGGCGGCCTGAGCGGTCGCGGACGCCCCCCCTGATTGAAGTCCAGACGCCGGCGTCCCGATGGGGGGCGCCGGCGTTTCTGTTCGCGGGCTTCTGGCGCCACGCCTGAAACACAAACGCCGGCACACCCCACGGGTGCACCGGCGTTCACCGCGCGGGCTGACCGCCTGGCTACGCGGACTTCGCCGAGCCGGGCGTCACCCCCGCGGCGTTGCGCTCCTCGGTGGGGATGGGCGCGGACGTCTGGTAGTAGTCGCGCACCACGTAGCGGCGGGCCACCAGGGCCATTCCCACTGCGGCCACCAGGGCGAAGCCGGCGTAGAAGAAGAACTGCCCGGAGCCCGTGAAGACGTTGAGCTTCGCGGTGATGGCCACCGCCGCGTTGGCCAGCGTGTTCGTCACCAGCCACACGCTCTGGATGGTGCCCTTCATTTCACGCGGGGCCTGCGTGTACGCGAACTCCAGGCCCGTGGTGGACATCAGGATTTCGCCCAGCGTCAGCACGATGTACGGCAGAATCTGCCACGCGATGTTCAGCGTCGTGCCGCCTTCCATGGTGACCTGGAAGATGCCGGCGATGATGAACGACAGCGCGCCCACCACCAGCCCCAGGGGCATGCGCCGCAGCGGCGTCAGCTCCCAGCCGAAGCGCTGGAAGGCCGGGTAGACGACGGCCGTCAGGAAGGGGATGAGAATCATCACCAGCAGCGGGTTGATGAACTGCATCTGGCTGGCCTGGAAGGTGAACGGCCCCACCTGCGGGTCCATGGACCGGGCCTGCACCACCCACGTGGACGCCTTCTGGTCGAAGAGCATCCAGAAGAAGGGCACGAAGGGGAGCAGCAGCGCGCTCACCCGGAACACCGCCTTCACGCCGTCCACGGCCTCCTCGGGGTGCTCCCGCTTCGCGCCGTCCAGCCAGCCGCCGCCCTGGCCGCGGTTGCGCAGCGCGCTGGCCACCACCTTGAAGAAGCTGTGCGGGTTGGCGCCCGTGGCCGGCACCCGGACGTACTTGTGACGGCCCGCCCAGAAGATGAACGTCGCGATGAACATCAGCACCCCGGGGATGCCGAAGGCCACCGACGGCCCGAAGTGCTTGAGCAGCAGCGGGATGAACAACGACGCGAAGAACGAGCCGAAGTTGATGGTCCAGTAGAAGATGGCGAAGACCTTCTTCACCAGGTGGCTGTTGGACTCGTTGAACTGGTCCCCCACCATGGCCGCCACGCAGGGCTTGATGCCGCCACTGCCAATGGCGATGAGCGCCAGGCCCGTGAAGAACCCCGTGACGTTGTGCTCGAAGATGGCGAGGCACGCGTGGCCCAGGCAGTACACCAGGCTCAGCCCCAGGATGATGCGGTACTTCCCGAAGAACCGGTCCGCTAGGTAGCCGCCGATGAGCGGGAAGAAGTACACGCCCGCCATGAACGTGTGCATCAGGCTCTTCGCTTCAGCCTCCCGCAGCGCGTTGTCCGGTATCTGCGTGCGCAGCAGGTAGTCGATGAGGAACACCGTGAGGATGTTCCGCATCCCGTAGAAGCTGAAGCGCTCACACGCCTCGTTGCCGATGATGAAGGGGATTTGCGGCGGGAACTTGTTGCTCTGCGCGGCGGGTGCCTGGGCCATGCGACGGGGTGCTCCCTCGTGACGAAAGGTGGGGGCTCCTAGATTCCGAGAAGTCGCACCCTACCCAACGGGCCGCCGGGACTCCACCGAACGAAGGGGCCCCGCCGCGCCGCCCGGCGCTTTCCTGGCCGCACCCACGCCGGAAATCTCCCGCACGACTGCCTGCGTCATTCCGATGGGCGTGTGTGTTTGTTGATACAACTCAAGTCGCCTGGCTGAGTTTGACAGGCATTGGAATATCCCTATCATTTCCCATGATGTCTTTCCTCCAAGGTGGTGCGAGGGGATGGGGGTGAATGAAGGCACCCCCGTCCCCCCGCTCCATTTTTCCAGGAGGCATTGCGCGGTGCGTCGTCAGCCCCGCGCGCCCTTCTTCACGGGCACTGGGTCGTCCACACGCACGCCCACGCGGGCCCTGCGGGCCTTGGTCAGCACGTGGCCCAGGTAGCGGCCGGTGTGGCTGCCTTCGACCTCGGCGACCTGCTCGGGCGTGCCAGCGGCCAGAATCCTGCCGCCGCCCGCGCCGCCCTCGGGGCCCAGGTCGATGATCCAATCCGCGCTCTTGATGACGTCCAGGTTGTGCTCGATGACGAGCACGCTGTTGCCCGCCTCCACCAGCCGGTTGAGCACGGACAGCAGCTTGCGGATGTCCTCGAAGTGCAGGCCGGTGGTGGGCTCGTCGAGGATGTAGAGGGTGCGGCCGGTGGCCACGCGCGCCAGCTCGCGGGCCAGCTTGATGCGCTGGGCCTCGCCGCCGGACAGGGTGGGGGAGGGCTGCCCCAGGCGGATGTAGCCCAGGCCGACGTCATGGAGCGTCTGCAGCACCCGCATGATGTCGCGGTGCGCGCCGAAGTGCTCCATCGCCTCGCGCACGCTCATGTCGAGTACCTCGGCGATGTTCTTCCCCTTGTAGCGCACGCGCAGGGTGGCCTCGTTGAAGCGCTTGCCGGCGCAGACCTCGCAGGGCACGTAGACGTCCGCCAGGAAGTGCATCTCCACCAGCTTCACGCCGTCGCCTTCGCACGCCTCGCAGCGGCCGCCCTTGATGTTGAAGCTGAAGCGGCCCGGCCCGTAGCCGAACGCGCGCGCCTCGGGCGTCATCGCGAACACCTCGCGGATGTTGTCGAAGAGCTTGGTGTACGTGGCCGGGTTGCTGCGCGGCGTGCGGCCGATGGGGCGCTGGTCGATGTCGATGACCTTGTCCAGGTGCTCCATGCCCAGCACGGCCTTGTGCTTGCCCGGGGATTCACGGCTCTCGTAGAGGTGCCGCGCCAGGGCCGGGAAGAGAATCTCGTTGATGAGCGTGGACTTGCCCGCGCCGGACACGCCGGTGATCGCGCTGAAGACGCCCAGCGGAATCTCCGCGTCCACGTTCTTCAGGTTGTTCTCCTGCGCCCCCTGGATGACCAGCTTGCGCTTCGGGTCCGGCTTGCGGCGCTCCTGGGGAATCTCGATTTCCTGCCGCCCGGAGAGGTACGCACCGGTGGAGCTGGCCTCGTTCGCCATGACCTGCTCCGGCGTGCCCTGGGCCACCACCTGGCCGCCCAGCTCGCCCGCGCCAGGACCGAAGTCCACCAGCCAGTCCGCCTCCTCCATCGTCTCCTCGTCGTGCTCCACGACGATGACGGAGTTGCCCAAATCTCGCAGGCGCTTGAGCGTCAGCAGCAGCTTGCCGTTGTCGCGCTGGTGCAGGCCGATGGAGGGCTCATCCAGGATGTAGATGACGCCCGTCAGCTCACTGCCCATCTGGGACGCCAGCCGGATGCGCTGGCTCTCACCGCCCGACAGCGTGGAGGCGGTCCGGTCCAGCATCAGGTAGCCCAGGCCCACGTCCACCAGGAAGGACAGGCGGCTGCGAATCTCCTTCAGCAGCTCGGTGGCGATCTTCCGCTCGTGCGCCGACAGGGCCATGTCGCCCAGGAAGCCCAGCGAGTCGGAGATGGTCAGCCGGCTCAGCTCGACGATGCTGCGCCCGTGCACCTTCACCGCGCGGCTCTCCGGCTTCAGGCGCTCGCCCTTGCAGGACGGGCAGGGCTTGTCGCTGAAGTACTTCTGGAGCTCGGTGCGGCGCGCCTCGGAGGTGGTCGTCTTGAAGTTGCGCATCATGCGCTCGACCAGCCCCTCCCATTCCATCTTGTACTTGCCGCCCTCGCCCCACGAGACGGTGAAGGACTTGCCACTGGCGCCGTACATCAGCGTGTCCTTCTCGCGCTTGGACAGCTTGGCGTAGGGCACGTCCAGATCAATCTTGAAGGCCTTCGACAGGCTCTCCACGAAGTCGGCCGTCCAGCCCTCGCCGCGGTTCATGCTGCCGGCCCACGGTTCGATGGCGCCATCGCGGATGCTGCGTGACGTGTCCGGGACGATGAGGTCCGGGTCCATCTCCGGCTTGGTGCCCAGGCCGTTGCAGTCCGTGCACATGCCCAGGGGGTTGTTGAAGGAGAAGGACGCGGGCGTCAAATCACCGAAGGACAGGCCGCACTTGGCGCAGGCATTGAGCTCGGACATCACCCGGTCGGAGGCGAGCGTGCCCTTCTCGTCGGTGATGATGAGCGTGCCCTTGCCCTCGCGCAGCGCCGTCTCCACGGAGTCGGTGAGGCGCGTCTTCACGTCCGGCTTGAGCACCACGCGGTCGATGACGAGCGCGATGTCGTGCTTGGACTTCTTGTCCAGCTCGATGCGCTCCTCCAGGCTCTTGAGCGCGCCGTCGATGCGGGCACGGGAGAAGCCGCGCTTCTGGGCCTCGGCGAGCAGGTCCTTGTGCTCGCCCTTGCGGTTCGTCACCAGCGGCGCCAGCACCTGGAGCTTGGTGCCCGCGGGGGCCTTGAGGATTTCATCGACAATCTGCTGCGCGCTCTGCTTGCCCACCTTCACGCCACAGTTGGGGCAATGCTGCACCCCGATGGAGGCATAAAGCACCCGCAGGTAGTCGTGCACTTCCGTGACGGTGCCCACCGTGGAGCGGGGGTTGTTGCTGGCCGCCTTCTGCTCGATGGAGATGGTGGGCGACAGGCCGCGAATGGTGTCGTACTTCGGCTTCTCCATCTGCCCCAGGAACTGCCGGGCATAGGCGGAGAGGCTCTCCACGTAGCGGCGCTGGCCTTCCGCGTAGAGGGTGTCGAAGGCGAGCGAGCTCTTGCCCGAACCCGACACGCCCGTGAAGACGACGAGCTTTTTCTTGGGAATGTCCAAGGAGACGTTCTTGAGGTTGTGCTCCTTGGCGCCTCTGAGGGAAATGACGTCGGGCTCGGACATGGGCGGGCGATCTACCACTGAATATGCGTTCCGGTAGGGGGAAACATGTCGGAACCGCTCTGGATGCAGGGGAACGTCCTGGGTTGCGCTCCGCATCCCACATCTGGCGACCCCCCAGGCGGGGAGGCGTCCCTGAAATCCCCTGGCGCCTCCTGCTCCACCCAGAGTGGGTGAAGTCGAGACGCCTGGCTGCCTGCCCCGCCCGGACGGAGGATTCGTCTGTGTGGCACCTGGAGTTCCTGAAGGAATTTCAGGAGTGTCCTGTGAAAGGACACCCGCATTTCCCGGGTGGGCTCTGGCGTTTCCCTGCGAGGCCAGAGGGGTGCCGCATGGGAGCGCCCCTCGCCTCTCTGTGGGCGGACCGGGCACCGGGGTTGCAAAGGGCCCCCCGCTGAGCCGTGAGGTGAACCAGGGTGTGTTCCTGGCGTCTCCCGGTGGGGCGGGGAGGACGTTATGCGCAGGGCGTTTGGGCTGGTGGCATTGGTGGCGGTGATGGTGGCGGGAGGGGCGTGTGAGCGGCCCGCCTCTCAGAGGGCAAAGAGCGCCTTCGTCGTCCGGCCTGAGACCGTGGACTTCGGTCCCGCGGCGCTGGGGCATACCAAGACGTTCAAGCTGCGAATCGCCAATGCGGGCCGGGCTTCCTATCGTGTGGAAGGCGCCGTCTCCAGCGTGCCCAACGTCAACATTCCTCCCTTCGAGCCCTTCATCCTGTCCGCCGGTGGCGAGCAGGACATCGAAATCCACTTCCTGCCGCAGGTAGAGGGCGAGATTCAAGGCGTGGTGGAAATCATCACCGACGCGGAGGTCGGTGGGCGCGTGCCGGTGTCCGGGCGCGGCGTGAAGGCTTTCATCGAGGTGCCCTCGGAGGCGCTCGATTTCGGCAACGTGGCCATGGGCCTGGTGGAGATGCGCGAGGTGACGGTGCGCAACCCATCGGACGTGGACAGTCCGCTGACGCTGTCGGTGCAGGGCGCGGACGCCGACCAGTTCACCGCCGGGCAGGGCCTGCCCTCCTCGCTGGCTCCGGGTGAGGCGTTGGTGGTGCCCGTGGCCTACGCTCCGCGCCGGTTGGGTGCGGCCGAGGCGGCGCTGCACGTGGTGGTGTGTGACGGGTGTGCGCCGGCGGTGGTACCGCTGACGGGCACGGGCGTGGCGTCCAAGCTGGAGGTGACGCCGCTGCGCGTGGACTTCGGGCGCGTGGCGCTGGGGGCCACGGCGGAGCAGGTCATCACCGTGCGAAACCAGGGCACGCAGCCGCTGAGCTTCTCGGGCTCGCAGTTGGTGGACAGCTCGGAGGGCGTCTTCCGCATCGCCAGTGAGCCGGTGGTGGCCAACGGGCAGTTGGCGCCGGGCGCGGCGGTGGAGCTGCGCGTGGCCTTCACGCCAGCGGCGGTGGGCAAGGTGCGTGACGGGCGGGTGGAGATTGGCGTGCGCGAGCAGGGCTCCAGCGCGCCGGGTCCCAAGGTGTCGCTGGCGGGTGAAGGTGGCGGCTCGTGCGTGACGGTGCTGCCCCGGCGGCTGGCTTTCGGCACGGTGGCGGAGGGCATGACGGCGACGCGCGACGTCACCGTCTACAACCGTTGCCGTGAGGACGTGAGCGTCACCGACCTCCAGCTCGACACGCGCCAGGGTGGCTACTTCACCCTGGCCCAGGCGCCCGCCAGCGTGAGGGTGCCCGCGGGGCAGAATGCCCGGGTGAGCGTCACCTTCCGGCCCAAGGCGGGGAACACGGACGCCAGCCAGGGACAGCTCTCCGTCACGGTGCGTGACAGCGGCTCCGCGGCCACGGAGGCGGTGGCGCTGGAGGGGCGCAGCCGGGTGTTCGCGCCGTGCCAGTACGTGCTGCCCCAGCACCTGGACTTCGGCAAGGTGCCGGTGGGCGCGGAGGTGGCGCTGGGGGTGACGCTGCGGAACTCGGGCACGGAGGCGTGCTACCTGGCGTCGATGCAGCTTGCCCAGGGGTCGGACGGGGTGTTCTCCGCGTCTCCCGTGCGCAACGGCGTGCTGGAGCCGGGCGCGAAGGCGACGCTGCTGGTCCGCTTCAAGCCGTCCGAGGAAGGAGGCTTCTCGGGGCTGGCCGAGGCCTGGGTGAACAGCCCCACGCAGGGACACCCGCTGGTGGAGCTGCGGGGCGAGGGCGTCGTGGGGTGCTTCGCGGTGCAGCCCACCACGGTGGACTTCGGCCTCACCAAGCTGACGTGCGGCCCGCGCACACGGGAGTTGGTGGCCGTGAACTCGTGCGTCGGGCCCATCCAGGTGAGCCAGGTGGCGTTCGACGCGGGCGCGGGAGAGTTCACCGTGGATGGTGGCGGCAACGCCCCGTGGACGTTGGCGAGCCAGAGCACGCGCCCGCTGACGGCGACGTATGCCCCGGTGGATGACGGCGCTGACACCGCGGCGTTGCGTTTCACCCTGGCGGATGGCTCCGTCTACACGGTGGGCATGGTGGGACAGGGCGTGACGAAGGCGGAGCAGACGGACCGCTTCTTCCAGGAGTCCCAGGCGAAGGTGGACGTGCTCTTCGTGGTCGACAACTCGGGGTCGATGATGGAGGAGCAGCAGAGCCTGGGGCAGAACTTCGCGGCCTTCCTGAGCGCGGCGGACGGCGCCGCGGTGGACTACCGCATCGGCGTCACCACCACGGGCCTGGACCCGTCGCCGGGCGGCTGGTCCGAGTGCCCGGGCGGCTCGCAGGGCGGAGACAATGGCCGCCTGTTCCCCGTGGACGGCTCCCGGCCGCGCATCATCACCCCGGCGACGCCGGATGCCGCGGGCGTCTTCGCCAGCAACACCCGTGTGGGTGTCTGTCATTGGAACGAGCAGGGACTGGAGGCCGCCTACCGCGCGTTGGCGGACCCGCTGCTCTACAACGAGGATGACCCGCGCACCGCGCAGCCCAACGACGGCAACGCAGGCTTCCTGCGCGAGGATGCCCGCCTGGCCATCATCTTCGTGTCGGACGAGGAGGACTTCAGCGCACAGCCGGTGTCCTTCTACGAGACGTACCTGCTGGCGCTGAAGGGCAATGACCGCTCGAAGCTGAGCGTCAATGCCATCGTCGGGCCCGCGGACCTGGCCAGGTGCCCCACGTCCAGCAGCTCGGGCAGCCGCTACATCCAACTGGCGGAGGCCACGGGCGGCGTGGTGGAAAGCATCTGCACGCCGAACTGGGCCAGCTCGTTGGAGAAGCTGTCCGACAGCACCTTTGGCGCGAACCGCAAGTTTCCCCTGTCCGAGACGCCGGAGGATCCGGGCAGCATCGTCGTCGATGTGGACGGCGTCCGCGTGATGTCCGGCTGGGAGTACGACGCCCGTGAGAATGCCATCCTCTTCGACCGTGCCTCGGCCCCCGAGGCGGGTTCGCTGGTAGAGGTGACGTACCCGCTGGGCTGCGGCTGAACCGGCGTGCGGAGCGTGATGCCGCCGGGCGTCTGTCTTCAGGACGGGGCGCCCGACGGCATCAGCGCGTTGATGGCCGCGGAGCCCCGCGCGATGCATGGCGGCGCTCGTGGTCGAGCAGCCATTGCTTGCGCTCCAGGCCCCCGCCGTAGCCCGTCAGCGACGCGTTGGCCCCCACCACCCGGTGGCAGGGGACCACCACGCCAATCGGATTGGCGCCGTTGGCCATGCCCACGGCGCGCACGGCCTTGGGGCGGCCGATTCGCTGGGCCAGTTGGCCATAGCTCGTGGTGGCGCCCGCGGGGATGTCCCGCAGCGCGCGCCAGACTTCTCGCTGGAACGGCGTCCCTGCGGTGGCCACGGGCAGCGAGTCGATGACGCTGACGTCTCCGCGCAGATAGGTCTGCATCGCGGTCGTCCTGCCGAAGGGGTCGCTCGCGGGCTCGAGCACGTAGCCGTTCACGCCGTAGTGGAGCCGCAGCAGCCGGAGCATCCGAGGCTCGTACTCCTCCCAGTCGAGCGCGCGAAGGCAGCCCGCTTCGTCACAGACGACCAGCATCGAGCCGATGGGTGTGGGGGCGCGGTCCATGAGCAAACGCAGCGGCGGGGGCATCGTCATCTCTCTGTCGCGAAGGGGAACGGGGAAGGTGGGGGGCGGGCCCGGGCCGAGCGGCGTCCGCGGCCCAGAGGTGCTGCGCGGCATAGGCGCGCCAGGGGCTCCAGGCTTCGGAGCGGCGGAGCGCTTCATCCGGAGCGGGACGCACGCCGTCGGCGCCCGTGAGCGCGCGCAGCAGCGCGACATCCGCCGAAGGGAAGGCATCCGTTTCGCGCACGGCGCGCAACGCGATGTACTGCGCCGTCCAGTCTCCAATGCCGGGGATGCGTTTGAAGCGTTCCACGGTCTCCTCCAGCGTGGCACGCGGCTGGAACAGCCTCGGGTCCGCGACGGCCGCGGCGGCCAGGCTCGACAAGGTCCGGGCCCTGGCGGCGGGCATCCCGAGCGAGCTCAAGTCCTCCCGCGCCAGTCTCTCCGGCCGAGGGAAGCTGTGCGTCAGACGCGCGTCTCCCGTCGATTCGACGCCGGCGGGCTCGCCATACGCCGCGACCAGCCGCGCACCCAGGCCGCGCGCCGCGGCGACCGTGACTTGCTGTCCCAACACGGCCCGGACCGCGAGCTCGAAGCCGTCCCAGCCTCCGGGGGCTCGCAGTCCCGGCCGCAGGGACACCAGCGGAGCGAGGTGCGGGTCGCGGGACAGGTGTTCCCGGATGACGTCCATGTCCGCGCCCACGTCGAAGACGCGCCGGACCTGCCCCACCACCGTGGGCAGGGCCTGAACTCGGGGGAGGCGGAGCGTCGCGAGCAACCCGTCGCGTCCAGGGGCTCGGAAGACTTCGACGGCGCCCTGACCGTCCGTGGTCGCCACGGTCCGCCGGTAGCGCCCGGCCTCGATGTGCTCCAGGCCCGGGAGGGCCCGTGCCTCCAAATGCGCCAGCATCGCCTCCCAGTCATAAGGGGGCTGGTAGGGGACGAAGAGCGTGACACCCGCGGCGGCTTCGGCCACTGGCGCCCGGCTCCTGCGGAGCGCGCTGGGCGGTCGTCCATACAGGGCCCGGAACACGTCGTTGAAGCGGCGGACGCTGCGGAACCCCGAGGCCAGTGCCACCTCGGCCATGGGTAGGGTCGTCTCGTGCAGGAGTTGCCGGGCGAACAGCACGCGCCGTGTCTGGGCGACGGCTACAGGCGAGGCCCCCAGGTGCTGCTGGAACAACCGCCGCAACTGCCGGTCACCCACGCCCAGTCGGCCCGCGAGCTCCTCCACCCCGGTGCCGTCGTCATCCAGGCCGCCCTCGGCGATGAGCGCCAGGGCCCGGGCGACGGTGTTGGAGGTGCCCCGCCAGAAGGCGAGGTCCGGTGACGTCTCCGGGCGGCAGCGCAGGCAGGGCCGGTAGCCCGCCTCCTGGGCCCCGGCGGCGCTCGGATAGAAGGTGCAGTTCTCGAACCGGGGCGTCCGGGCGGGGCAGATGGGCCGGCAATAGATGCGCGTCGTCCGGACGGCGGTGAAGAACCGGCCGTCGAAGCGGGCATCTCGGGTCTGCATCGCGCGGTAGCACGCGCTGGCGTCCAGGCCGTTCATGGCGGGCAAACTCCCATACCGGGTGGCCGCTGTCTGGCCGCTTTCGGACTTCAATGGCACGGGTTGGACGGGGTGCGTCATCCGCCGCGCCCGGGGTTTGGCCGCCTGGGGAGGTTGCGTTCTGTCAGGCATTGGCGACAAGAGATGATCTCGACTCGACAGGGCGATACGGCGCGTGCAGCCTTTCAAGCAAGATGCCGGAACCCCTACTTGTCGCGGCCGTGGGCGACATCCATGGCCGCTTCCACCGTGTGGAGACGTGGCTGGACGCGCTCGAGCAGGCTCGTGGCCGCCGGGTGGACCTGGTGCTGGCGGTGGGCGACGTCGAGGCCTTCCGCCGCGCGGATGACCACCGGCGCAAGGCCGCCAAGCGAGCCATGCCCGCCGAGTTCGCGGAATACGCGGATGGACTCCGGCAAGTGAAGCGGCCCCTGTACTTCATCGGGGGCAACAACGAGGACTTCGAGGCGCTGCACGACCTCCAACTGGGCGGCACGCTGGCGCCGAACGTGACGTACCTGGGCCGAGCCGGCGTGCGCGAGCTGTGCGGACTGCGGGTGGCGTACCTGTCGGGCATCCACGCGCCGCGCTTCGTCGACCAGCCGCTGAAGCCACCCTCCACGCCGGACATGGTGAAGCAGGCCGGCTACTTCCGCACGCCGGAGGTCGAACAGGTGGCGGAGCTTCGTGACGTGGACCTGATGCTGGTCCACGAATGGCCGCGAGGCATCGTTCAGCGCGCGCGGGAGGAGAACCCGTCACCGCCAAGGCCGTTGCCCTCGTATTGGATTGGCAATCCCGTGACGCGGCGGCTCGTGGACACGGTGTTGCCGAAGTGGATGCTGTGCGGCCACTCGCACAAGGGCTTCGCGGTGACGCTGGAGGGCCCGGGACGTCCGGCCACCCGCATCGCCTGCCTGGACCAGGCGGCCAGGGCTCAGGAGTCCATCTTCTGGTTGGAGTACGAGGACCGTCAGGCCCTGCGCGCGGGCTGGGGCCTGTCGGGCGCCATCTCATGGACCGCCGGCCAGCGCTGGGACATGAACTCGCTGCCCCCGCTGGCCGCGGAGGGAGAGGGCGCCCCCGCGGAGTTCGGCCTGGGAGAGGCGATGCCGGCGCGGAACTAGAAGGTGCCGGAGATGCCCATCATCCGCGCGCTGGCCACGGGCGCCATCTGGATCTGCCCTGACTGGATGTTCGGCGTGGCCTCGCCCTTCCGGCCATGGAGCAGCAGGGGCACGGCGACGCCGACCGCCGAGCCGAGCAGTGCGCCGGTGGCAACGTCCGTGAGGTAGTGCTTGTCGGCGCCCATGCGCAGCAGGCCCACGGAGGTGGCCACGGGCAGGCCCACCGCCCAGAGCCACGCCTGATGCTTGTAGCCGCGCAGCGCGGCGACGGTGCCCGCGGACACCACCAGCGAGAAGGCGAGGTTGGTGTGGCCGCTGTAGAAGGACAGGTTGTTGTCGCTGGGGTGGTCGGTGAGGCCCTTCTGGTCCTCGGGCAGGATGTGGACGAAGGGGCGCTCGCGGCCGGCGATGAACTTCACCGTCTGGTTCGCCAGGGAGGCGAACACCGCGCTCTGGACGATGATGGTGGCGTCCTGGGCGAAGTAGCGAGTCGGAGCGCCCGAGCCATGGCCCATGGCGTACTGGATGCCGAGCACCCCCGCCGGCAGCGCGCCGAAGCCGACGATGTTGCTCCAGTTGTGGGCCCGTTTGCGGGCGGACGGCGTCGACCCGACGATGCCGCGTCCCCAGCGGTCCAGCCGGTTGAGGCGGTCCGTCCCATCCGGCGCGCGGTCGCACCAGCGGCACTGCGCCGGGGCCAGGTTGTCCTTGAAGAACGCCTCACTGGAAATCCACAGCACGCCCGCCACGCCGGTGCTGACGCCATCCCGGGTCCAGTCGAAGCGGAGCTCATGGAGCCGCGGCTCGTCCGAGCCGCCTTGCGCGGCTGCGGGGGAGAAGGGGACGACGCTCAGCAGGACGGCAATGGCAAACGCTCGATAAGGAAGGCGCACGGGCGGCAGCATAGGGGCGCAATCCCGTCGGGTTCCAGCGAAGTCCCATGACTTCGTGCGTAGACTCGGCCCCGCATGTCTTTGGAGGCGTGCCCCCTCATGCAATTGACCTCCGCGTCGGAACTGCCGCTGCGCGCCCTCTCCACGCTGTTTGCCCGCGCCTTCGAGGGCTATTTCGTCACCGTGCCGGATGCCCCCAGCCTGTTCGATGCACGCGTGCGCAGTGAGCACATCTCGCTGGAGGAGAGCCGCGTCGCGCGCGTGGACGGGGAGCCCGTGGGGCTCGTGTTGATGGCCCGCCGGGGACGGGAGTGTCGCGTGGCGGGCATGGGCGTGGTGCCCGCCTGGCGGAATCGCAAACTGGGCGGTGCCATGCTGCGCCCACTGCTGGAGGACGCGCGAGCGCGTGGCGACGCCCGGATGCTTCTGGAGGTCATCGAACAGAACGCACCCGCGGTGACACTCTACGAACGGCTGGGCTTCCAGCGCGTGCGCCGGCTGGTGGGCTTCATGGGGACGCCCGAGCCCTGGGTGGGGGCCTCCGCGCTGGAGGAAGTGGACCCGTGGGAATGCGCGCGGCTGCTTCCCGAGGGATTGCCCTGGCAACTGGCTCCCGCGACAGTCATGGGGATGGCGTTGCCCGCGCGTGCGTTCCGGCTGGGCCCCGCGGTGGCGATGGTCGCGGATGTGTCGGCGCCCACACTGGTCGTCCGGTCCGTGGGGGTGGAGCCCTCGGCCCGGAGGCAGGGGGCTGGCCGCAGGCTCCTGGGGGCCTTGGCCGCCCGGTGGCCCGGGAAGGCGCTGGCTGTGAGCGCCGTCGTACCGGAAGGCCCCCTGGCGCGCTTCTTCCTGGGGGCGGGATTGGGGGCGACTCCGCTCACACAGCTCGAGTTGGAGCTGCCACTGAATGTGCGCTCATGAGCCCCCGCGACTCGCTGTAAATCCGGGAGCCCCGGCGTGGATATCGATGGACTGGCCGGGAATACGCGGACAGCGGCCGGGCAGGCACGGAAATGACCTGGGCGGCGGGCCTTGAATGGAGCATGAAAGTCACCCGCCCGGTCGTTCTAGAATCCGCCCCGCATGCCCTTTCGCTCTGGCCACACCCTTCACGTGTTCCCCGACGCCGGCCGGCGTCAGGCCGCGTTGCGGGCCATGGGCGACGCCAGCGGGTTGAGCGTGGGTGCGCACCTGCTGACCTGGGAGGAGATGCTGCAGGCGCTGGGCGGCGCGCGGGAGCTCAACCGGCGTCCGTGCCCGGCGGTGGCGGCGCGAGCGGTGGTGGCCTCCCTGGGATTGGAGCTGGGGCCCACGCCTTTCGGCGACTATGTGCGAGAGCCCGCTTTCGCGCGCGCCGCGCTGGACGTGGTGCTGGACCTGAAGGCCGGGCGCCTGTCCGCTCGGGAGCTACAGGACGCGGTGGAGGTCCTGCCGCAGGAGCGCAGGACGCGAATCCGCGTGATTGCGCGCCTGTACCACCTGTACGAGCAGCGGATGGCGGAGCTCTGTCTCGCGGACCGCGAGGACGTGCTGCGCGGTGCACGCGAGGCGCTGGGCCGAGGCGCGTGGCCCGTGGGGTGGGAGGGGCTGAGCACGCTCGTGCTGCACGGCGTATATGACGTGCGGCCCTCGGGGCTGGAGTTGTTGCTGGCGTTGGCGGCGGCGTGTGAGTCCCGTCGGGTGACGTTGCGTGTGGAGACGCCGGTGGGTGGCTCGCCCGCGGCGGACGCGGCGCTGACGGCGCTGTTTCGCGCCTTCGAGAACCGCGGCGATTCCATGACGCACGTGGACCTCTTCAAGGCGGACGTCACCTTCGAGGGCCGGCCCTTCATCGACCTGGGGCGCCACCTCTTTTCACCTCGGGCGCCGCGCGACGCGTTGAAGGACGCGGTGCCGTCCCTGCGCGTGTGGAAGGCGGCCACGGCAAGGGAAGAGGCGCGTCTGTTGGCGCGGGACGTGCGGCGCTTGCTGGCCGAAGGCGTGGCGCCCGGCGACGTCGCGGTGGCGTACCGCGAGCTGGGGCCCGAGGCGGGCTGGCTCGCGGAGTCGCTGGGGGAGCTGGGCGTGCCGGTGCGTCTACCCTGGGGCGAGCCGCTGGGGCTCGCTGGGCCCGTGCGTCTGGCGCTGGACCTGCCACTGCTGGTGGAGGATGGCTTCCCGGTCGAGCGCATGGCGGAGTTGATGGGCAGCCGCTATGCGCCCACCTTGTCGCGCGGTGGTCCGGACGCGCCCGCGACGCTCTTCGCCCAGGCCGCCGTGCGCGATGACCGGTTGGGCGCGCTGCGGAACCGGGGCGCCTACGACGTGCGGCTGGACGGGCTGGCCAGGCGGATGCTCGCGCTCAGCGGTACGCGCAAGGCGCAGGACAGCAGCCGCGTCCACGCCGTGAAGGTGCTGCGAGAGCGTTGCCTGCTGTTGGTGGAGGCGTGCCGCCGCATCCCCGAAGAAGGCACCGCCGTGGAGTTGCTCGCGGCGTGGTGGCAGGTGGTGGAGCGGTTGGGCCTCGTGGATTCGGAGGGCGCGTTGGCGCCGCGCGAGGAGGGTGGGTTGGGTGCGCGCGCGGTGGATGCGCGGGCTCGGGACGATGCCGCGCGCGAAGCGCTCCGCCTGCGGGTGCTGGGCCTGACGCGGATGATGAAGGCGGTGGGCGGCGGACCGAAGATGCGCCGCCGGACGTTTGGCCGCTGGCTGCGTGACGCGATGGCGGATGCGCACCTTCCTCCGCGCGGGCCCCGTGGCGCCGCCGTCGAGGTGCTCGACGTGGCCGAGTTGCCGGGCCGTTCCTTCCAGCACCTCTTCCTCGCGGGGCTGACCGAAGGCCGCTTCCCCGGGCGTGACGCACCGTCTCCGTTGCTGGCGGACGCGGAGCGCGCCGCGCTCAACAAGCATCTGGGCCGTGACGTCTTCCGGCTCACGGGCGGCGAGTTCGACGAGCGCGCGGCGTGGCGCCTCACCGAGGACCGCCTGCTGTTCGCCAGCGCACTTGCCGCCGCCGAGGCGAGCGTCAGCCTGTCCTTCGCGGTGGAGTCCGCGGGCGGTCAGGAGCAGGTGCCATCGGCGTTCCTGGAAGAGGTGCGCCGGCTCACCGCGCTGAAGTGGGAGCCGCGCTCGCTGTCTCCCATTCCACCGCTGGACGAGGTGCTCACCGAGTCCGAGCTGCGTCGCTGCGTGGCGCTGGAAGCCCTGTCCCAGCCCAAGCTGCGGGTCACCGAGCCCGACGCCGCTGCCTCGGTGCTCCGGCGCCGCTTCGCGTCCGAGGCCTGGTACGCGGGGGCGCGCGAGCTGTCCGAAGTGGAGATGGAGCGCCTGTTCTTCTTCGGCGATCCGAAAGTGCAGCCCGGCCCGTACTCCGGCTCGGTGGACCTCGACACGCAGCGCGAGTCCCTGCGCGAGACGTTCCGCTTCGACATCACCCGGCCGCTCTCCGCGTCGGCGCTGGCGCGCTTCGGCAACTGCGGCTTCCAGGGCTTCCTCTCGTATGGCCTGAAGGTGGCCGAACCAGACGTGCCGGGCGAGGAGTTCGACGCCCGGGGCCGTGGCACCTTCTGGCACAAGGTGGTGGAGGAGGTCTTCGCGGCCCTGAAGGAGAAGCAGTTGTTGGGCAAGGCGCCGGAGGAGGTTCCGGACGAGGTGCTGGACGCCGCGCTCAAGGCCGCCATCAAGGACTTCGAGCGCGTGCACCACGTGGGGCATCCGGAGCTGTGGAAGCTGGCGCACGAGCGGGCCCGAGCGATGGCTCGCCGCATCCTCGTGGACGAGCGACGCGGCCTGCCGTTCGACGCGATGACGCCGGAGAACTTCGAGTTCCGCTTCGGCCCGGCCGCCCGTGACGACAAGTGGAGCAACGTCGTGCTGCACGCGGGTGAGGAGCCCGTGTACTTCGAGGGCACCATCGATCGGCTCGACATGTCGGGCGGGGAGGTGGGCGTCATCGACTACAAGTCGGGTCGGCTGAACGAACGCTCGCTGAAGGAGCGGTTGCTGACGTCGGACTTCCAACTCCCGCTGTACCTCTACGCGGCGCGCGAGAGTGGCCACAAGAACGCACGACAGGCCGCGTGGTTCTCCCTGCGCACGGGCAAGGCCATCCGCCTGTCCGAGGTCATCTCCGACGCGGAGCTGGACGAGCTGCTGTCGAAGGACCCCGAGGTCCGCGCGAAGGTCGCGGAGAAGGAGGGCCTCAACCTGCCCAACGCGGTGGAGGCGCTGGTGGGCACGCTGCGGCAGGGCCAGTTCGCCGCGCGGCCGCAGGACTGCGGGACGTGTGGCTATCGCGCGGTGTGCCGGATTACGGACAGGCGCGTCACGGAGGACGGTGGATGAGCGGCGAGCCGTCTCTCTTCGCGCTGGAGCGCAACCTCGCCCTGATGGCGGGCGCCGGCGCGGGCAAGACCTACAGCCTGGTCACCATGACGTTGCACCTGATGGCTGGCGCGCGCGAGGCCGGCGGGGCGGTGCGCCCGTCACGGCTGTGCATGCTCACGTTCACGGACAAGGCCGCCGCGGAGATGCGCTCACGCGTCCGCCAGCGACTGGACGCGCTGGCCCAGGGCGAGACGCGTCTGGACCAGGAAGCGGAGCTGAGAGCGTCGCTGGCGCGCCTGGACAAGCCCTTTCCCCTTCCAGATGCCTGGCGGCAACTGCGTGAGGAGCTGGGCGCGGCCACGGTGGGGACCTTCCATTCGCTGTGCGGCCAGTTGCTGCGCCGCGCGCCGCCCGCGGTGGGCATCGACCCGAACTTCGAGGTGCTGGACTCGCTGGAGGCGGCGGGGCTGGTGCAGGACGTCTGCGAGCGCGTGGTGCTGGACGCGCTGGAGGTCGGTGACGCGCAGGTCCGGGAGCTGTGCCAGGAGCTGGGCTTCTCCGGCTCGGGCTTCTCCGACGGGCTCGTGGCTGCGTTGATGTCCGTTTACGGCAAGCTGCGCGAGGAAGGGCTGCGCGCGGAGAAGGCCGCCGTGAGTGACGCCGCCGAAGCGCGCGCGGAGCTGGAGTCGTCCATCACGCAGTGCCTGGAGCTGTGCGCCGAGGCGCGGGGCTTGGATGAGAAGGGCGAGTGGAGCCGGTTGCTGGGTGGGTTGGAGCGCGCGCTCAACGGCATGACGCCGGAGAACTTCGGACAGGGCGAGCGTTTCCCCTGGCTGCGCGCATGCTTCAAGGCGGACGGCCGCAACTTCTCGCGGCTGAGCAAGGGGGCCGGGGGGCCCATTCGAGCGCTCTACTGGCGCATCTTCGGCAAGAGCGATGGCTCCGTGCCCCGGCTGGATGATGCCTGGGCCGCCTGGCGCACCGCGCCCTTCGAGGTGACGTTCCGCGAGCTGCTGACGCGCGTGGAGACGCGGCACGACACGGAGCTGTCCCGCCGCAACGTGCTGGACTTCACGTCCCTGCTGGTGAAGTCGCGCGACCTGCTCCGGGCGCACCCGGAGTTCCGCCGACAGGTGCAGGAGCGCATCGGCGCGCTGCTGGTGGACGAGTTCCAGGACACCAACCGCCTCCAGTTGGAGCTGGTGCTGCTGCTGGCGGAGCGGCGTGAAGACGGTCCGCGCGAGCTGGCGCCGGACGTGGACCTGGTGACGGCGCTGCCGCTGGAGCCCGCCTTCCTCTGCGCGGTGGGTGACCGCAAGCAGTCCATCTACGAGTTCCGTGGCGCGGACGTGTCCGTCTTCTCCGTGCTGGCGACGAAGCTGGTGGATGAGGGTGGCACGCGCGGGTTCCTCCAACACAACTACCGCTCGGTGCCCGGGCTGCTGTCGTTCTTCAACCGCGCCTTCGCGGGGGTGCTCGTCGCCGCCGATTCCGGGGCGCCTCGGCCCTTCGAGGTCATCTACGTCCCGGAGCAGGATGACCTCTCCGCGGCGAGGTCGTCGCTGACGGACGCGCCGGTGGTGGAGCGGCTGCAACTGGAAGAAGCGGACACGTCGGCGGACCTGCGCTGGCTGGACGCGGATGCGATTGCCCGCCGGCTGCGGTGCCTGCTGGCGCCAGGGGCACCGCCGTCCGTGGCGCGCGAGGATGGCGAAGGGCTGCGTCCCGCGCGAGGCGGCGATGTGGCCATGCTCTTCCGGACCTTCACGCACCTGGAGGTGTACCGGCAAAGACTCATCCGCCACGGTGTCCCGCACCGCGTGCTGCGCGGTCGCGGCTTCTATGGCGCGCAGGAGGTGCTGGACATGGCCTCGCTGCTCGCGCTGCTGGCGGATGCAGAGGATGCGTTGGCCTTCGCGGCGGTGCTGCGCTCGCCCCTGGTGGGACTGAAGGACGCGTCGCTGTTCCTCCTGGCGGGGGACGCACCGCTGTCCTTGGCGTCGCCCCGGTTGACGGACCCGGAGGTGTTGGCGTCGCTGTCCGAGCGAGAGCGCCAGCGCCTGGAGTGTTTCCTCGCCGCGCTTCCCGGCTTGCGACGCGAGCGCGACCGGCTGGGCGTGCGCGAGTTGCTGGTGTCCGCGCTGGACGTGACGGGCTACCGCGAGGCGCTCGCGGGCTCGCCCTACGCGGAGCAGGCCAGCGCCAACGTGGAGAAGTTGCTGGCGCTTGCGTCACGCCGGGACGAGCGCGGCACGGGAGGCTGCGTGGCCTTCGCGCGCGAGCTGCGGATGCTGGCGGAGAACAACCCCACGGAGGCCCAGGCGGACCTGTTGGACGCGAGCGACCCTCGCGCGGTGCAGCTCCTCACCATCCACAGCGCGAAGGGCCTGGAGTGGCCGGTGGTGGTGGTGCCCTCGATGGGCAGCCGGAGGCGTGGCACCTCGGGGCGTGTCCACTTCGAGCGCACGCACGGCATCTCCCTGCAGCCGTGGGTGCCGGACTCGCTGGATGATGACTACACCTCCAGCCGCTTCAAGGCGGTGCGCGCGGAGCTGAAGGCACGCGAGGGCGCCGAGTACCGCCGCTTGCTCTACGTCGCGCTCACGCGCGCCAAGGACATGCTGGTGCTTGCGGGCGGCGCGGAGCGAAGCGGTGGCAAGGACTCGTGGTGGCACCTCATTGACGGGCGCTTGGACGTGGACGCGGAGCTGCGGGGCCTGGTCGATGACCTGGACGTCGACTCGCTCCCGCCGCCAGCGGATCCGGAGCCGCCCGGTCCAGAGGCCTTGTTGCTCGCCGAGGCGCGTGTCGAAGCCGCGCTGCTGCGAGTGCGGGGGCAGCATGTCGCGCACGCCGAATCACTGGGTGCGGCCGTAGCTTCCGCGGAGGCGTTGCAGGACTTCATCGCCTGTCCGCGCCGCTTCCACTACGTGCACCGGCTGGGGCTTCGCGGTGCGCCGTGGCCCTGGGAAGTGCTGCCCCGTGGCGCGCCGCCCCTGGTTGAGCCCGACGGTTGGCTCCCTGTCGAGCGTCCGGAGGACCTCGTGCAGCGGCTGCTTCGCGGCGTCGACCTCCGATTGGCGGCGCCGGATGTAGACGCTCCGGAGCGGCGGGCCCACCTGGAGACGCTGCTGCGTGACGCGGGCGCGCTGCCAGACGAAGAGGGCATGGACGCGGTGCTGCGCACCGTGGAGCGCTTCCTGATGTCGGCGTTCGCACGTGAGCTGGCGCGGGCGCCGTCACAGACAATTCACCGAAGCCTGCCGTTCATGCTTGCCCTGGAGGGCGAGGTGGGGGTCGAGGGGGCGGTGGACCTGCTGTGGGAGTCACCCCAAGGGGAGGCCGTGGTGGTGGCCTTCAAACACGGCGGGCGTCATCCGCTGGGAGCGGCCGCGTACACCTACGAGCTGGCGGCGCTGGGGCTGGTGGCTCGGCGGATGGTGCGAGAAGGGGTGCCGGTGCGGGTGGGAGTCGTCTTCCTGAAAGAGTCCCAGCCAGAGCCTGAGTGGTTGTCCGGGCCCAGGGGCCTGGAGGAGGCCGCCGGGCGGCTCGCGGGGGCAGCACGGGCCGTGGCACGCGGTGAAGCGAGGGGTGAATGGGATGGGAGGGAGAAGGCAGCCTGCCAGGCCCTGCATTGTGGCTTCGCGGAACACTGTCACCCGGCCCCCCGCGCGTGCTAAGCGGCGAGCACCATGCCGAACGTCGTCGTCATCGGAGCGCAGTGGGGAGATGAGGGGAAGGGCAAGGTCGTTGACCTGCTCACCGAGCACGCCCAGGTCGTCGTCCGCTTCCAGGGCGGCAACAACGCGGGCCACACGCTGGTGGTGGGTGGGCAGAAGACCGTCCTCCACCTGATTCCCTCGGGTATCCTCCACCCTGGGAAGACGTGTGTGATTGGCAACGGAGTGGTGGTGGATCCTGCCGTCCTCGTCGGGGAGATTGACGCGCTGAAGGTGCGCGGCTTCCTGAAGGACGACGCGCAGCTCCTCATCTCCGACAATGCCCACGTCATCTTCCCGTGGCACAAGCTGCTGGACAGCTTCCGCGAGAAGGCGCGCGGCGGCAGCGCCATTGGCACCACGGGCCGGGGCATTGGCCCCGCGTACGAGGACAAGGTGGCCCGTCGCGGCATCCGCGTGCGGGACCTGCTCAACGCGGACCGGCTGCGCACGCGCATCGAGGCTCGGCTGCCGGCGGCGCTGGACGAACTGAAGGACCTGTGCGCGCAGGCGGGCGACCCGGTGCCGCAGCTCGAGGTGCTGCAGATTCTGGCGGAGTTCACCGGCCTGGGCGAGCGGCTCAAGCCCTTCGTCCACGACGCCTCGCTCTATCTGTCCGGTCAGGTGCGCCGCGGCGCCCGCATCCTCTTCGAGGGCGCGCAGGGCACGCTGCTGGACGTGGACCACGGCACCTATCCCTTCGTGACGTCCTCCAACTGCGTGGCGGGCAACGCGGCGGTGGGCTCGGGCCTGGGGCCCACGGCCATCGACAAGGTGATGGGCATCAGCAAGGCCTACACCACGCGCGTGGGCGGCGGTCCGTTCCCCACGGAGCTGCACGACGCCATCGGCGACCAGCTGCGCAAGATGGGCGACGAGTTCGGCACCACCACCGGCCGGCCCCGTCGCTGCGGGTGGCTGGACGGCGTGGTGCTGCGCTACGCCTCGCGCGTCAACGGCCTGTGGGGCATGGCCCTCACCAAGCTGGACGTGCTCAGCGGCCTCAAGACGCTGCAGATCTGCACCGCGTACGAACTGGACGGCCAGAAGGTGACGGAGCTGCCCGGCGACTACGAGGACCTCGCGCGCGTCAAGCCCATCTACGAGACGCTCCAGGGCTGGGACGAGCAGATCGCCGGCGTGCGGACCTTCGACGAGCTGCCGGAGAACGCCAAGCGCTACGTGCGCCGGGTGGAGGAGGTCAGCGGCGTCCCCGTGGTGTGCGTCTCCGTGGGCGCCGACCGCGGTGAGACGGTGCTGCTCCAGAACCCGTTCCGGAGCTGAGCGGAGGCGAAGGGCTGGCGTCGCTCGCGGGCGAGCTGACGCGGCCCTGGTTTTTCTGCTACGGCTTCCGGATCGATACCCCGGGAGCCGTCATGGTTGTCTTGCGCAGGTTCGTCATCGCGCTGTCCGCGGCAATGCTGCTGGGGGCCGCGGAGCCATCCGCCGCGGCCCGGGACGCATTCCTGCGCGGAGAGTCGGCGCTGGCGCGTGGCCGCTGGGATGACGCGGCCACCGCCTACCGCGAGGCCCTGGCCGACACGCCCGGCTATCCCGCCGCTCTCAATGGCCTGGGCAGCGTGCTCTTCCGCAAGGGGCAGGTGCAGGAGGCGCTCACGCTCTTTCGCGACGCCGCGAAGGCCGACCCCGGCTTCAAGATGGCCTGGTTCAACCTGGGCTATGCCGCGCGGAAGACGGGGGATGCGGCCACCGCGGCACAGGCCTACGAGCGCTACACCGAGCTCGAGCCCGGCGACGCGGACGGCTTCTACGGGCTGGGGGAGAGTTACCGGCAGCTTGGGCAGAAGGACAAGGCGATTCCCGCGTACCAGGCGTACATCGCCCGTGAGCAGCGCAGGGGGGAGCAGGTCTGGGTCCGAAAGGCGACCGAACACCTGAAGGCCATGGGCGCCGAGCCGCTCGCGGTGGCCACCGCGCCGGCCGCTGCGACGCCCTCAGCGGCGCCCGTTGCGGAATCCGTGACGTCCAATCCGGCGCTGGCGGCGTCGCGCATCCGTGACGGTGACGCCTTGATGAAGGAGCGCCGCTACCGCGAGGCGGCCTTCGCCTTCCTGGATGCATCTCACGCGGATGCGGGCCATGTGGAGGCCTTGTTCAAGCTGGGCAACGCCTTGGCGGTGCTGGGCTACTACGGGCAGGCGGTGGCGCAGTGGGAGCGGGCCACCGCGCTCACGAAGGACGCGGCCATCCAGCAGAGCGCGAAGGAGAACATCGACCGAGCGCGGGCGAAGATGGCGCAGGCGGGCGTTTCTCCCCAGGCCGCGGGACAGGCACCGGGCTCCGGCCCCGTGGCCGACACGACGCGCGCACTGGCGCGCCGGGCGTATGAGCAGGGCGTACAGCGCATCGCCAGCAAGGACTTCAGTGGCGCGCTGACCAGCCTCACCCAGTCCATCCAGCTCGAGCCCATGCTGGCCGTGGCCTTTGTCGCGCGAGGCAGCGCCAACATCGGCCTGCGCCGCTACGCGGAGGCCGCGGCGGACTATCAGTACGCCTTGGAGCTGGAGCCCGGCTCGGCGTCTCCGCTTTACGGACTGGCCGAATCTTTCCGCGCCATGGGCCGCATGCTGGAGGCACGCGACCTCTACGAGCGCTATGCCGCCTCCTCCTCCGCGGACGTCCGCCCCCAGCTTCAGGAGGAATCCCGACAGAAGGCGGCGCGTCTGCGTTGACCGGCAGGCAGGAAGCCTGTGGGCCGGTGGACCGTGTCAGCCCCAAGCATTAGCTTCCATGAATGACCGGGCGCGACGCGGAACCGAACGGACGGCAGGTCTTCAGACCCCGACGGGTCCTCGCAGCGGCCATGGCCGCCGCGGGCCTCCTCTGGGTTGCCGTGCTGGTGTACCTCCTCCGATTCTTCGATGAGGTCCCGTTCAAGACCTTCCTCTCAGCGGGCTTTTTCGTCCTCTTCTTCGCCGTGTCGCTCATGTACTACGGGCGCACGCACATCGTCGTGGATGCCCGGGGCTTGACCTACCGAGGCATGGTGCGGACGCGGCGCTTCACCTTCGCGGACATCCGCAAGCTCGATGTCCTGCCTGGGCCCGTGACGGTCTACGCCATCCGGGGCAAGGCGGGCCTCGTCCACTTCACCAGCTTCTTCAGGCACCATCAGCAACTCGCGCGGCTCCTCGTGGAGCGCGCGGGGCTGGGCCCCATTCCAGGCTGAGCCTCGCGTCAGCTTCCCGTCGCGAGCAGCCACGTGACGGCCACGCCCACGGAGGCCGCCACCGCGCCCAGTCCAATCAGCCACCATTCGCCGCGAGGCTTGGGCATGCTGGGAGGCTCCTCGGGCGTGGGCTCCACCGTGACTTCGGTGGAAGCAGGGCTGGCCGCGCCAGAGGGCGATTCCTGCTCGCCAGCAGGCGAGGCGGGGGGCGGGGTCTCTTCCACGGCGGCCTGGAAGCGGAGCAGTGAACGGCCCATTTCAATGACGTCGCCATCCGCCAGCGGAACCCGGGATTCGACGCGCTGGCCGTTGAGGAAGACGCCGTTGGGACTGCCCAGGTCCTCCAGGGAGAATCCCCCCTCGCCGTGGAGGACGCGCGCATGTGTCCTGGACACGGCCCGGTCTCTCAGCCGCATCGCGACGTCGCTGCCCCGGCCGATGTCCGTCTGTGCCTCGGCGAGCGCGTGGACGCGCCCGACATCCAGTCCCGTGAGGCAGGTGAGGGTGGCCGCGCGCGACGGGGCCGGTTCATCCGTTCCCGTCAGCAGTCCCTTGAGGAGCGCCACGGTGCCCAGCCCGCGCTCACTGACGGCCTCCTGAAGCACGCGCAGTCCCATGTCGTCGGGCAGGCCGAGCGCCTCTCCGGGAATCACCAACCTCGGGACACCCGGGGGGACCAGCACGTCATTGACGGAGAAGGTGCGCGCGGCCTCGACCATGAGCCGCTGTGCCTCGATGCGCAGACTGAGAAGGCTCGGGGGCAGACCCTCCAGTCGGATGTGGTCATCCGGGCCGCCTCCCAGGAGGTGGATGCCATCGGAGAGCTCGAAGGGGGTGGTGGAGCCCAGGTGTTCGAATTCGAAGCGCATGGGAAAGCCCGGAAGCAACGGACCGGCCGCCCAAGGAGGCCAGGGTTCCGCGGACTTGCCGTCCATGTGCGTCCCGGTGGCGACGGGGCCGTCCGAAGCGCGAGACACCCGCGGAGGAGACGCGGGCCTGGCTCAGGCGGCGCGCGGCTTCTCGGAGGCTGGCGACTGGCCGGTACCGGAGCCCGTTCGCGTGCCGGGATACACGGCCACGGCCGAGCCGTCCGCGACGAAGGCGGAGCTGGGCTTGCCGCGCAGGAAGGGGACGAACCTCGCGCCGTACATGCCTTCCACGTCGATCTCGAGCGCGGTGGTGTCCACCTGCCACACGGACCAGCGGGGATGCTCCACGCGGTACTCCGCGCAGCCGCCGTCCCGTTGCGCGGTGTAGCCCCAGTAGTGCTCGGTGATGAACTCCGCCTCCGAGCCAGGCTCGCTGGCCTGCGGCGGACCGAGCGTCGTCGCCGCCAGGTGCTGCCACTTTCCCCCCGCCTTCCACGCATATTCGACGCGGCCAGGGGCGCCGGTGTGCGCGCCTTCCATCTCCACGACGTGCCGCATGGGCAGCGCGACATACGGCTCGTTGTAGAGCACGCGCGCCACGGTGGCGATGGCCTGTCGCGGGACGATTTCCTTCACGAACACCACGCCTCGCCGCCAGTCTTCAGGGCCGAGATGGCGCACGTAGAAGCGCAGGTTCACCTCATCGAAGTTGCGGTGGAATGGCACGGGCAGTCCCCGCACGCGCGTGTCGAGGAACCGGAAGCCCACCATGCTGGCGAAGGTCCGGCCCTGCCAGGTGTCCAGCTCCGTGTCACGAGGGACGAGGGGGTGCAGTACCTCCGGGTCCACCTCGTAGTTGAGCATGACGAGATACCGCCACTCCGCCGTGAGGAAAGGGCGCATGCCTCCGTCCTAATGCGGGGTCGTCTCCCGGCGCCACTGAGTCTGATGGCGGGCGTGCGTCGCGCTCACCCCTCGCAGAAGCCGGCATTCTGCGACGGGGGAGCGCTCGCGGAGGTCAGGTGTCCGGGCTCGCTTCATTCCCAGGCACAGGTGGCCGTGTCGCTACCAGGTCGCGCCGATGTTGACGGTGCCTGCGTAGCTGCCGCCGCTGCTGAAGTTCCGGTCGCCAATCGTGACGTCGCCGGGCGGGGCGTTCGCCGCGAACTGCTGGTCCAGGAGGAAGCTGTACTGGAGCCGGGCATCAGCGGTGAAGTTGCCCATGTGGACGCGCAAGCCGCCGCCCAACGGGATGTTGCCCGCCGTGTCATCCGCGAAGGCGACCGTGGGGGCCCGCACGTTGTACCGGCTGATGCCCACGCCGCCCAGGACGTAGGGCTGCACGGGCGCGGCACCCAGGCCCAGCGTGGCCACCACGTGCGCGCCGTTTCGGACCAGGTCCGGGCCGCTCCGGGCGCCCGTCACCACGCGCTGGTCGAACTCGTTGAGGGCGCCCGAGTAGCCCAGCTCGATGCCCAGCACCTTCGTGGGCTTGATGGCCACCGTCACGCCGTAGCCCAGGCCCGGGTTGATGTCGGAGCCCAGTGCGCTCGTGTAGCCCTCGACACCGCCGCCCACCAGGAACGTCAGTCCACGCATGTCCGCGGAGGACTCCAGCCGCTCTTGTGCCATGGCGCTCCCTGCTCCCAGCACACCCACCACCGCACCCACCTTGAGTAGAGTTTTCATTCGCGCCTCCCTTGGGCCTGAACCGCTGGTTGAGGCGAGAAGATGGGAGCCACCGCTCGGCATGACAATTGCCGGGACTTCGGGGTGAGAGGGGCACGATGGTTGCCTGCTCGCCCACCTCGTGGTGAACCCATTGGGCGCGAAGCCCGCTAGGATGCGCGGCCCCGATGCGTCTCCCGTCCTCCGTCCTCGCTCCGCTGCTGGCCGTCACCTGTCTTGCCACCGCCTGTCGTGATGAGCAGGCCGGGCCGCGCCAGAAGACACCTCGCATTCCCGCGCCCACGCAGCTCCGCACCCTGGACGCGGCGCCCGCGGACCTCACGTTCCGCAGCGGCGCGACGTTCGCCGGTGGCGCGGTGGTGTACCTGGGCTCCAAGGTGTCACCGGAGAAGGCCGCGCCCGGCACGCAGGTGAGGTTGGCCCATTACTTCCAAGCGGTTCGTCCGCCGCCGCAAGGCTTCGCCTTCTTCGTTCACGTCGTGGACCCGGCGAGTGGCGGCATGCTCACGAACGCGGACCATGAGGTACAGGGGGGCGCCGCGCCGCTGGCGTCATGGCCGGTGGGCAAGGTCATCGAGGACGTCCACTCGGTGCCCATGCCGGGCACGCCCGCGCGCGTGATGCTCGGCTTCTGGCGGGGAGACTCGCGGCTGCCCGTGGACGACGCCCATGCGCATGACGGCTCGCAGCGGATGCTGGGGCCTCAGTTGGGCGGGGCCGCGCAGGAACTGCCCGAGTACTCCGTCCCGCGCGTGAGCCAGCCGCCCACCATTGACGGCGTGCTCGACGACGCGGCGTGGAAGCAGGCCAAACCCGTGGTGCTGCGCCGGAGCTTCGACGGGAGCGCCGCGCGCCAGCGCACCGAGGCGCGGCTCGTCCATGACGGCAAGTTCCTCTACGTGGCCTTCGACCTGGAAGACCCGGACGTGTGGGGCACACTGCGCAAGCGCGATGACCCCATCTACGAGGAGGAGGTGGTGGAAATCTTCCTCGACGCGAACGCGGATGGCCGCACGTACAACGAGCTCCAGGTGTCACCGCACAACGTCATCTTCGACGCGTACTTCCCCGCCCGTCGGCAGGGCATGGACCGCTCCTGGGATTCAGGGATGACGTCCGCCGTGAAGGTGCGGGGCACGTTGGATGATGCCTCGGACCGCGACGAGGGCTGGTCGGTGGAGATGCAGATTCCCTTCGACCGGCTGGCCGAAGTCCCGCACATCCCGCCTCAGCCGGGTGACCGCTGGCGCTTCAACCTCTACCGGCTGGAGCACCATGACCGCCGCACGGTGGAGGGGCAGTCCTTCTCGCCCCTCTTCGTCGGCGACTTCCATGCGCTGCCGCGCTTCGGTTGGCTCGTGTTCGAATAGGGGCGCCCGCGCTCATGCGTGGGGGCTGATGTCCCAGTGCGCGTCCGCGACGGACCGCTCGGTGGGGTCCCCCAGGAAGCGGAGGAAGCCGCGAGTCTCCATCGTGTCGATGAGCTCCTCCGCCTCCAACTGCGAGAAGCCGCGCAGGTCCACGAGCAGGTTGCGCATCACGGACTTGCCACGGAGGTACCCGATGGGTTCTCCCGGGCCGAGCGCGTTCTTCAGGTCGGCGGTGAGCTGCTGGAGGTCGATATCCTCTGGAATCATCGGCCCCAATCTGGTGATGCGCCCCCAGCCCGCGCAACCGGTGTGGCCTGGGGAGAAGGCTCGTGGGGCAGGAAGGTGAGGAGGCGGACGTCCTGGCCGTCGCTTTCCACGGTGATGGCGCCATGCTGGTCCGTTCTCCAGCACTCGCTCCCCAGCGCCCGGTATCGCGCCTCCACGTCGTCGTGGGGAAAGCCGTACCGGTTGCGCCGGCCCACGCAGAAGACGACGTGCCGTGGGCGTGTGCGCGCCAGCAGGGCTTCCGTGGAGGACGTCCGTGAGCCGTGGTGAGGGGCCTTCATCACCGTCACTGGGCCCAGTCGTTCCGCCAGGGCCTCTTCGCCATCCGCCTCCACGTCGCCCGTGAGCAGCACGGTGACATCGCCGTGGCGCACCAGGAGCACCACGCTTCGGTCGTTCGCGCCTTCCAGCAGGTCGCGTGCCTCCAACGCTGGTGGTCCGAGCACTTCGATGGTCGCCTCGCCCAGGCGCAGGGGTGGATGGCCCACCTCGACTTCCTCCACCAGCGCTGTCCCCGCCGCGGCCACCACCTGCCGCGAGAGCGGACCGTCTCCGTCGCCCGCGGGCATCCACAGTCGCTGGGTGGGAATCTG
This sequence comes from Myxococcus virescens, assembly GCF_900101905.1. NCBI lineage: Bacteria > Pseudomonadati > Myxococcota > Myxococcia > Myxococcales > Myxococcaceae > Myxococcus > Myxococcus virescens. The sequence continues at coordinate 247,422 of NZ_FNAJ01000003.1, read as the reverse complement.
CTTCAACGCGGAGGCCAGCCCGAGCGCATGGTCCGGATGCGGATGGGACAGCACGGCGAGGTCCAGCCGGGAGATGCCCGCGTGCTTCAGGTACGGGAGGATGAAGCGTTCCGCGGTGTCCATGCCGCCTGGAACGCCGCCGCCATCCACGAGCATGTGCTCACCACCGGAGCTGACGACCACGCCGTCGCCCTGACCCACGTAGAGAAAGGTGACGCGCAGCCCGGGCTGCGGCGTGAGCACCGGTGCCAGGATGGCGGCGACGACGGCCGCGGGAGCCAACAAACCGCCCAGCCGCCAGCGCCCCGTGCCGAGCGCCCACATCAGCAGCCCCGCCGCGTAGAGGGCCGACAGGAAGCCCAGTGACGGCACCTCGACCGAGGCCAGCGGCGCCGCCGCGAAGAGCCGGGTGATGACCAGCAGCAGCTCGGACGCCCAGGCGCCGGCCCACAGCACCGGCGTCGCCAGCACGGGGGCGACGACGAAGAGCGCGGCGCCACCCGCGGCCAGGCCCGTGAGCAGCCCGCACAAGGGCAGGGCGACCACGTTCGAGATGAGCCCCGCGAGACTCACCCGTCCGAAGGTCGCCGCGACGATGGGGAGTCCCGACAGCGTCGCGGCCGCGCTCGCGCACAGTGTCTGTGCCACCGTCTCCTGAGCGTGTCCCCACCAGCGCCGGACGCGGTGGGGCTCGGACGGGTCGGGCTCGGCCAGGGGCAGCGCCTGCCGCAGCGGCGGTGACAGCAGCACCAGTCCCAGTACGGCGAGGAACGACAGCCGCAGCGACAGGTCGGCCACGCTGGAGGGCGCCCAGGCCACCAGCACCACGGCCGCGGCGGCCAGCCCATTGAGCCCGTCCGCGCGCCGCCACAGCGCCAGCCCCAGCAGCACCACCGTGGCCATCACCGCGGAGCGCACCGCCGGCGGCTGGTTGTCGGTGAACACGACGTAGGCCCAGACGAAGGGCACCGCCGCGGGGGCCGCCACCTGCCGAGCATCCAGCATTCGCCACCGCTCGCCGGTGCGCACCACCAGCCGCCGCAGCACCGCGAGCGTCATCAGCGCCAACGCCGCCACATGCAGCCCGCTGACACTCAACACGTGGGCCAGTCCCGCGCGAGAGAAGGCCTCTTCCCACGCGTCATCCAGCGCCGCGCGTTGCCCCGCCGCCAGGGTGAGGAAGAGCGCCGCCGCATCCGTCGAGGGCGACACCGCATGGACCGCCGCCGCCAGCCGCGTGCGTGTGTCCTCCAATGACACCCGCCACGCCGGGGCAGGGGAGAGCACCATCAGGCGCCGCGCGTCCATGCCACCGGTGAAGGCCACGCCCTGTCGCCGTCGCGCTGCTCCGAAATCCTTCTCGCCCGGGTTCGATGGGGGCGCGTCTGGCTGCAGCTTCGTCTCTGCCCGGACACGTTGCCCGGGCAGGAGCGGCGGTGGCTCGCCACGCAGCGACAGGTTCATCCGGAACCGTACGGGCGCGAGCGGCCCGGGAGGGACGCCCGCCCGCGCGACGGCCAATCGGACACGCGTCGTCCCGTCGAAGCGGTCCACCCGTTCCGTTTCTCCCTCGATGATGATGGTGTTGCCTTGGGTCAGCTCCGCCGGCACATCCACCTGGGATTCCCAGCGCGCCAGCCCCGTGCCCGCCGCCCAGAGCGACGCAAGCACGGCGAGATGCGCACCAGGCAGCCGGGCAAGCGTCAGCCCGAGCGCTCCCAGTAAAAGCCCACAAACGAGAAATGGCTCGGCGTACGCGCTTGTTACCGGGGCACAGAGGGCTCCGAGTGACAGGCTCAGGGCGGGAAAGAAGAGAGGACGCGCGCCCAGGTCGCGCCAAGCATGACGTTCCACCTTCCGACCCCCACCCGCCGCCCGTCACGCTGGTGCACACATCTGCCGACACCGCGTGTAGAAACCGACAACGTAGTCGGGAGCGTCCTGGGTGGTCAAGGCGTTATCGTTGCCCGTGGATGTGGTTTGTGGTAGTAGTGCCCGGCTGAAAGGCCGGGAACGAGTCTTTCAAGGAGGCAGTGAGTGCAGACCAGCTTCAAGACTGGTGACAAGGCGGTCTACCCGGGCCAGGGCGTCGGTGAAGTGATGGGTATCGAACACACCGAGGTGGCCGGGCAGCGCCAGTCCTTCTACGTGCTGCGCATCCTGGAGAACGGAATGCGGATCATGATCCCGATCAACAAGGTCGGGTCGGTCGGTCTCCGGGAGATCATCAGCGAGGAGGACGTCAAGCAGGTCTACTCCATCCTCAAGGAGAAGGACATCTCCGTTGACTCCACGACGTGGAACCGTCGTTACCGGGAGTACATGGAGAAGATCAAGACGGGCTCGGTGTTCGAAATCGCCGAAGTGCTCCGCGACCTGTACCTCCTGAAGGGCGACAAGGACCTCTCCTTCGGCGAGCGGAAGATGCTGGACACCGCGCGCTCGCTCCTCATCAAGGAGCTGTCGCTGGCCAAGGACTGCTCCGAGGAAGAAATCGAGTCGGACCTGAAGAAGATCTTCAACCTGGCCTGAGCCGTCCAGCTGCTGTCCAAGACTCGTCGCCCCGGGTTCCCCAGTCAGGGAGCTCGGGGTTTCGTCTTTCCACGCCACATCATGCCCGCCCATGAGTGAGCAGCCGCCGCAGTCCCCCTCGGAAGAGGCGCGAGCGCGCCGTATCGCGGAGCTCGAGTTCCGGTTGTCACGCCGCCGCGTGGGCGTACGGCCCATGGCCGCGGTCATGGCCATCGCCGTGGGACTGGTGCTGCTCGGCATGCAGCGGAAGGACTTGTCGTATTTCCTGTCCCCCAGCGTGCCGCTGACGTTGGGGGCGGAAGGGGCGTACCGCTTCGAGGCGCTCGTTTCCAACCGATACGCCCAGGTGCATGGCGTGCCCACGGTCCGGGGCGCCTATGAGCGCGCGGACGGCGCGCTGTATGTCCTCGTGGGGCTGCGAGACTCGCCCTTCGTGGTGCGCCGTCCAGCGCTCCCGGGGGAGCAGTGGACGGATGGCCGTCCACCGCCGCAGCCCGACCAGCGTCCCTTCGCCGTGCGAGGGCGGCTGCTGGCGCAAGAGGATGCCCCTCGCTACCGCGATGCGCTGGCCCTGATGGAGCGCATGGGCGAGCTCCAACCGCGGGACGGCCGATTGTGGCTGCTCATAGAAGGCGAGCGGCCCGGCACGGACAGGGGGTTGCTGCTCGTGTGCCTGGCGCTGGTCACCTTCGTGGTGCTCAACGCGATGCTGCTGGTCAGGGGGCTGAAGCGCCGGTGAGCCGGCCGAGTTGCTCGCGGGCCTCGCGGTTGCCCGTGTCGTGCTTCAGGGCCTGCTCGAAGGCGGCGCGCGCCTCGCTCACCCGGCCCGCGGCGGCATGCTCCGTGCCGACCTGGACGTGGAGTCGCGACAACTGCTTGCGCAGGGGCGGTCCGTGTTTGCTCCAGCCATGTGCCAGGGCGTCGTCCACGGAAATGGCGAGCGTCAGCTGGGCAATGGCCTCCGGAAAGTCCCGCTGCGCCAGGGCCTTCTTCGCCTGCGCCTCGGCGGTCTCGAAACGGATGAGCTGCCCGTGCAGCGTGGTGAGCTTCTCCGCCTGGGCCAGGTCCCGGGCCGCCGCCAAATCTCCCGCTTCGTAGCGGCGCAGGACCTCGGCCTCCTTCGCGGAGGTGGCGTCGGATGGCGCCGCCGCCGAATCGCGCGCCCCAGCCGCCCGCTTGTTCGAGGGGGCCACGGCCACGGGAACGGGACGCACCTGCTTCGTGGTGCCACGCGCCACGTTCAGGGCGCTGATGCCCGTGGCCTTGGGCGTCAGGGGCGCGTTCTCCGCTTCGGGAGGCGGATCCTCCGTGGTGGCCGTCGCGACTCCAGTTGTCGTGTCGCCTGTCTTGTCGGCGCTGCTGGCTGCGGGCACTTCCATGTCGAGCCGCGTGGGCGCACCCGACGCGGCCACGGCCGGCGAAGCGGCGGCCGTACTCCGGGGGGCAGCGGGTGGCGGGGTGGGAGAGGTGTGCTCCGCGCCGCCGGCCATCCGCATGGAAAGCAGCGCGATGAGCGCGGCCACACCCGAACCCAGCGCCGCGGCGCCCAGGGCCACCCCCACCGTGCTCAAGGCCCTGCGCGAAGGCGGCTTGTCGTCGTGGGAGACGGCGGGCACCCCCAGGGCAGGGGTTCCACCAGGGCCGCGCAGGCGCAGCAGGGCATTGCCGAGGGACACCTCGTCCCCCGGCATCAGCTCGACCTCCGAGGTGATGCGATGGCGGTTGAGGAAGGTGCCGTTCTGGCTGCTGAGGTCCTTCAGGAAGAAGCGCTCGCCGCGGCGGGTCAGGTGCGCATGCCGGCGGCTGATGGACGGGTGCTGCAGGCGGAGGTCGGATGAGGAGGACCGCCCGATGACCAGCGCCCCCTGTTTGACGGGCACCAACTGCCCGGCGCCAGGGCCTCGTTCGACGTACAGGAAGGCAGGCGCGTACCCGGGGTCCGAGTATTCATTCGAGGTGTCGAAGCGGGAGGCGAGTTCGCGGTCGCTGTTGGCGCGCCCTCCCGGGCCCTGGCGCCGGCTGCGGCGGGAGCCGGCGGGAAACTGGGGCACCCGCTGGGGACGCGGGTCGTCAGCCTGGAGCGGATCCACCTCGTCGTCATCGAAGGGCAGCTCCACGTCTGAATCCTGGGGCGCCTGCGTACCGGGCGGGCGGGGCGGCCGAGGGGGCCGCTTTGGGTTCGGTGGAGCCATGATGCCCATTCTCCCAGATTGGGGGCGGCGACGAACCCCTTGCGAATACTGGCTTGTCCGCGACCCGAGACTCTAGAGTGCGGGACACACCCACGCCTATGGACCCGAGAGGATTGCCGCACGTGACCCCGCCCGCCATTCGGCTCTTCAACACGATGACCATGCAGAAGGAGCTGCTGCAGCCCGCCATTCCTGGCGAGGTGGGGGTCTACGTCTGTGGTCCTACCGTCTACAGTTACATCCATATCGGGAATGCCCGCACCTTCACCTCCTTCGACGTGGTGGTCCGCTACCTCCGTCACCGGGGCCTGAAGGTCCGGTACGTCCGCAACTTCACGGACGTGGACGACAAAATCATCAAGGCGGCCGCGGAGACGGGGGAGGCCCCCGTGGAGCTGGCGGCGCGCTACGTGGAGATTTTCCGGGAGGACACCCGGGCGCTCCACCTGCTGGAGCCGGACTTCTCGCCGCGGGTGAGTGACCACCTCCCCGAAATCATCGCCATCATCCAGAAGCTCGTGGACAAGGGCCACGCGTACGCCTCCCAGGGCGACGTGTACTTCTCCGTGAGCAGCGACGCGGACTACGCGAAGCTGTCCAAGCGCAACCTGGATGAGCTGTGCGTAGGCGAGCGCGTGCAGCCGGGTGAGCAGAAGCGCGAGCCGCTCGACTTCGCCTTGTGGAAGGCGGCGAAGCCGGGAGAGCCCGCCTGGGAGAGCCCCTGGGGGCCTGGCCGTCCGGGCTGGCACATCGAGTGCTCCGCCATGAGCGCGAAGTACCTGGGTGAGACGTTCGACATCCACGGCGGCGCGCTGGACCTCATCTTCCCCCACCACGAGAACGAAATCGCCCAGAGCGAGTCCGCCAACGGGGTGACGTTCGCCCGGTATTGGATGCACTGCGGCTTCCTGGACCTGGAAGGCGCGAAGATGTCCAAGTCGCTGGGCAACGTGGTGCGCCTGCGCGACGCGCTGACCAAGGTGGACCCGGAAGCGCTGCGCTTCTTCTTCCTCGCCACGCACTACCGCCACCCGCTGTCGTTCTCCGACAAGGCGCTGGCGGATGCGGAGACGCGCATGGAGTACTTCTACGAGACGCTCCGCAAGGTGGACGAGCGAATCTCGGGGAAAGACTTCGGCAAGGGCCCCCTGCACGGCGACCCGCAGCGCTTCTTCACCGAGTTCGAGTCCGCCATGGACGACGACTTCAATACCGCGGGCGGCCTGGGCGCGCTGTCGGGGCTCTTCGGGATGATGAACGAGCTGACCGACAAGCCGCCCGTGAAGGACAAGGCCCTGGTGGGCCGCACGCTTCAGGCGCTGCGTGAGGACGTGCGCAGGGTGTCCGGCGTCCTGGGCCTCTTCGAGGACGCGCCCGATGCGTGGCTGCTGCGCCGCCGCGAGCGCGCCGTGCGCGAGCGGGGCATCGACGTGGCGGAGGTGGAGCGCCTGCTGGGCGAGCGCACCGCTGCCCGTGCGGCGAAAGACTTCGCCGCCGCGGACCGGGTGCGAGGCGAGCTGAAGCAGAAGGGCGTGGAAATCATGGACACGCCCGCTGGCACGACGTGGAAGGTGGCGCCGCTCCAGGGCTGATGCAGTGCTTCGGGTGTCCCGGGCTTCGTGTTAGGGCTCGGGACACCATGATGCGCTCGCTGCCCCTGCTTCTCGCCCTCTGCTCCGCTCCGGCGCTCGCGCAGCGCGTGCAGTTGACGACGCCCGCGGAGAAGTCCGCGTCCGGTGTCATCGCTCCGGAGGTGCTGCGCGCGCACGTACGCTTCCTCGCGAGTGACCTGCTGGAGGGCCGTGGTCCCGGCACACGGGGGGACGCGCTCGCGCAGGCGTACATCGCTTCGCAGTTCGAGGCGCTCGGGTTGCAGCCGTTGGGCACGGACGGCTCATACCTGCAGCCTTTTGACCTGGTGGGCGTCACCAGCAGCCCCGAGGAATTGTCGTTCCAGTCGCCCCAGGGCGCGGTGCACCTGAAGTTCCACCACGACTTCATCGCCGTGTCCGGCGTGCAGGCCCCCGAGTCGAAGCTGGCGGCGTCCGAGCTCGTCTTCGTGGGCTACGGTATCCAGGCCCCCGAGTACCAGTGGGACGACTTCAAGGGGATGGACGTGCGCGGCAAGACGCTGCTCATCCTCAACAGCGACCCGGAGGATGACCCGCAGCTCTTCGCGGGGAAGACGCGACTCTGGTACGGCCGCTGGGATTACAAGTACGAGCAGGCCGCGAAGATGGGCGCGGCGGGCGCCATCATCATCCACACCACGCCAAGCGCGGGCTACCCGTGGCAGGTGGTGCAGACGTCGTGGACGGGCGAGCAGTTCGAACTGCCCGCGGCGGAGGTGCCCCGTCTCCAGGTGAAGGCCTGGACGACCGAGCAGGCCACGCGCCGGGTATTGCAGCTGGCAGGCAAGGACCTGGGCGCGCTGTGGGCCGCCGCACAGAAGCGCGACTTCCAGCCCGTGCCACTCGGGGTGACGGTGTCGTCACGCCTCACCAACACGGTGCGCCGCAGTCCCACCGCCAACGTGCTGGCGCTGCTGCCCGGAAGCGATCCGAAGCTGTCGCAGGAGGTGGTGCTCTACACCGCGCACCATGACCACCTGGGCCGCAAGGAAGGCGGCAAGCCGGGCGAGGACACCATCTACAACGGCGCGCTCGACAACGCGTCCGGTGTGTCGGCGATGCTCAACATCGCCAAGGCGTTCAAGGCCCTTCCCAAGGCGCCGCGCCGCTCCATCCTCTTCGCGGCCGTGGCCGCCGAGGAGCAGGGGCTGCTGGGCTCGCAGTACCTGGCCGAGCACCCGCCCGTGCCCCACGGCCGGGTCGCCGCCAACATCAACATCGATGGCGCCAACATCCATGGCCGCACCCGCGACCTCACCGTCATCGGCCTGGGCAAGTCCAACCTGGACGCCACCCTGGTCGCCCTGGCGAAGACGCAGGGCCGGGTGGTGAAGGCGGACCAGCTGTCGGACCGTGGTTTCTTCTACCGGTCGGACCAGTTCAACTTCGCCAAGCGGGGCATTCCCGCCGCGTACTTCGGCAGTGGGATGGACTTCATCGGCAAGCCGGAGGGCTGGGGCAAGCAGCAGCGGGAGGTCTGGGAGTCGAAGCACTACCACCAGCCGTCGGACGAGCTGCGTCCGGATTGGGACTTTTCCGGCGCGGTGGAGGACATCCGCCTGTTCTTCCTGCTGGGGGCCCACGTTGCCCGGCAACCGGAGCTGCCTCGCTGGAACAAGGGGGATGAGTTCGAGGCTGCTCGGCTGCAATCCCTGGAAGCGTTGAAGCGGCAGGACACTTCGAAGTAGCGCGGTCACGAACATCCGGCCTTCCCACCCGGGCGGTGTTAAGTCTCGCGGGTATGTCGGACTTTCAGCTCGTCAGCGAACACCGTCCCGGAGGCGACCAGCCGAGGGCCATTGGCGAACTCACGCAGGGCGTCCTGCGGGGGGACCGCTACCAAACGCTCCTGGGCGTCACCGGGTCAGGCAAGACGTTCACGATGGCGAACGTCATCGCCAACGTGCAGCGGCCCACGCTGGTGATGGCCCATAACAAGACGCTGGCCGCGCAGCTCTACGGCGAATTCAAGGCGCTCTTCCCGCACAACGCCGTCGAGTACTTCGTCTCGTACTACGACTACTACCAGCCCGAGGCCTACGTTCCGTCGACGGACACCTTCATCGAGAAGGACTCGTCCATCAACGACAACATCGAACGGATGCGCCACTCGGCCACCCACTCCCTGCGCACGCGGGACGACGTCATCATCGTCGCCAGCGTGTCCTGCATCTACGGCCTGGGCGCGGCCCGCAGCTACGTGGACCTGGCGGTGCGCGCGGCGGTGAGCGAGGAGATGGGCCGCGACACCTTCATGCGCAAGCTGGTGGAGGCCCAGTACAAGCGCAACGACCTGGACTTCCACCGCGGCACCTTCCGCGCGCGCGGCGACACCGTCGAGGTGTTCCCCGCGTACGAGGAGGAGCGGGCCGTGCGCGTCAGCTTCTTCGGCGATGAGGTGGAGCGCGTCACCGAGTTCGACCCGCTGCGCGGCGTGACGCTGGGCGCGCTGGAGAAGATCGTCATCTTCCCCGCCAGCCACTACGTGGCCGAGGAGGACGTGCGCCGACGCGCGATTCAGACCATCCGCGACGAGCTGTCCGAACAGCTGCAGACCTTCAAGCGCGAGGGCAAGCTGCTGGAGGCGCAGCGGCTGGAGCAGCGCGCCATGTTCGACCTGGAGATGATTGAGCAGGTTGGCTACTGCAGCGGCATCGAGAACTACTCCCGGCACTTCTCCGGCCGCGCGGCGGGAGAGCCGCCGCCGTGTCTCATCGACTACTTCCCGCGCAACCTGCTGGTGATGCTCGACGAGAGCCACCAGACGGTGCCGCAGATTGGCGCCATGTACCGCGGCGACCGCGCGCGCAAGGAGACGCTGGTGGGCTTCGGCTTCCGCCTGCCCAGCGCGCTGGACAACCGCCCGCTCAAGTTCGGTGAGTTCGAGGAGCTGGTACCCCAGGCCATCTTCGTCTCCGCGACGCCGGCGGAGTACGAGCTGCAGAAGTCACAGGGCGTGGTGGTGGAGCAGATCATCCGCCCCACGGGCCTGACCGACCCGGAGGTGGAGATTCGCCCCGTGGGCAATCAGGTGGACGACCTGCTGGAGGAGGTGCGTCAGCGCGTGTCCCGCAGCGAGCGCGTCCTGGTGACGACGCTCACGAAGCGCATGGCGGAAGACCTCACGGAGTACTTCTCCGACGTAGGCGTGCGCGTGCGCTACCTGCACTCGGACATCGACGCGATTGAGCGCATGGCCATCATCCGTGACTTGCGCAAGGGCGAGTTCGACGTCCTGGTGGGCATCAACCTGCTGCGCGAGGGCCTGGACATCCCCGAGGTGTCCCTGGTGGCCATCCTGGACGCGGACAAGGAAGGCTTCCTGCGCAGCCACGTCTCCCTCATCCAGACGATTGGCCGCGCGGCCCGTAACGTGAACGGCCGCGTCATCATGTACGCGGACAACGTCACCGACTCCATGAAGAAGGCCCTGGAGGAGACGACGCGCCGCCGCGACATCCAGCGCGCGTACAACGAGGCGAACGGCATCACCCCGCGTTCGGTGAAGAGCAACATCACCGACCTGTCCGAGCACGCGGCCTACGAGGCGGGTGACGTGGGCGCCCTGCCGATGGCGGCCGAAGGCGAGGACGACGTCCTCCAGCCGAAGGAAATCAAGCGGCTCATCGAGGAATTCACCAAGGACATGCTCGCCGCCGCGGACGAGATGCAGTTCGAGAAGGCGGCCGAGTACCGGGACCGCGTGCAGCTCTTGAAGGACATGGACCTGGGGCTCAAGCCGGCGTCGCGCTCGCTGCTGCGGGCCCCGGCGAAGGCGGCGGAAGCGGAGGCCCCGAAGAAGGGCAAGGGGCGCGGGGGCGGAGGACGCTCCGCGCGGGCCCGGAGCCGCAAGTAGGCGGGGGGCTGGCATGGACGCGAAGCTCCTGGAGAAGCTGGACGCACTGCCCACCGAGCCTGGCGTGTACCTGATGAAGGACCGCCGGGGTCAGGTCATCTACGTCGGCAAGGCCATCAACCTGCGCAGCAGGGTGCGCTCGTACTTCAACCGCACCGGCGACACGCGCGTCTTCGTGTCCTTGTTGGACCAGTTGCTGGGCGATTTGGAGACAGTGCTCGTCAGCAACGAGAAGGAAGCGCTGCTGCTCGAAAACGAGCTCATCAAGAAGCACCGGCCGCGCTTCAACGTCCTGCTCAAGGACGACAAGCAGTTCATCTCCCTGCGCCTGGACCGCACGCAGCCCTATCCGCGCCTGGAAGTGGTGCGCAAATACGAGCGCGACGGCGCGCGCTACTTCGGGCCGTACTCCAGCGCGGGGGCCATTCGCGAGACGCTGCGGGTGGTCAACCGCTTCTTCCGCCTGCGCACGTGCACCGACCACGTGCTGGCCAACCGCAAGCGGCCCTGCTTGTTGCACCAGATTGGCCGTTGCCCGGCCCCGTGCGTGTACCCGGTGCCCCAGGAGGACTACCACCGCAGCGTGGATGAGGTGGTGATGTTCCTGGAGGGCAAGGCGGGGGAGCTGGTGGAGGGCCTGCGCCTGCGCATGAAGCGCGCCGCGCAGGAGCTGAAGTTCGAGGAGGCCGCGCGGATACGAGACCAGCTCAGCGCCATCGAGCGGAGCCTGGAGCGGCAGAAGGTCGCCACCACCGACTTCAAGGACCAGGACGTCTTCGCCTTCCACCGGGAAGGGGACCGCATCCTGTTCTACGTCCTGTGGGTGCGGCAGGGCCGGCTCAACGGTGGGCAGGCCTTCCCCTTCGGCAGCCAGGAGTTCCCCGACGAGGAGCTGATCGCCTCGTTCGTCAACCTCTACTACGACCAGGGCAGCTTCGTGCCGGAGGAGGTGCTGCTGCCGCTGGAGCTGGAGGACGGCACCGGGGGGCTCGAGGCGCTCCTCACGGAGCGCAAGGGCGAGCGCGTGCGCGTCCTGGTGCCCAAGCGCGGGGAGAAGCTGGACCTGGTGAAGATGGCGGCGAAGAACGCCGAACAGGCCTTCGTGGAGCGCCGGCGGACGAAGGACGAAACGGACACCGTGCTGTCCCGGCTCCAGCAGCGGCTGGGGCTGCGCAACTTCCCGCGCCGGATGGAGTGCTTCGACATCTCGCACTTCCAGGGTTCGGCCATTGTCGCGTCGCAGGTGGCGGTGACGGACGGGGACACGGACAAGTCGCGCTACCGGAAGTACAAGATCAAGACGCTGGAGAAGCAGGACGACTTCGCCAGCATGTACGAGGTCATCTCCCGCCGCCTGAAGAAGGGCCTGGAGGACAATGACCTGCCGGACCTGCTCGTCATCGACGGAGGCAAGGGGCAACTGGCCAGCGCGCACGCGGCGATGAAGGACGTGGGCGTGGATTCGGTGGACGTGGTGGGTCTGGCCAAGAGCCGCGACCTGGAGGTGTTCGACCGCGACGCGGAGAGCGCCCGGAGCCCCGAGCGCATCTTCGTGGTGGGGCGCAAGGACCCCATCGTCCTGTCCCAGAACTCGGCGGAGATGTTCATGCTCACGCGAATGCGGGACGAGGCCCACCGCTTCGCCATCACCTTCCAGAAGCAGGTGCTGCGCAAGAGCCGGGTGCGTTCGGCGCTGGAGGACATCCCTGGCGTGGGGGAGACGCGGCGCAAGCAACTGCTTCGGCACTTCGGTTCGCTCAAGCGGGTGGGGGACGCCTCCATCGAAGAGCTCGCGGAAGTCGTCGGACCGGCCATGGCGGAACGCGTCCATGCGGGCCTCCACGGACATCCAGAAGAGGATGCGGAAGATCCCGTACGGGAGGCTTCCCTTGACGACGCGCACGAACCCGTCGGCGAAAAAACGCAGGGAGGGTCGCCACCCGGGGCAGCGTGATTAATTTCCGCTGCAGACCTGGTGGGAAGTGCGCTGGAAGCGCGACGTTCCTGGGGTTTTTCATTGCGACTGGGCTCGGCGCTGAACTATAGCGGTTGACGATTCCGAGCACGTTTCACAGAGGGCGAGGGACCGACATGAGGCTGTATCCGAAGGTGATCCCGATCATCTCGCGCGAGGCCGTTCAGCAGCTCATGCAGGACGGGGACATCGAGGTGGAGCCGATGCGCGTGGCCGACGCCGAGATGGACCTGTCAGCCATCATGCGTGAGTACCTTGCGAACGAGGAGCGTGTGAACCAGGCGACGCGTGAAGCGCTGGAGCGTCGCGGCTACGACTATTCCAAGTTCAACCAGGTGAAGCGCGAGATGGCGGACGTCCGCGGCTTCAAGATGGGCGACGAGGGCATCGAGTACGTCATCAACCAGATGATTGAATTCCTGCTCATCAGCCGGAACGTCGAAGAGGTGTACTCGGCGGATAACGGGCTGCGTCAGAAGATTTTCGCCGTCATGAAGCGTCACCTCGACGTGGACGACGAAATCGACAAGGAGGCCCGCTCCCGCCTGAAGCACCTGCAGGAGGGGACCAGCGCCTTCGACATCGAGTACAACAAGACGGTCGAGCAGATCCGCAGGGCGCGCGGCCTCATCTAGTTCGCAGGGGTGGGGCATGCCGTTCCCCGCTCCGCTGCCTACCTTGTAAACCAAGGAGGCAGCGTCGATGGCGGGACCCTTCACCACGTTCGTTCTGTCCGGCTTGTTGGCCGCGGCGCCAGGCGGGTTCACGTTCGAGGGCCGCGAGGCCAGCGCGAGGACCGAGCAGCCAGACGGCTTCTTCATCCAAGGCTCACTTCCCTTCACGGACCTTGCTGAAAGCGGCACGGGGAGCGCGTCGCTGACGGTGGAGGACCGCGTGTCCCTTCCGGGCGCCACCTTTGGGGATAAAGGGACGCTGGAAGCGTCCTTCCGCCTGGGGGCCACGGAGTACCGGGTCGAGCTGATGCGGCCGGGTTTCCCGCCGGAGCAGGGGCAGGGGGGCTCGGGTCCGCCGCTTCGCCCGCCTCAACATGCCATTGGCGGCGGCGTGTTGCTGGACGTCCCGCTCTATGGGGACAGTGGCCTGGGCTGGACGGCGATGACGCGTACCCATGCCGCGGTGGCTGTCTGGGGGGTGGGCAGCGTCTGGCGCAACGGACAGCTTCTGACGGACACGGCCTTCGTGCACGCGGCGGCGCTGGCCGCTGGCGCGTACGCGGATGACGACACCCACCGGCTGCTGCGGCAGGCTCGCTACGACGACACGGAGCTCGTGGTGCTGGTGTGGAACCTCCCGCCGCGGCTCGAGCCGCGCGGCTTCATCCAGTTCGTGTTCGAGGACGTAGCCATCGACGTGGGCGGCACGGCGGTGAGTTCGCGGCCCTTCGTGGAGAACACGGGCAATCCGCCGCTGAGCTGGCGCTCGCTGACGCCGGTACCGCCCTCCGCCGTGGTAGGGGCGCCTGTTACCGCGTCGCCTCCGCCCGCGCCTTCGGCCATCGGGGGCAGTGGGACGGCTGGGGCGCTTCAGGAGACAGGGGCCGTGACTCGGGTGACGGTGCCGGCGACGGCTCCAGGGCGCCTGGCGACTTCGCCCATGCAGGCCACGACGGTGCCAGGGGTGCCGGTGACGCCTGAGGTCATCAGTGGAGGCTTTCCCGTGCCGACGGTGACGAACACGCCCGTGACATACTCGGGACAGCTTCCGGTGACGCCGTTGGATGGGACCACCGTGGTGGCGGGGACGCCCGGCAGAGGCACGATGGGGGCGTTCGCGACGCCGCCCACCGCGTCCACCTTCGGTTCGTTCACGGTGCAGCCGCTGGCGCCGGGCTCGTTCGATGCGTTTGTCGGCACGGGGCAATCCAGCGCGGGAATCATCGCCACCGAGCCTCCGCTCAACTCGAATCCTGCCACGCCGCCGCCGGGGTTGCTGAGCACGCCGGCGCCGCTGAATGCTGGGACTCCGGCGCCGTTGTTGGGGACACCCGCGCCGCTCAATGCCGCGCCAGCGCTCCCGCTGCCCGCGACGCCTTCTCCCGTGCTGGGGCCCGCGACGACGGCTCCTGCTCCCGCCGCGCCTGCTGCGTCGGGTCCTTGAGTGGAGGTTCGTCACGACAAGGCTACCGGGATGACGGGGAGCGGTAGCGCATTGGCGCGGGCCGTAGCCTGTTCTCGGCCTGTGACGGGCGCTGTCGAGGCAGTACATCGGCGTTCGCGGCCGTGCGCTGGCACTGCCTGTTGCTGGGGCCCGCGTAAGAACGAGGCTTCACAGCCGCGTGTCAGCGGCTGCGCACCGGCACATGTGCCTGCCGATTCATGCTCGCGGCCTGGGACAGGCGCTTGCGCAGCCGCACGACGGCGTCGTGGAGTGAATCCAACTGCTGAAGGACGCGCAGGTCATCACCCGATTCCACCAGCGCGGCCGGTGTCACCGCTTCCGTGCGAAGCGTGTCGAGCAGGTCCGTGAAATGGGCCTCCACCTCGCCGAGCGCGTCCAGTCCCTCTCGGAGGTCATCCTCCAGCAGGTCCACGAGCACAGCCGCGTCAGCGCGCGCAGGCAGTGAGCGGGCGAGCTGTTCCACCGCCACCCGGACCGGGTCTGCACGGCGCGACGGCGTAGGGGCGACGAGGGTCAGGGCCGGAGGAGCCATGGCCTCGACGCTACAGGCAGGTAGCACTCCGTCAATTTTCCAGTCAGGGCCGAAGCCCGGCGCACCGAGGCGCCCCGGCCCTCAGCGCGAATCCGCCAGCCCAACGCCCATGTCGTGGAGTCGCAACGAAGGGGGGCGTCAGCTGCTCACCACTTCATCGTTTCCTGTCCTTCGCTCTTTTGCGGCTTCTCACCCGGACGCGACACGGAGGTGAGGGTGGCGCGCACGGCGCCCAGGTCGATGGTGCCCACGGCGGCCAGCGGCAGGCGGCGCGCGTCGTCTGAAATCCAGACGTGGACTTCACGCTTCTGCTTGGGCCGGTCCAGTCGCACGGCGGTGCCCGTCACGTGCCAGGCGTTGAATTGGCCCAGTGGCGTCGTCACCTGTTCGCGCTTCACCACCGCGCCCTGCATGCGCCACATGCGGCGCACGCCGTAGACGTCGAAGCACACCTGGAGGTCGTCCTTGAGCGGCAGCTGGCGCAGCAGGTAGATGGCCCCGGCCACATCCAGGCCGTCCTTGTCGAAGGTGTAGTTGAACTGCCCCTTGGGACGCTGGCCGAACTGGTAGTCGACCTTGACGGTGCGCTCCTTCTGGCCGAACGCGACGTTCACCTTGCGGCGCTGTTCGTTCTCCATGGTGTCTTCGACGTAGCGATTGGGGCGCAGCGTGCGAGGGTGGAGGTACGCGGTGGCGCTGCCGCGCACGCGCCGCACCTTGGAGAAGAAGGTGTTGGTCTGCGCCTCCACCTGGATGGGGAGCTGCCCATCCTTCTGCTTGTGGACGCGCATCGTCATGGTGCCCGCCTGCGCGCCCATGGCGTCGAGGTCGAACTCGAGCACCTCACCCGGCATGAACGCCATGGGCGTGCGCAGTGCCGGCAGCGCGGAGGTGCACGGCGCCACGGTGAGGGGCGCCTCGGGCTCCTCGGCCTTGGCGCTCTCAGCCTCCGGCGCGTCCGCCTCCGCGTCCGGCAACTGGGCCCAGGCGCTGACGCTGGACAGTGACAACAGGGCCGCGAAGAGGGTGCGCAGGGGGCTCATCCTTTTCCTTCCAGAGACTACGGGGTGCTCTGCGGCGTCTGACGGTCCGGGCGCTTCGCATATTCGGACTCCGCCCAGCGCTTCCGGAGCCGGGTGGTGACTTCCTCGCGGACCGCCTCCCATTCTCCCGCATCCGCGTTGATGTCCCAACCGGTGCGCGCCAACTTGCGCGCGGCCGTCCGGGCGAAGGCCGCGTCACCCAGCTCAGCGAGCAACCGGAGGTACTCATAGTCCTCCAGTCCGTCCCGAATGTGCTTCAGCCGCAGCGTGAGGATGGGCTGGTGGCCAGAAGGACCCACCCTGACGGGTGTCCCCGGATAGAAGAGGGTGCCGTCGCCGTTGCCGCCGAACTCGAAGACGTCCTTCCAGGGGTCCTTCTTCGTGTTGTAGGCGAAGACGGTGTCGAAATAGAGCTCGCCGTCCACGCCGGAGGAGAAGGCGAGCACGCCCATGGCCCGGTTGAGCGGGGCGGGGTGGTCCACCATGTACGAAGCCCAGCCGCTGTAGGCCGCGTCCACCGCCTTGTCCGCCGGGGGGCCGCCGTTGCAGCCGTGCGAATTGCAGCTCTGGTACCACCACACCCGGGTGTCACCTGCCAGCCGTTTGCGCAGCGCGCGCGGCTCCACCACGCTGCGGCACGTCTGAGGCCCGGGGCGCGGGTAGAAGCAGTTGAGCGTGGGCGTGAGGATGTCCGCCGAGCCATTCAGCGCGTCATCCAGCGGGCTGGTGACGAGCACGGGAATCGCGCCCGCCGCGCGCACCCGCTTGGACTGGGCCTTCACCAGCGGCACGTCCTCGGGCTTGGGTTCGTCCTTGGCGTAGAAGAAGAGCTGCGCGGGCCAGCCCTTCTCGCGGAAGTGCTCGGCGAAGGCGCGGTAGTACGCCGTCTTCTCCGCGTCCGTCTTCGCCTGCTTGCTGTCACGCACGTCGGTGCTGGTGAAGCGGGCGCCGGAGGGCAGCAGGCTGCCGTCCAGGAAGGGCGCCATCTCCGCGTCGTACTCGCGCCAGTCCAGCACCGCGCGGCCCTTTTCGAAGCGCACGGGAGGCGGCGTCATGCTCATGCCGTGGGCACTCACCCGGTGCTCCAGGAGCGCGCGTCCGTAGTCACGCAACAGCTTGCGCGCCTCCGCCGACTCCGGCGCCACGCCGTGGCCCCGGGCGATGCTGTACATCGACACCCCGAAGCTGTTGGGCAGCGAGGACGTGGCGGGCAGGGCGAAGGGTTGCACCTCGGCGGTGAACGGCACTGGCCGGAACTTCGCGTCACCCGCCTTCACCCGCAGCTGTCCCCGGTACGTCCCCGGCTCCTGCTTCTCCGGGGCGCACACCTCCACGTAGAAGACGGTGGGCAGCTTCGAGTCATGTCCCGGCGCATCCACCGGAACCAGCGCGTCAGGCCACGGGCCCTTGTGGCCCTGGCCGTTGGACGGCGTCTTCACGTCGATGAAGGCCTCGCGCCAGACGCTGACCTTCAGCGCCGCGCCCGGGCCCTTCAACGTCAGCGGCTCCACGGTGGGACGCTCCACCCGGCCGGGAAGCGCCACCTGCACGGCCTCACACTCACCGCGCGCGAGGCTGAGGCGCGCCTCCTTGCGTCCCTTCACTGCTTCGCCCGGCCGGACCTTGACCAGGGGCGACACCACCTGAGGCTCCTGCGTGGCGGACATCGCCGCCGCCACCACCGCCCACGCCCATCCTGCACCCATCCGCCCCCTTCACTCTCCGGCGGGTGCTACCCGCCATTCTCGGCGCGGGCCACCGTCATGCTCCGGCCCGGCTTGTAGTCCGTTATCTCCGCGACGATGGTGCCCAGCGCGAACTCCGCCTCCACCCGCACCGGTACGTGGCTGGAGTCCGTGGTGAAGTAGACGAACATGTCCCGCTTCGAGGCGAGGTTGCCGCCGAACTCCGTCTTCACGCTGAGCTTGAAGACCTCTTTGTCGCCCAGCGCCGTGCCCAGGACTTCACGCCCTTCCACCTTCGCGCGAAGGGTGAACTGCTTGCTTCCGGTGAAGACGGGATAGGCATACTCCTGCCCCACGACCAGCTCCCGGTTGCGCAACGCGAACGTCGCACCGGTGACATCCAGCGTGCCCTCCGTCACCTCGCGGGTGGACTCGCGCGGAGACTCGCCTTCCTTCTGCTTCACCACGAAGGCCGTCTTGCCATCCGGCTCCATCTTGATGCGCTGCCGGCGACGTGAGCCGTTCTCATCCGCGTGCAAGTCACTGCCCACCACGCGCTGGCTCTCCGGCTGCCAGTAGGACACGAACTTGTCCTTGATGGGCCACACGCCCAGCATGTCGTTGGAGCGCGCCACCGCGACGATGGGCCACACGTCCTGGCCCCACTGCTTCATGTGGGCACCCACCGTCACCTGCGCGGTTCCCGCGGTGATGCCCAGGTACCTGACGCGGTAGGAGCTCTGCTCCCCAGGGCCGAACGCC
Organism: Myxococcus virescens; assembly: GCF_900101905.1. Taxonomy (NCBI): domain Bacteria; kingdom Pseudomonadati; phylum Myxococcota; class Myxococcia; order Myxococcales; family Myxococcaceae; genus Myxococcus; species Myxococcus virescens. The sequence goes on along the minus strand of NZ_FNAJ01000003.1, from coordinate 229,075 downwards.
GGGTTCACGGACTCCTGAGCCATGGCCGTCGACGACCAGACCAGCCCCGCGAGCGCCGCCGCGAACCCCCACTTGGACTGCGTTTGCATCGGGTGAGCTCCCTCGCTTGGAAATTAGGTAGCCGGGCCGCACCGCGCCAGACCCGGCTTGGAACCATTCCCGCCACCGCCCATTTCCACTGACGCGGTTGTTGACCAGCTATTCAATGGATGGCCGCTCACTTCACGGGGAGGCACACTTTCCCACGTCACGCTCCCGCACGCCTCTTCCCGGCCGGGGCCTGTTCGCCCGGCAGGCGGCGGTGCCGCGCAGCGGCGTGTCCACTCGACGACACCGCTGGTAGCCTCCGCGCGGGGCAGCCCGCGGTGTCGGGCGCCATCCCGCAGGAGGGGCACATGTCTGGTGGTGGCGGTTCGTTCGACTTCGACGATGACGAGAAGGAATCCGCGCGCGGAGGTGGCAAGGCGCACAAGGACTTCGACTGTCCTTCGTGCAACGCCAACAACCCCGTGGATGATGCGCTCGCCCAGGGGGACGAGGTGCGCTGCAACTACTGCGGCTCCGAGTTCAAGGTCAGCGTGAACTCGGAGGGGCGGGTGAAGTTCAAGGAGATTTGAGCGCGCGCTCACCGAAGATGGCGGTGCCCACCCGGACGACGGTGGCGCCTTCTTCAATGGCCCACTCGAAGTCATGGGTGGTGCCCATGGACAGACCCGGCAGCCCGTGCACACGGGCCAGCTCGCGCAGGGCCTGGAAGTCCGCGCGGGCCCGGGCCTCTTCCTCCGTGGGGGGCGGCAGCGCCATCAGCCCCACCGCCTGGAGGCCAGGCAGGGCGCGGACCTCATCCAGGAAGACGCCGAGCGCGTCGGGCGCCAGGCCGCTCTTGGTGGCCTCGCCGCCCACGTTGACCTCGACATAGACGGGCAGGGGTGGGGCGCCCTCGCGGCGCTTCGACAGCTCGCGGGCGACCTCCAGCCGGTCCAGGGCGTGGAAGGCCCCCGCCGCCCGCGCCACGTATTTCACCTTGTTCGTCTGGAGCGCCCCAATGGCATGCCAGCGCAGGCCCTCCAGGCCCTCCAGCTCCGCGGCCTTGTCCCGCAGTTCCTGCGCGTAGTTCTCCCCGAAGTCGCGCTGACCGGCGGCATAGGCCTCGCGGATGAGGTCCGCGGGCTTCAGCTTGGACACCGCCACCAGCGTTACCGACTCCACCGGCCGCCCCGCCCGGGCACAGGCCGCCGCCACCCGCTCCCGCACCGACGCCAGCCGCTCCGCGACGCTTCCGCTCATGAGGCCCTCCAGGGCAAGGGGAGGCCGGCCCGCTCCAGCAGGGCGACTGTCTCGCCCAGCGGCAGGCCCACGACGTTGGACGTGCTGCCGTCCACGCCCGCCACCAGGAAACCGCCCTTGCCCTGGATGGCGTAAGCCCCCGCCTTGTCCAGGGGCTCGCCGCTGTTCGCGTACCAGGACATCTCCCCGGGGCTCAGTGACCGGAAGGTGACGCGGGTGCGGACCACCAGCGTCTCCTCATGCCGGCCGGCCAGGGCCACGCCGGTGTAGACGTCATGCGTCCGCCCGGACAGGCGCGTGAGCATGGCCTGGGCTTCCTCGGCGTCCCGGGGCTTGCCCAGCAGCTCGGCGCCCAGGGCGACGGTGGTGTCGGCGGCCAGCACCCAGGCGCCCGGGTGGCGGGATGCCACCACGCGGGCCTTCTCCCGGGCGAGCCGACCGACATAGGCCTCCGCCGCCTCTCCGGCGTGGGGCGTTTCGTCGATGTCCGCCGCGGAAACGGTGAAACGGATGTCCAGCTGTGCCAGAAGTTCCCTGCGTCGCGGCGACGCCGAGGCCAGGACGAGCAACGTTTGATCTGCGTTCATGTGCATGTTACGGCTCGGCCCGGCCTTACCAGACTTGTGCCCCGGAGTGGACTCTACGGATGAATCCCGCGGACCTCCTGTCGGCCATGAAGCGGACAGTGGAGCAGTTGGCCGCCTTCAACGAGATGGCCAAGGCGCTGACGTCCACGCTTGAGCTCCGCGAGGTGCTGGCGCTGGTGATGCAGAAGGTCAGCAGCCTGCTGCTGCCTCGCAACTGGTCGCTCATCCTCCAGGACGAGCGCACCGGAAAGCTCTACTTCGAAATCGCGGTGGGTGACGGCGCGGACGTGCTCAAGGGCCTCCAGCTCAACCCGGGCGAGGGCATTGCCGGCGCCGTCTTCACGTCCGGCGCGGCGCGGCTCGTCCATGACGTGGGCGGGGACCCCAGCTTCTCGCCACGCTTCGATGAAGCCTCCGCCTTCCACACCCGCTCCATCCTCGCGGTGCCGCTGCTGGCCCGGGGCCGGGTCCTGGGCATCATCGAACTGGTGAACGGGCCCATGGACCCACCCTTCACCAACGAGGACCTCACCATCCTCACCGCCATCGCGGACTACGCGGCCATCGCGATTGAGAACGCGCGCAACTTCCGGCGGGTGCAGGAGTTGACGATTACGGACGAGCACACCGGCTGCTACAACGCCCGGCACCTGCGCGCCTTGTTGGATCAGGAGGTGAAGCGTTCGGAGCGCTTCAGCCACCCGCTGTCGCTCGTCTTCCTGGACCTGGACCACTTCAAGAGCATCAACGACACCCACGGGCACCTGGTGGGCAGCGCCACGTTGAAGGAAGTGGGGGACCTGCTGATTACCCTGGGCCGGCAGAACCTGGACGCCGTCTTCCGCTACGGCGGCGACGAGTTCGCCATGTTGCTGGTGGAGACGGACCCGGCGGGCGCGGCCGTCATCGGCCAGCGCGTCTGCGAGGCCTTTCGGGGGCGGGGCTTCCTCCTGGAGCAGGGCCTGGACGTGCGCCTCACCGCCAGCGTGGGCGTGGCCACCTACCCGGACCATGCCTCGTCCGCGCTGGACCTCATCCGCGCGGCGGACTTCGCCATGTACGCGGCCAAGGCCCGGGGCCGGGACGCGCTCTGCATCGCCGAGCCCATTGCGCCCAACGGCGGCACAGGCTCCCACGAGTTCCCGGAGCGGTAGCTGGCGCTGCGGCCCTGTTGGCCGCGAAGCCCGCAATGAGAGAGGGCCGGGGAGGGGAGTACCCTCGGCCCGGCCCTCGGAGGCGTCACGGTTGGACGCCGGGACTCACCCGGTGCCCACCACGGAGTCGATGGCGGCGGTGTTCGTCACCACCGAGCCCTGCTCGCGCAGCGCCTTGAGGAAGGACTCCGTCAGCTCAATCTGCTTGGCCTGACGGGCCTGGGTGCGCAGTTCCTCCTTGCGCTTCTCGAAGCCCTCGGCGTCCGGCTTCTGGCGCTCCACCACCTGCGCCACCACGAAGCCCTCACCCATGGGGAACACGCTGTCGAGCGGCTGCGGGGCGCTGACGGCGAAGGCCGCCTTCACCAGTTCGGGCGCGGGGCCCAGGTGCGGCACCGCCTCACCCTCGGCGGTGAAGCTGTCCGTCTCCACGGCCTCCGGGCGCGTCTCCGTCTCGAAGCGCAGCAGCGCGGGCTGCTCCTTCTCCGGCGGGAAGAGCGTCTTCAGGTCCTGGCCCGCCTTGACGGAGGCCAGCGCCTTCTCCGCCTCGGCGCGGGCCAGCTGCTTGGCGCGGTCCTGCTTGTAGAGCGTGGTGGCAATCTCGTCCTGGACGTCCTCGAGCTTCTTGTCCTGGGCGGCCTGCTTCTCATCCACCTTCACCAGGTGCACGCCGAACTTCGTCTCCACCGGCTGCGTCACCTCGCCCTGCTTCAGCGCGAAGGCCGCGTCCGCCAGCGCCGGCTCCCAGCTGCCGCGCTCCACCCAGCCCAGGTCGCCACCGCGCGCCTTGCTGCCCGGGTCCTCGCTGCTGTCGCGCGCGACCTGGGCGAAGTCCTTGCCGCCCTCGATTTCCTTGCGCAGCGCCTGCGCCTTCTCCAGGGCCGCCTTCTTCTGGTCGGCGGTGGCCTCCGGGGACAGCTTCACCAGCACCTGCCGCGCACGGATGCGCTCCGGCTGCTGGTACACGAAGCGGTTGGCCTCGAAGTACTCCTTGATGTCCTTCTCGTGCGCCTTCTTCCACTCGGCCAGCTGCGCCGCGGTGGGGTTGGAGACCTTGTCGGCGTACATGGCCGGCAGGAAGCGCGCGAAGACGACCTTCGCCTGGTTGCCTTCCTTCTCGAAGCGGGCGCGGACCTCGTCGTCCGACACCACCGCGTTGCCGCGCACCACGTCCATCATCTTCTGGGCGGCCAGCTGCCGGCGCAGCTCCGCCTCGAAGTCCTGCGGGGACTTCCGGTAGAAGTCGCGCAGCACCTGCTGGTAGCGCTCGAAGTCGAACTGGCCCTCCTTCTGGAAGTCCGTGTTCTGGTGGATGAGCTTGCGCAGCTCATCGTCGGACGCGGCGATGCCGTGGCGCTCGGCCGCCTGGGCCAGCAGCTCCGTGTTCACCAACCGGTCGAGCACCTGGTTGTGCATGCCGAACTGACGGGCGAGCGACTCAGGCACCGGGCTGCCCTGCGAGCGCAGGAAGCTCATCTGCTGGGCCCAGGCCGCCGCGAAGTCACGCAGCGGGATTTCCTTGCCGTTCACCGAGGCCACCGAACCGGGCGCCGTCGCCCCACCCGTGGCGCCGAAGCCAGAACTGCCCGGGCCGAACTGGAGCGTGAACACCACCGCGATGCCGATGATGAACAGGAGCGAGGCAACCTTCCGGGGATTCAGACCGTCCATTGTCGTCACTTCTGGGGCAAACGCGCCGAGAAAAGCCGTGCGGAAGGACTCGCGACGCGGTGTTGTTGGTAGCCCGGCCGGTGGGTGGTGGACCAGGAACCGCCCCCCATGCAGGCCTTGACTGCCTAGGATAACGCACCGGAAAATGCAAGCGATTTAGAGCCCTTAGCCAGCCCCTGCTCCCCCATTACACCCCCGGAAACTCCTGCCTGTGTGGTCGCTCCTGAAGCGGTACTACCGCCCCCTCATCGTGGGCTTCCTGCTCCTTTCGCCGCTGGTGGCCTTCCTGCTCGGTGGCCGGAAGGGCAGGGAACCCAACTTCGTCGACCGGGCGATCATCGCCGTGGCGTCCCCCGTGCAACAGGGGCTGACGTCCGTCATTGAGGGCGGGGTGGCCGGGGTCCAGAACTACCTGGACCTCCGAGGCGTGCGGCAGGAGAATGACGCATTGCGCTTGGAGAACCTCCAGCTGCGCGCGGCGGTGCAGTCCTTGGGGGAGTCGCGGATGGAGAACGAGCGGCTGCGCAAGCTGCTCAACTACGCGGAGGCCGAGCCTGGGCCGGAAATCCCCGCGCGGGTGGTGGGCGTCAATCCGGTGGCGAAGCTGCTGTCGGTCCGCATCAGCAGTGGTGAGCAGCAGGGTGTGTTTCGCGGCATGTCCGTGGTGACGCCGGATGGAATCGTGGGACAGGTCATCCGGGCGACGGGCGGGTATGCGGATGTGGCGCTGGTGACGGACCCGCAGAGTCGGGTGGCGGTGCGTGTGCAGCGCTCGCGGGCCCGGGGCACGGCGGCGGGTACGGGAGGCGGGCCCCTGAAGTTGGAGAACATGCTGCGCACCGAGGATGTGGAGGACGGTGACCTCATCATCACCGCGGGGACGGACGGCATCTATCCGCCCGGCGTGGTGGTGGGGCGCGTGACGAACCTGGAGAAGAAGGAGCACGGCATGTTCCAGGGCGCGGACATCGTTCCGGCGGTGGATACGAGCAAGCTGGAAGAGGTGTTGGTGGTGGGCAGCCCCTACAGCGCCATGGCGCCGGGCAGCGCCGCGGAGGGCGCGTCGAAATGAAGTTCCTGGTGTCCGTCGCGCTGGCGCTGGCGTTGCTCACGCTGGAATCGGTCCTGGTGAAGCAGGCAGGTCTTGAGCTCGGCCGGATTGACGTCACCGTGGTGTTGGTGGCGTTCCTGGCCCTGCGGGCCTCGCTGCTCGAAGGGACCTTCTCCGCCTTCTCCGTGGGGTATCTGCTCGACCTGATGAGCGGGCAGCCCACCTGGCTCTACACCTTCCTGGCCGTGTTCATCTTCCTGGTGGGAAGGCTGGTGCCGACCTTCGTGGAGGTCCGGGGACCGCTGGCCTTCGCCTTGTTCGCCATGGGCGCGGACGTGGGCCATTCGCTGCTGGCCACCTTCTTCACCTGGCTGACGGTGAAGGAGGACGGTCCGGGCTCGCAGCTGGCGGAGATGCCGCTGCAGGTGGCGCTCACGGGCCTCGCGGCGCTGGCGCTCTACCCGTTGCTGCGGCGCTTCGAGGCGTCTCAGGAGCGGCCCGCGGGGTTGCTGCGGTGACGCCACCCACCTTGGGCAACACGACGCCGGGGCGCGAGCTCAAGCGGCGCTTCCTGTGGCTGGGCCTGGCCATGGTGGCGGGCCTGGGGCTGATTTCCATCCAGCTCTACCGCCTGCAAATCACCCGGGGCGAGGAGTACGCCGCCAAGAGCGTGGCCAACTTCGTCAAGGAAGTGCGGCTGCGCGCCGACCGCGGCGTCATCAAGGACGCGCGCGGCACCATCCTGGTGGACAGCCGTCCGTCCTTCGACGCCTTCATCACCCCGGCCTTCTGCACCGACTGCTACGAGCAGGTCATCCCCCGCCTGGCGGAGCTGCTCCAGTGGGACCCGGACCAGCGCAAGAAGGTGGAGGACATGGTGCGCATGGGGCGGCGCAACGCCCCCTTCCAGCCGGTGCCGGTGCGCGTGGACCTGTCGCGCGACGAGTACGACCGGCTGGCCGCGCGCCGCGACATCCTGGACGGCGTGGAGGTGGCGCCCGTGCCGCACCGGCACTACCGCACCAACTCCGTGCTGTCGCACGTGCTGGGCTACATGAATGAAATCACCCAGGAGGAACTGGAGCGCCTCAATGGCGACGGCGCCCGCTACGCCCTGGGGGACTACATTGGCCGGCGCGGGCTGGAGCGCTACTTCGAGCAGCGCCTGCGCGGTACCGACGGCGTGCGCAAGGAAGTGGTCAACGCGCGCGGGCAGACCATTGAAGAGCTGAACGACAAGCTGGGCGACAACGCCGTGGTGTCGCCGCGTCCGGGCAGCAACCTGGTGCTGTCCATCGACATGCGGTTGCAGGAGGAGGCGGAGCGGGCCTTCCCCGGCGTGACGGGCGCGGTGGTCGCCATCGACGTCAACACGGGCTTCATCCGCGCGCTGGTGTCGCGCCCGGGCTTCGACCCCAACCTGCTCACCGGCCGCGTGACGCCCGCGCAGATGGCGCTCCTGTCGAGAGATCCGCTGGACCCGATGATCAACCGCGTGGCCGCCGAGCACTACAGCCCGGGCTCCACCTTCAAGGTCGTCACCGCCCTGGCCGCGTTCAAGTCCGGCGCCTTCCGCCCGGAGACGGTGGTGAACTGCCCCGGTGGCTACCGACTGGGCGCGCGCACCTGGCGTTGCCACAAGGACGCCGGACACGGGCTCGTGGATGGCTTCACGGCGATGAAGTCGTCCTGCGACACCTGGTACTACAAGGTTGCGGACACCATCGGCCTGGACCCCATTGGAGAGATGGGCAAGGCCCTGGGCCTGGGCAGCCCCACGGGCGTCAACGTGGTGGCGGAGGTCCCAGGCATCATGCCGACCAGCGCCTACCACGACAAGGCGTCGCCCGGCGGCTACACCAAGGGCATGGCGCTCAACAGCTCCATTGGCCAGGGCGACACCAACGTCACGCCGCTCCAACTCGCGCTGGTGTACGCGGCCATCGCTAACGGAGGCACGCTCTACAAGCCGCAGATGGTGAACCGCCTGGAGGACCTGGACGGGCAGACCATCGAGTCGTTCCAGCCGGAGGTGGTGCGCAAGGTGGACCTGTCGCCCGCGCACCTCAAGGCGGTGGTGGACAGCCTGGTGGTGGTGGCGCACGAGCCGGGCGGCACCGCGTACCGCGCGCGCATGAATCACATGCGGGACAAGGACATCCTGGTGGCGTCCAAGACGGGCACCGCGCAGGTGACCCGTCTGGGCGCGGTTCGCTTGAAGACGCACCAGATGAGCTACTTCGAGCGCGACCACGCCTGGTACGCGGGCTTCGCGCCGGCGGACAAGCCGGAGCTGGCCGTCGTCGTGCTCAACGAGCACGGCGGCCACGGCGGTTCGGACGCTGCGCCCACCGCGATGGCGGTGTTCCAGAAGTACTTCGACTTGAAGAAGCTGGACGCCACGGCGCCGCCGCCGCGTCCCAACCAGCCCTACACGCCGTCCTCCGTGACGCGCGCGCCCTCAGCCGATGAGGCGGCGCTGACGCGAAGGGTACGGCCACCGGCCCGGCTTCCGGGCGATGAAGAGGACCGCACGCGTGCAACTGCGGATTGAGCGCCGGATGGTGCCCCACATCCCCTGGGGCCTCATCTTCTCCGTGCTGGCGGTGTGCGGGCTGGGCATCTGGAACCTCGCCTCGGCGTCACGGCCGCCGCACTCGCCCGTCTGGGGCTCGCAGATGGGCTACCTGGGCATCAGCATGGTCGCCGTGCTGGTGGTGTGCCTGGTGGACTACCGGTGGATTCAGCGCATGGCGCTGCCCATCTACGCGGGCAACATCCTGCTGCTCATCGCGCTGCGCTTCTTCGGCCACACGGCCAAGGGCGCGGAGAGCTGGTTCGTCATCGGCCCGTTCCGCATGCAGCCCGCGGAGTTCATGAAGATTGGCGTCGTGCTGATGCTGGCCAAGGTCTACCACGACGACTTCCAGCCCAATGCGCCCTCCTACAGCCTGACGCGGCTGTGGAAGCCGGTGCTCGTCGTCTTCGTGCCCTTCGCGCTGGTGTTGGTGCAGCCGGACCTGGGCACCGCGCTGATGATTGGCCTGTCGTCGCTCACCATCATCCTCTTCGGGAAGGTGCGCTGGTACCTGGTGGCCACGCTGGTGGCGGGCGTGTTCGCCGCGGGCATCGTCATCTGGAACGACTACATCCGTGACGTGCCGGAGCCTCGGCCCACCATCGTCCGGCACCACCTGAAGAAGCACCAGAGCCAGCGCATCTCCGGCTGGCTGGACCCCGAGGCGGACCTGCGCGGCAGCGGCTATCACGCGGCGCAGTCGAAAATCGCGGTGGGCAGCGGCGGCGTGTCCGGCAAGGGCTGGCGCGAGGGCACCCAGACGGGCCTGCGCTTCCTGCCCGAGCAGCACACCGACTTCATCTTCTCCGTGTGGGCGGAGGAGCATGGCTTCATCATGTGCATCGTCCTGCTGGTGCTCTACGGCGCCATCTTCATCTTCGGCCTGGGCGTGGGGTTCAACGCGCGTGACAGGTTCGGCGCCTTCGTCGCGGTGGGCGTCGTGGCGATGCTCTTCTGGCAGGTGTTCGAGAACATCGGCATGGTGATTGGCCTGCTGCCGGTGACGGGAATCACCCTGCCGTTGATGAGTTATGGCGGCTCATCCCTGCTTTCCGTGATGCTCAGCATCGGCTTGCTGGTGAACATCAGCATGCGCCGTCACATGTTCTGAGAAATTCCGGAATTTATCCTCGCGAGACGGGCGCAAGCGTTTCTCGGCGCGCGGCATGGGGTGGTGTATGAATCACCCCACCAACGCACGTGGAGGGCGAGCCCTCCCGGGCAGATGAGGACGCGTCATGCAGAGGAAGGGTGGCCAGAAGGCAGTCGGGAGCACGCGGGTGGAGGCGCCGGTGCGCGTGCCCGCGCGAGCGCCAGCGCAGGTCGCGGCGCTGGCGAAGGAGGTCCGCCCCGCGGTGGTTCCGGCGCGTCCTGGTGGCAACGTGGCGGCGGTGAGCCCCGAGCCGAGGCCGGCCTTCGCGCCGTTGATTGAGATGAACCAGGGCGAGGCGGAGCACCGTCACTTTCCCCGCGCCCAGCTCGCCACGCGCTTCGAGGTGTGGGTGGATGACGAGGCGGGCGAGCGTCGCTTCGAGGCGAGCCTCGTGTCCGTCAACGTCAGCGTCAGCGGGGCGTTCCTGGAGAGCACCTTCTACTTGCCGCTGGGCACCGTGCTGGGCGTGCGCTTCGCGCTGGAGCCGGGCGCCGCGCCCGTGCAGGCGCGCGCGGAAATCGTGCGGGAGGAGCGGGGGAACGGGCCGGAGGGCCGCAGCGGCTTTGGCGTGCGCTTCCTCGACTTCAGCGGTCAGACGGAGGTGGCACTGGCGCGGCTCTTCGTGGGGATGCGGCTGAGGGCCTTCGCGGAGGACTATCTCAAGTCCCAGCGGGCTCGCTCCCTGCCCAACGAGGTGGAGCGCGTGGTGGACGTGCTGGCGGCCTGGGAGCTGCTCAAGGCGACGTCGTCCGTTTCCGACCCTTGGCAGGGCTGATGCGTTGGACCGGTCATCGCCCAGGGCCGTGGGCGGGTGTCCGGTGTGCAGGCACTCAGGCCGACTTGCTGCCCGAAATCTGGCGGCGGCGTTCGGCCTGGTAGTGCGCGGAGCACAGACCCTTCGAGCGCTGCTCGCGAGTACAGCCCTCCATGGTGCAACGGCGATCCAGCGAAACCAGGCTGGCGCCCGCCATCACCTTCGGCGGACGGCCGCGGCGCCGGCCCGCGGTGAGCGCGGTAGAGCTGGGCGAAGTGCTCCCCAGCCTGGGCATCCCGTCGTTGAGCGCGCGCAGCATGCCGCGCCCAATGGCGTCTCCCAAGGCTTCGGCCCAGTTCACCATGGCCGGCGTCAGCGGGACGGTGGACAATTCTTTGCGTGGACGTGCCATGAATACTCCAAGTGAAAACAGTCAGCCAACACAGACACTGCTATGTGCCTATTTGGCGGTTGAAGTCACCGCTGTCAATACAACCTTGGAGGGTCTGTCTTGACTCGTAAACGATCTCAAAAAATTGATGACAAGACTGCAAATGGATACGTGTTTCCCGTATGTCCTCATGGCACTGTGACACTCGCAGCGGTCGACCCGTCTGTCTCGGCGGGTGAGCACGCGAAATATGAGAAGACGCTCAAGACGCTCCAGGAGCGCGTCTTCGAGCTGCAGATCCAGAACTACCTGGCGGGGCGGAAGGCCGTCATCGTCTTCGAGGGCTGGGACGCCTCCGGCAAGGGCGGCGCCATTCGCAGGCTCACCACGCTGATGGACCCGCGTGGTTACAAGGTCTGGCCCATCTCCTCGCCGTCAGAGGAAGAGCGCAGACACCATTACCTGTGGCGCTTCTGGCGCAAGACGCCGGGCGCGGGCGAGGTCTGCATGTTCGACCGGAGCTGGTACGGCCGGGTGCTGGTGGAGCGGGTAGAGGGCTTCGCGAAGCCGGCGGAATGGCGGCGCGCCTACGATGAAATCAATGCTTTTGAACACATGCTCACCGCGGACGGTGTGCGGATGGTGAAGTTCTTCATCCACATCGACAAGAAGACGCAGCTGCAGCGGTTTCGCGAGCGCGAGGCGGACCCGGCCAAGCGCTACAAGCTGGGGCCCGAGGACTGGCGGAACCGGGCGAAGTGGAAGAAGTACGAAGCGGCCATCCAGCAGATGCTGGACCGGACGCACCGCCCCGACGCGCCGTGGCACGTGGTGCCAGGGAACGACAAGCGGTACTCGCGGTTGGAGGTGCTCCGCCGCTGCGTGGAGTTGCTGAGCTGAGGCAGGAGGAGGCCACGGGTGGTGCGCGGAAGAGCAGCAGGGGCTCTCTCGCGCGCCCGACCCCGCAGCGGCGAGTCTACGTCAGGGCCTTCTTCACGGCGTCTTCGATGCGGGCCTTGGGCACCGCGCCGACAATCTGCTCCACCACGCGGCCGCCCTTGAACAGGAGCAGGGTGGGGATGGAACGGATGCCGTACTCCTGCGGCGTGTCCTGGTTCTCATCGATGTTGAGCTTGGTGAACTTCACCTGCCCCTTGTACTGCGAGGCCAGCGCTTCGATGGAGGGCGCAATGGCGCGGCACGGCGCGCACCACGTCGCCCAGAAATCCACCAGCACGGGCTCCTGGGAGTCCAGGACCTGCTGCTTGAAGTCGCCATCCCCGATGTTCGTCACGTCCGCGCCTGCCATGGTGTCTCCTCGTGCCTGTCCGGGCACCTCCGCCGCGTGTAGTACGCGTCCGGTGGGCCTGCAAGGATCGGCCGGCCATCAGCCAATCTGGCGGCTCAGATGCGGATGGATGGCGCCTGTTTCAACCATTTCCCCCAAGCGTTCCCCCGGGGGAGGGGTGGCTGGTGTAAGCTGGAAGGCGTGACGAAGCTCTTCCTGCCCCAGACCCAGCTCGAGGAGTGGGCGCTGGCGGACAAAGCAGACCTGCGCGAAGGCCGGCTGGTGGTGATGGCGGAAGGCGGCGTGGCCTTCCCCCTCACGCCCGCGGTCCACTTCGTCCAGCTCGTGTCGGGCGAAGACACCCAGGGGTTGGTGGCCCGGGTGAAGACCGAGGAGCAACTTGCCCGACTGGGTGCCGAGCAGATGGCCGACTCGGTGCTGGTGGGGGACAACGCCTATGAGGTTGTTCCAGGGTATGTAGCGGAGGTCGCCGCCGGCGCGCCCAGGCCAGAGGGCGCGGACAAGAAACCGGACTCTGAAGCAGACCTTCTGGCTGCCTTCATCCTCAACAAGATGGGCTGATTCGCCCGTCTTCCGTGGTTATGAGCCTGCCCCTATGAGCCACACGCTCGTCTCGCTCGCCTGCCACGCCTATGGCATCGCCGCTGTCGTCTACCTGGCCTACCTGGTCCGCCAGTCCGAGGCCCTGGCCACGGCAGGGCGCGTGCTGGTGGGCGGTGGATTGGCGCTGCATGGCGTGGCGCTCTTCGAGTTGCTCGGGGTGCAGAGCGGGCGGCCGGTAGGCCTGGCGCAAGGCTTCTCCGCACTGGCCTTCCTGTTGCTAGTCATCTTCCTGTTCCTGGATGTGCGCTACCGCCGGCCCGTCATCGGCGCCTTTCTCACGCCCCTGGCGCTGGCCGCGCTGCTGCCCGGCCTGCTGATGCAGGGCGGACAGGCGCCGCTGCCTCCCGGGGTGCGTCAGCCGCTGTTGCCGCTGCACATCACCCTGGCGCTGTTGGGGCTGGCCGCCTTCGCGGTCGCCGCGGGCGTGGGCGTCATGTACGTGCTCATGGAGCGGCAGGTGAAGGCGAAGCGCTTCGGGTTGCTGTTCTCCCGCCTGCCCTCCCTGGAGTTCCTGGACACGCTGAACCGGCGCCTGGTGGTGTGGGGCTTCCTGGCGCTGTCCATCACGCTCGCCACGGGGGCCTTCTTCGTGGGCACCGCGCCGGGCCCCTGGACCGTGGATGGGAAGACGCTGGCCACCCTCGTTGCGTGGGCGGTCTTCGCCGCGCTGCTGGTGGCACGTTCCGTCGCGGGCTGGCGGGGGCGGCGGGTGGCCTTCCTCACCATGGCGGGGTTCTGCCTGGTCATGGTGTCCTTCCTGTCCTCGTATGACGTGTCGTCGCCCTCGGCGGCCATGAGGATGCCCTGAGTATGGAGCTCATTTGCATTGGCCTGTCCCACCGGACGGCGCCCCTCACCGTCCGCGAGCGACTGGCCTTGCCGGAGTCGCGTCAGGTGGACGTGCTCCAGCGGCTGGCCCAGGCGCCCGTGGAGGCCCTCTGGGTGTCCACCTGCAACCGCGTGGAGGTGTACCTGTTCGCGCCGGACGCGGCGATGGCGCGGCAGCGCGCGTTGACGGAGCTGCAGGTGCTGGGCGGCGTGGAGGCCCTGGAGCACCTCTACGAGCACCAGGGCGAGGCGGCGCTGGTGCACCTGTTCCGCGTGGCGTGCAGCCTGGACTCCATGGTGCTGGGCGAGGCTCAGATTCTGGGCCAGGTGAAGGAAGCCTTTGAGCGGGGCCAGGGCGCGGGCGCGGTGCGCGGTGAGTTGATGCGCGCGTGCGCGGCCGCCTTCAGCTGCGCCAAGCGCGTGCGCACGGAGACGGCCATTGGCCGCGCGGCCACGTCCATGGCGGCGGCGGCGGTGCAGCTGGCCAGCAAGGTGTTCGACGGGCTCGCGGGCAAGACGGTGCTGGTGGTGGGCGCGGGGGAGATGGGCGAGCTGGCGGCGCGCCACCTGAAGCAGGCCGGTGCGTCGAAGCTCTACGTCACCAACCGCACCCTGGCGCGCGCGGAGGCGCTGGCGGCGGAGGTGGGCGGACAGGCGCGGCCCTTCGAGGAGCTGCTCAGTCTGGTGGCCGCGGCGGACGTGGTGGTGTGCAGCACCGCGTCGCAGGTGCCGCTTTTCACGCGGGACAACGTGGGCGCCCTGGGGCGCGGACGCCGGGGGCGGCCGCTGTTCATGGTGGACCTGGCGGTGCCTCGCGACATCGACCCGGCCGTGGGCACGCTGGACTGGGTACATGCATACGACGTGGACGACATCCAGAAGTTCGTCGCGGACAACGCCGCGGCGCGCGCGGAAGAGGCGCAGAAGGCGGGCGTGCTCGTCGCGCAGGAAGTAGCGCGTTTCGTCAAGGAGCGTGCGCTGCGTGAGGGCACGCCGGTGCTGGCGCGACTGCGTCAGCGCGCGGAGGCCATTGCCCGCTCCGAGGTGGAGCGCACGCTGGGCGCCCTGGGCGACGGACTCAACGACAAGCAACGCAAGAGCATCGAGGCCATGGGCCGAGCCATCGTCAACAAGCTGCTGCATGAGCCCACCGCGCGGCTGCGCGCCGTGGGGCCGGAAGGGGAGGGCAACCGCCTGGCGGGTGCCGCCGCCGAGCTGTTCGGTCTGCTGGAGGAGGAGGTCGGCACCGCCGCCGCCGCGCCCTCCGTCATGGCCGCGCCAGCCCAGGTCGCCACGGGGGGCAAGTGATGACGCACGTGCGCATCGCCACCCGGCAGAGTCCCCTGGCGCTCTGGCAGGCGCGTCACGTGGGCGCGCTGCTGACCTCGCGGCATCCCGGTCTGGAAGTGACCCTGGTGGAGATGACCACCGAGGGAGACCGCTTCCTGTCCGCGCCGTTGTCCGCGGTGGGCGGCAAGGGCTTGTTCGTGAAGGAAATCGAACAGGCGCTGCTCGACGGCCGCGCGGACATCGCCGTGCATAGCCTCAAGGACATGACGTCCGTGTTCCCGGAAGGGCTGATGCTCGCGGCGGTGCCGGAGCGGGAGGATCCGCGCGACGTCTTCTGTGGCCTGGGCGGGCTGACGTTGGACACGCTTCCGCAGGGCGCGCGCGTGGGCACGTCGTCGCTGCGCCGGAGCTGCATCCTGCGCTCGCGCCGGCCGGACGTGGACATCGTCAGCGTGCGCGGCAACGTGCAGACGCGCCTGGCGAGGACGCGGGAGCAGGGGCTCGCGGGGGCGGTGCTGGCCTACGCCGGACTCAAGCGCCTGGGCCTGGAGGACGTCATCACCCAGGTGCTGCCGCCCGAGGTGAGCCTGCCCGCGGTGGGGCAGGGCGTGCTGGCCATCCAATGCCGCACGGACGATGCGCGCGTGCGCGCGCTGCTGGCGCCGCTGGAGCACGACACCACGCGCATCGCCGTCACCGCCGAGCGCGCGCTGCTGGCGAAGCTGGAGGGGGGCTGCACCGTGCCCCTGGCCGGGCATGCCACCGTGTCGGGCGACACCGTCTTCCTTCGCGGACTCGTGGGCCGTCCGGATGGCACACACGTGGTGCGGGGCGAGGTGCGCGGCCCCGTGTCGCAGGCCCATGCACTGGGTGAATCCCTGGCGGATGACCTGCTGTCGCGTGGGGCGGCGGACATCTTGCGTGATTTCGCGCGCCGCTCCGAGGCGCGGGAGTCCTAGACTGCGACTCGCGTGGAACGGCGACTTGAAGGCAAGAGAGTCTTGGTGACGCGCCCGCGTGAGCGGGCCGAGGAGTTGTGCTTCCTCCTGGAGGATGAGGGCGCCGAAGTGCTGAGTGTGCCCCTTCTGGAACTGCATCCTCCGGAGGACCCACGTCCGCTGGCGTCAGCGGCCGAGCACATCCAGCGCTACAACTGGGTGGTGTTCGCGAGCCCGACCGGCGTGGATGCGCTGATGGAGGCCCTGCGCGAGGCGGGCACCCAGGACCGGATACAGCGGGTGAAGGTGGCCACCGTGGGGCCGCGCACGACGCGCGCCGCGGAGGGCTACGGCCTGGACGTGGTGGCCGAACCTTCCGAGGGAACGGGCGCGGCCCTGCTCAACCTCATCAAGGATGCGCTGCAACCGGGTGACGAAGTCCTGCTTCCCGCCGCCGAGGAAGGCCGGCGTGAGCTGGAAGACGGGCTGAGAGAGTACGGCCTCCTGGTGACGCGGGTGACGGCGTATCGCGCCACGCCCGCGCCCCTGCCACCGGAGTCGTTGGCCTTGCTGGATGCCTCACCGCCGGACGTCGTGCTCTTCGCTTCGCCGCGCACGGCCGAGGCCTTCGTGGAAGAGGCCGGACGCGAGCGCCTGGCCACCGCGCGGGTGGTGGCAATCGGTCCGACGACGGCGTCCGCCCTGGAGCGGCTGGGCGTGCCCGCGGCGGCCGTCGCGGAGCGGCCGACGCCAGAGTCCCTGGTGGATGCCGCCGTGCTCGCGGTGACGAGCACCGTGCACTGACGGTGGCGCGGCGCCGTGCCCGCACGGCCGCACGACGTGCCTGACAGCGGCTCCATGCCTGGCTGGTGGAGCGGAGGGCGCCAAGGGTGTTTTCCGCTCGGCGCACGGCCGTGTGCCGGAATCCGTCTGGTACGCTGCGGGGTCGCACTCCGGCGGGCGGCCGGGGTGAAAGGAGACGCGCTTGGTACAGCCAGTGAGCGGCGTGGGTGGCACTGCTCCGAAGAGCCGGGATGACTTCACCACGCTGTTCGTGCTGGAGGCGCTCGTTGCCCAGGGGCTGCTGCAACCCCAGCAGGCCCAGGAGGTGCTGGCCCGCGAGGGCGCCGCGCGCGCCCGGGTGCTCAAGGCCCACCAGGGGGGCACGGGTGGCAGCAAGGAGGCCGCGCGGTACGACGTCTCTCCGGTGGAAATCGTGGCGGCGTTCCAGGTGCCGCTGTCCAACGGCCGAGGCGTGCTGGACGAGGACCGCGTCACGGAGGCTGCCGCGCGCGCCGCCGGCATGACCTACCGGAAGATTGACCCGCTCAAGCTCGACATGGCGCTGGCCACGCGCACCGTGTCCAGGCCCTATGCGCAGAAGCACGTGCTGCTTCCCCTGGAGCGCACCCCGCAGGGCCGGCTGCTGGTGGCGGTGGCCAACCCTTTCGACCGGGAGCTCTTCGAGAGCTTCCACCGCCTGACGGGGCTGCCGGTGGAGCCCGTCCTCAGCGCGAAGGCGGACATCCTCAAGTCCATCAGCGACATCTATGGCTTCAAGAAGACGCTGGCGCGCGCCGCCGACGACTTCAGCGCCGCCGCCGGAGCCCAGGTCGCCAACTTCGAGCAGCTCGTCTCACTCAGTGGGACCCAGGAGTTGGAGGCGTCGGACCGGCCCGTGGTGCAGGCCGTGGACTACCTGCTGCGCTACGCGTTCGACAACCGCGCCTCGGACATCCACATCGAACCCAAGCGCACCACCAGCGTGGTGCGTCTGCGCATCGACGGCGTGCTGCATCCGGTGCACACGTTGCCGGCGCCGGTGCATCCGCCCATCGTCTCGCGCGTGAAGATGCTGGCGCGCATCGACATCTCCGAGCGCCGCAAGCCGCAGGATGGCCGCATCAAGACGGAGCGCGACGGCCGCGAGGTCGAACTCCGCGTGTCCACGCTGCCCACCGCCTTCGGTGAGAAGGTGGTCATCCGCATCTTCGACCCGGAGACGCTGGTGCAGGACATCGCCCAGCTCGGCTTCGAGCCCGACGAGAAGAGCGCCTTCGAGTCCTGGATTGACCAGCCACACGGGCTCATCCTCGTCACGGGCCCCACGGGCAGCGGGAAGACGACGACGCTCTACTCCGCGCTCAAGGCGTTGGCGGGCCCGGACGTCAACGTCACCACCATCGAAGACCCCATCGAAATGGTGTGGGACGCCTTCAACCAGGTGCAGGTGCAGCCCAAGGTGGGGCTCGACTTTGCCGGAGCGCTGCGCCACATCCTCCGCCAGGACCCGGACGTCATCATGGTGGGCGAGATTCGCGACCCGGAGACGGCGGAGAACGCGATTCAATCCGCGCTCACCGGCCACCTGGTGCTGTCCACGCTGCACACCAACGACGCGCTGGGCGCGGTGGCGCGCATGCGGGACTTGGGCGTGCCGTCCTTTCTCCTGGCGCAGAGCCTCCTGGGCGTCATGGCGCAGCGGCTGCTGCGCCGGGTGTGCAGCCATTGCGCGCAGGAGACGACGCTGACGCCGGACGAACTGCTCGCGCTCCAGGCGCCCCTGCCGCTGCTGCCTGGTGGCGTGCGCCTGCTCAAGGGGGCTGGGTGCGTGCGTTGCCGTGGTACCGGCTTCGTGGGCCGCACGGGCGTCTTTGAAATCGTCACCAGCGCGGGCGAACTGAGAGACCTCATCGCCCGCGAGGCCCCCTATTCGCAGATGGTGGAGGCGGCCCGGCGCTCCGGCATGCGGACGCTGCGCGAGGCCGCCGTGCGCAAGCTGGCCCAGGGCTTCACCGCCTTCGACGAGGTGGTGCGGATGACGACCGTCTGACGCACGACGGCCCGGCCTCTCACGAGGAGAGACCGGGCCGCGGAGCCCTTCCGGCTGCCCCGGTGGGGCAGGGCGGTGGACTAGAAGCGCGCCTGGAGCATCGTGTTGAAGCCCAGCGCGTGCGGGCGCTCGAAGCTCGGCTGCGCCACACCCGTCACGTCGTCCCGGAACGTGGTCCGGTTGGTGTCGTACGTGTAGTAGACCTCGCCGACGGCGGCGACGGAGTCGGACAGGTCCCAGCGGAACGTGGCCTTCGCGGAGTAGATGGGCTCCGCCTTGCACGCCGCGCCGCCGCGGCCGCACGTCTCCGGAAGGATGCTGAGCTGGTTCACGTCACGCACCACGACGGTGCGCGTGCCGATGAGGTTCTCCGGCGGGTTGTTGCCGCCCAGCACCGGCGTGGGGCTGCGGAACGAGGCCGGCTGCTGCACACCGATGATGAAGCCCGGCGTGAAGTGCAGCTTCGGCAGGTGGTAGTCCGCGCCCACCGCGAGGAACATCTCCGGCTTCAGCTCCGTGCCCTCCGGGAAGTCCTGGAACGGCGGGAAGCCCGGCACCTCGAACTGGATGAAGGACAGGCTGCGGTACAGGCCGAGGAGGCTGACGCGGAGCAGGTCGTACTTCGCGCGCGCCTGGAGGGCCACGGCGGTGGCGCCCTGCGGCTTGGTGGCGCCGAAGTCGTTGGGCTTCTCCAGCGTCTGCGACAGGTAGCTGCCTTCCAGCGACACGGTGTACGACAGGCCGCCCGGGTACTGCTCCGGCGCGAAGAAGCGCTGATAGATGTCCGGGTCGTTCTTGTAGAGCCGGAAGTCCACGCTGGTGCCGACGGGCACACCCACGTGGTAGACGATTTGTCCGGACACGCCCGCGGCGTTCACCGGCGCTTCCACGCCGAGCGTCGCCAGGCCGGGCACCAGGCCCTTCTGGAAGTAGCCGCCGCCCGCCTCGACGCGCAGCGTCTCCAGGATGTCCCAGCCCGCGCCGGCCATGAGGCCGTACTTGGTCTCTTCCTCGCGGATGAGCTCGTTCTGCATGAGCGCCGTCTTGCCGCCGACGTACGCGTACCAGTTGTCGCGGGTGATCTGCAGCTTGCCACCGGGCACGCCGTTGGTGGCGGCGCGGGTGGTGAACACGCCGCTGCCACCCCAGGAGATGCGGTACGCATAGCCCAGACGGAAACGGTCCGCGGACACCGGGAAGCCGACGAGCGAGATGCCTTCCTTCTCGCTCCAGCCCGGCGGCTGGTAGTTGAGGCGGATGTAGCTGGAGTTGTCGCGGATGTCGACGCCGCCCGAGGGCCGCTCGAGCACCAGCAGCGTCAGCGCCGCTTCGGTCGTCAAACCCTCGAAGAAGGCCGGTGCCCGCTTGTAGAGCACCACGTTCGACAGGGACTCGAAGCCGGAGAACCGGGTGTTGAAGTTGTCGTAGAACTGCGTGTTCTGGTTGCCGGCGCCGAACCGTGCATCGGGGCTGTTCGGCGTCGTCTCACCAGAGCCCGCGAGCACGTTGTCGTCCGCGAAGACGAACGACAGACGGGTGTCCACGAAGTCACTGGCCCACGCGGGCGCACTCAGGGAAATCAGGCCGGTCAGGGCCAGCTTCTGCAGCGTTTTCAATGTCCCTCTCCACGGAGCGGCCCAGGGGACCGCTCCTCCCTGCTTCCCGTCACCGGGTCGCGAGAATCATCAGAAGACTACGGATTGACGCAAGGCCGGATCGGTCGCGGGCACTCCATGCCCGGGCCGGGGTAGCAGCAGATGTCGTCCACGTCGCGAGGCAGCACGTTCCACCGGGGGCGGGCGGCGCTCACCTGCCGCAGGTGGCCCACGACGTCGTAGGTGGCCGCACGCAGATTGCGGCACTGCTGGGCCGCCTCCGCGTTCGGGTCATCCTCGCGGCAGTCGGGAACCAGGTCCGGCACCGCGTCCTTGGTGACCAGGTTGATGCGCGTGCGCGAGTCGGGTGCCACCTTGCAGGTGAGGGTGCCGTCCTCGCGATTCTGGACGGAGGCGTACACGGTGCTCTCTCCCGTGGCCATGACGTGCTGTAGCGGGGTGTGGGCCGCCAGTGCCACCGGCGTGCCGCTGGCGCTGAAGCGTACGTTGGCTGGCTTGTCGCACGACACGTTGATTCGCACGTCCCGAGCGAAGTTGTTGGACTGGGCCCACGTCACGATGGTGGGGTCGGCGTTGACGGTGGCGGTGAAGGTCTGGATGCGCCCGGGGACCGATTCGTCCAGGCCCGCTTCCGCGGCGCCGGTGGGGTTCATCTCCACCACGAACTGGCCGAAGCCGTTGTACGTGTTGCGCTCGGAGCAGTGGATGCCGGCGAACTGGCCGATGCCCAGCGTGCAATCGATGTTGCACTGTCGCTCGGTGATGTCTGGGTCGTTCGGGTTGTCCGTGCCGCAACTACCCCACGTGCCCGCGCGAGTGTCGGGGCAGAAGAAGGGAACCGTGCCGTTGCCGTTGGCGTCGCAGTTGTGGAAGACGCGCGGGAACTTCACCTTGGTGAGCTTCACCAACGACGACTCCAGGCCCTCCATCTTGAAGTTCTTGTAGTTGTACCCACAGAGCGGGTCCGTCGGGTACGGCGAGTTGCTGTAGCCGCACAGTCGCCCGTTCACTTCCACGGGAGGCACCAGCTTCAGGTACTTGTCCCATTCCGTCTGGGGCAGCAGCCGGACGCGCTCGCGCACCGTCCACGCGGGGAAGGTGAGCTGGGTGGTGGCCGTGAACTCCTGGACCGAGCCAGACACCGACCACAGCAAGTCGCCCGGGTCCAGGCCTTCCGGGAAGGAGTAGTTGTAGATGTAGAGCGAGTTGAAGCGGCCGGGGTTGTAACCGTCGGGCTCACGCGTCTGAATATTGGCGTCCGGGACGCTGTCCTCGCGCACGCGGCAGGCCGTCATGTCCGTGACGAAGAAGCCGCCCGGGTCCGTACCCGTCACCACCAGTGTCACGGGCTGCTGGTCGTTCGGGTCTCCCTCGGGGCAGCTCTGAAGTAGGGGCGGGCCCGCCTCGGGATTGCGCCCGATGCGCATGTACGTTCCCGCGTAGGCCGTGAGTTGCTGGCCTGCTTGCGGAACCTGGATCGTGGCGATCGTCGGCTCCTCGAACTTCATCAGCCGAGACAGGCCGGTGGCGTTCGTGCGCGTCGCCGGCTCCTGGGGCAGCTCTCCGGGGATGACCTGCCCGTCGGCGTAATCCACCTGGGGCGGCTCGTCCTGCACCCAGACGTGGGTGTCGCCGTAGAGCTGGCCGGAGCGCACCGTGCCGGTGCCCCGGCCGTTGGTGAGCTGGGTCCAGCGGTAGCGGTACTCGCCCATCAGGTTGCCCGGCACCGTGCGGAAGGACACCGGCCCGTTGAACGACTCCATGGGCTGGCCCTTCGCGTCCAGGGCGAGGATTTCCACGTCGAAGTCCACCGGCGTTCGGGGCAGGGCGAGTCGGCAGTCCTCCGTGCCGCGAACCTCCAGCGGCACCTGGTTCTGGCCGCCGTGCGCGGTGGCGCACTCATTCACCACCGGCAGCGGGGTCCGCGTGCCGCCGGTGTAGATGCCCGTGAGGTTGACCCGGAACGAGGCGACGCCATCAGGCTGAGACGTTTCCTGGGTGTAACAGCCGGCCGCCGCCAGGGCCGACAGGAAGAGAAGGCGCTTCATTTACTTCACCCTCCGGCCGATACGGGAATCCTCAACCGCGTCCGCGATGGACACGGAGGTGGGGTTCTCACAGAAATTCCGCAGCTGGTTCGTCACCGTGCCGCAGATGGGGTTGTTGCCCGCCAGAACATCCCGGCAGCTGCAGCGGCCTGTGTACGGACCCTCCGGCACGTTGCACTGGCTCTGGATGTCCTCGGCCGTCAGGCCCGGCACGCCGCAGCGCTCCGCGGCGTCCGAGGGGAGCGACAGCAGATCCTTGCAGGCGCAGCTGCCCACCTGCTTGTCCAGCGCGGCCTTGAAGTCGGCGGCGGCGCGGCAGGAGCCCACCACCTGTTCGTTCACCGTCCAGCGGCCGTTGACGAGGTTGCCGCAGTAGTGGCCCGACTTGGACGTCTCGCGGCCCGCGAGGATGTCCTCGCAGGTGCAGAAGCCCTGCATGTAGCCGATGAGCGAGTCGCGCAGCGAGATGCCCGTCTCGATGCGGGTGGTGTTGCGCTTGAGGACGTTGAAGCCCGAGCCACCCTTGGCGATGTAGTCGTTGACGGCGATCTTGTACGTGCCGGTGACGTCCAGCGGCTTGCCGTTGATCTGGATGTTGGTGCCCGGGTGCGCGTAGCAGCGGCCCACGCTGGAGTCGCTGCTCTGGTCCACCAGACACTGCCACGGCGCATGACCCTGGCGATCCTGGTTGGGGCAGTCCGTGCCGTTGAGCTCCGGGTTGCAGGGGGTCTGCAGGTCGTTCACCTGCACCTGCGCGCAGTCCATGGTGAAACGGGCGCCGGAGATCTGTGCCTGGCTGACGCAGCCGCGCTCCGCGGAGCGCTCGGTGACGAAGTCGAACATCTCCTGCATCTCCTTGCCGGAGAGGTACATGATGTTGATGGTGTTCTCGAACGGGAACACGTTGAACATCGACTCCTGGCTCA
Source organism: Myxococcus virescens (assembly GCF_900101905.1). Taxonomy (NCBI): domain Bacteria; kingdom Pseudomonadati; phylum Myxococcota; class Myxococcia; order Myxococcales; family Myxococcaceae; genus Myxococcus; species Myxococcus virescens. The sequence goes on along the minus strand of NZ_FNAJ01000003.1, from coordinate 206,058 downwards.
CCACGCCCGCGTAGAGGTTGTCGCGGATGCCCAGCGAGTTGGTGAGCGCCATCTCCGCCTCGACGCGGCGGCGCTTGCGCATGGAATCCGCGGCGATGTTACCCAGCGGCGAGTCACCACCCGTGGAGTTGTTGCGGCGCTGCACGTCGCGCGGTGCGTAGGAGAAGATGGACGTCAGCTGGAAGTTGAAGTCCATGCCCAGGATGTACGGCTGGAGCAGATGCGTGGTCATCCGGTCCTCCTGGTTCTTGCACGCCTGGATGGCCTGACGGACGCGCTCGTCGCGGAGGAACTGGCCCTCCTCCCAGAACACGTTGCTGTCGTGGCGGAAGCGGCGCATGGCGTCGTCGCACCACAGGGCGTCCATGGGGAACACGCGGTAGTCCTGGCTGACGATTTCGCCGCCCTCACCGGTGCCGAGCACCTCGGGCATCTTCACCACCAGCTCCAGCCGGCCCACGTACTTGGCGAACGCTCCCGAGTGCGCGAGCACCACCTTGCGGCCCGCGGGGTCGGTGAGCAGCTGCGGCGGGTTGAGCACCACGTGCAGGTGGCCTCCCATCACCGCGTCCACGCCCACCACGCCGGGGATGCGCACGCGCACCACGGACTTGTCGTCCCCTTCGGGGCCGAACCACTCCAGCACCTGCCAGGGCTCCTTCTGGCGCTGCACGTAGGCCTTGGCGCGGGCGTACTCGTAATAGGCCTCGTAGCCCTGGATGACGTCCTGGTCCTCATGGAGGCCCAGGTGGCTGACCAGCACGATGAGGTCGGTGACGGGGCGCAGCAGGTCCACGTAGGCGCGCGCCACCTCGTTCTGCTCCAGCGGCGTCACCTGGAGGCTGTTGCCACCTTCGACGATGGAGTTGAGCGAGGAGATGTTGGCCATGCCGATGATGGCCACCCGGAGGCCCTTCACGTTGCGGATGGTGTACGGCTCCACTTCCAGGGCCGTCTGGTGGTTGCCGTTCGCCCGCCAGTCGTCCCAGAAGTAGTTGGCCGCCAGCAGCGGGAACGTCGCGTGCTGCTGCGCCATCTGGGTGAAGTTGAGGAGGCCCGCGTCGAACTCGTGGTTGCCCACGACGGCCGCGTCGAGCCGCGCTTCGGAGAGGAACTTGAACTCCACCTCGCCGGTGTTGAGGTTGAAGATGGGCGCGCCCTGGAAGCAGTCGCCCGAGTCCACGTGCAGCACACGCTCGCCCTGGGAGCGCTCGCGCTTGAGCAGCGCCCCCATGCGCGTGGCGCCGCCGAAGGGACCCGCTTCCGGGATGGTCCCCAGGTCCACGTCCGTCTTCAACGGCGTGAAGTCATAGGGGATGAGGCGCGAATGGATGTCCGAGGTATGAAGGAGCGTCAGACGCACCTCCTGCCCCTCGAGGTTGTAGTCCTGGCCTTCCAGCACCGGCATGCACGAAGCAGATGCCAGGGCGCAGCAGAGGCCGAGCAGGAGGCGACGCATCAAGAGAATTCCGTGTTTCGGGAGGGAGACGGCGGTAAAGCGGGCGCAAGGTACGGGATCAAGCTTTGTCGGGCAAGCAACGCCACCATGGTGGGCCAGGTTCCTGCCATCGGCGTTCCTACTCCACAGGAGAGCAGGCGGACATGCGGCAGCGTCATTCCAGTGTGACTGACATCGAGATCATCGAGGATTTCTCGTCTACCGCGAGATGCGACGAGGGCTTTCTCAGGGTTCGGCGGCTGCGCTGCCGCAACCGGCGCGCGGACGGTTCTTCCTCTCCCGTATACCGCGTGGACGTGGTGGACCGGCCCCGGTTGGACGCGGTGGCGGTGCTCGTCTATCGCCGCGGTGCGTCAGGCATGGAGGTCCTGACGCGGATGAACCTCCGGCCCGCGGCGTATTTCCGGAAGGACAGCCGTGACGCGATGACCGTTCCAGACCCTGCGTCTGGCTACTTGCGCGTGGAAGAAATTGTCGCGGGACTCCTGGAGCCGGAGGACAAGGGCGAGGAAGGCCTGCGTCGGCGCGCCGCGGCAGAGGTGCACGAGGAGGCCGGGTTCAACGTGAAGCCGGAGGACATCCAGCTGTTGGGCGGCGCCTTCTTCCTGGCGCCGGGCATCCTGTCCGAAAAGGTGTTTCCCGCCGCGGTGGACGTCACCGAGCTGTCACCCGAGGAGCCTGAAGGGGATGGTTCGCCTCTAGAGGAAGGCACGCAGCTGCACTGGCGTCCCATCCAGGACGTGTTGGACGCGTGCCGGCGCGGTGACATCCCGGATGCGAAGACGGAAGTCGCGTTGACGCGGCTGCTCGCCCTGCAGCCCTGAAGGGCGTGCATTGTTTTCGCACGGCCGCGTGCCGGGGTAGGGTGCGCGGCGTTCCGCAATCCACCGCAGAGGTCGCTGCATGTCGTCGCTGCCCCCCTGGCTGGCCCAGTTCCTGCCCATCCTCATCCTCCTGGGGGCCATCGGCCTCGTCCTCGCGCGCCTGCCCAAGGTGGAGCTGGGACACTCGGAGGCATTCAAGCGCCGCCGGTTCTTCAACTGGTTCCCGTTGGGCATGACGTACGCGTTCCTCTACATGGGGCGCTACAACCTCAACGTGGCCACCAGCGCCATGGGGGACCGCACCTCCAACGCGGACTTCGGCACCATCTTCGCGTGGGGCACCGCCGTCTACGGCGTGGCCTTCCTCCTCAATGGCCCGCTGACGGACAGGCTGGGTGGCCGGAAGACCATCCTGATGGCGGCCGCGGGTTCGGCGGTGGCGAACGTGGCCATGGGCGGCGTGGTGTACGCGGTGCTGACGCACAACTGGGCGCCGCCGGGCGGCCTGGTGGCGACGCTGTCGTTCCTCTACGCCGTCAACATGTACTTCCAGAGCTTCGGCGCGGTCTCCATCGTCAAGGTGAACGCGGCCTGGTTCCACGTGCGTGAGCGCGGCCTGCTGGGCGGCGTGTTCGGCATCCTCATCTCGCTGGGCATCTACTTCGCCTATGACTGGAGCCGGCTCATCGTGAAGGCGGCGCCCACGTACTGGGCGTTCTTCGTGCCCGCGGCCATCCTCGCCGTGTTCCTGGTGGTGGACTACTTCGTCATCCGCGACACGCCCAGCCACGCGGGCCATCCGGACTTCGACACCGCGGACGCGTCCTCCGGCGAGACGGGGCCGCAGTTGGGGGTGGCGGGCGTGCTGAAGCGCATGCTGACCAACCGCGCCATCATCATCATCCTCTGCATCGAGTTCTGCAGCGGCTTCATGCGCAACGCCATCATGCAGTGGTACCCCAAGTTCGCGAAGGCCACGGGAATCGGCGAGACGTTCGTCGCCGCCAACTGGGGCATGCTGCTGTGCGTGGCGGGCATCACCGGCGGCATGTTCGCCGGCGTCATCAGCGACCGCGTCTTCGACTCGCGCCGCGGCCCCGTGTCCGCCGTGCTCTATGCCGGAATGTCGGTGGGCGCCGTCATCTCCGTGTTCGTCCTGGAGAGCGTGGCCCTGGGCTGGACGGTCATCTTCATGTCCCTGTGTGTCATCGGCGTGCACGGCATGCTGTCCGGCACGGCCAGCATGGACTTCGGCGGGAAGAAGAACGCCGGCCTCGCGGTTGGCATCATCGACGGCGCCGTGTACGCGGGCACCGCGCTGCAGTCCATCCTGCTGGGTTCCATCCTGCCGATGGGTGACGAGGCGAAGACCGCCGCGAACTGGGGCAACTGGCCCTACGCCATGCTGCCGCTGTCCTTCCTCGGACTGCTGCTGGCCACCCAGGTGTGGAACGCCCGGCCCCAGCCGAAGTCCGCGCCCGTGCCGGCCACGCTGCCGGTGCCTCCGGCGGCGCCAGCGAATCGGACCGGTACTGGCGGGTGATATCCGTGTGGCCCCAACGATGTGTGACGTTGGGGTCACTCCCGCGTGACAGGGATGTAGCGTAGACTCCAGACGTGTCCCAGTCACCCGCACCCCTGCAGAGCCGCTTCGAGGTCCACGACCGGAAGCAGTTTGAGATCAAGCTCGAGTATCAGCCCTCCGGGGCGGATGAGACGCGCTACCTCGTCGAGGCGTATCTCTTCCTGCCGGGGAGCCTGAACATCGACGCGGAGACGTACCCGCGGGCGGACTTCTACGCGGACATCCACAACTACGTGCGCTTCAAGACGCCGGTGATGGCGGTGAACGAGCTGCTGAACTCGGACACCTCGCCGCTGGTGCGCCTGGAGGCGTGGCTGCGCACGGGGATGGGGTCCGAGAAGGACGTCGTGTACCAGGCCAAGCTCCTCTCCTGCGTGCTGCGCGGTGCGCTGCGCCGCTTCGCCACTGGGGTGGAGTCGCGGTGCGAGGGCCCCGCGGCGCTGACCACGGACGCGTGCGCGGTGCTGGAGTCCGAGATCCTGGCCATGCAGGCGGGTGTGACGCAGGTGCTGGCGCGCTTCCGCGTGTGGCTGCGCGCAGTGGGGGAGCTGCACCTGCAGGAGCGCTCGCGGGCGTCGCTGCGGCTGGTGGACGAATACGTCAGCCTGCTGGTGGAAGGCGGCTTCCGGCGCTCGGTGGCGGACATGAAGTCGCTGCCCCGCGGCGAGCCGTGGCATGGGCTGCGCAAGGGGCTGATGGAGGCGGTGCTGCGGGAGGAGGCGTACCGCAAGGAGCACCGGCTGCGCAGCGTGCTCAGTCCCACGGGGGACAACGAGGAGTACATTCTTCGGCTGGGCTTCCTGAAGAAGTTCTGCATGAACGTGCTGTTCCTGTCGTCGAAGCGGCGGCAGAAGCGGCAGGGCTGGGAGGAGATGCTCTTCGCGCTGGCCGCGGGCATCGCGATGACGGTCGCCACCGCGGTGGCCTTCTGGGCGCAAGAGCGCTACGCGCAAGCCAGCCTCAACTTCTTCCTCATCCTCGTGGTGGGGTACATGGTGAAGGACCGCATCAAGGAGGGCCTGCGCCGGATGCTCAGCCGGGTGGCGGCCATGCACCTGGCGGACCGGACCACGGACCTGGTGGACCCCGTCACCGGGCGCGTCATTGGCGCGTGTGAGGAGCGGGTGGACTACGGGCCCTCGCTGAAGGTTCCGGACACGGTGGCGGCGCTGCGCCAGCGGGATGACTTCCTCACCGCGACGCAGGGCGAGCTGTCGGAGACGGTCATCCGCTACCAGAAGCAGATTGTCCTGGATGCACGGCACCTGCCGCGCACGCAGCGCGGCCTGACAGGCGTGACGGACATCCTCCGCCTCAACGTGGAGCGCTTCCTGCGCGACATGGACGAGCCGGAGCTGGCGTTGGAATACGTGGACCTGGCGGACCTGTCCGTGGGCCACATCCGCGGCACCAAGCGCTACCCGGTGGACATGGTGTTCCGCTTCACGGTGGTGGAGGAAGAGAAGGACCGCAGCCAGGACTCCGTCCAGTTCGTGCGGCTGGTGCTGGACCGCAATGGCATCCAGCGCATGCAGCGCTTCACGGAGCCCGGCCCCGGAATGCCGCCCAGCCGTTCGGGGTGGAAGTCCGCGGCCTGAGGCTCCCGGCGCTGATGCCGGGAGCCTCCTGCGGCTCAGTCGTTCGCCCTGTGCTGGCGGAGGGCTGAGCGTCCGCGCTGCACGAGCCAGGCGAGGCCCATGGCGATGAGCGCCATCTGGAGCGACGACACCGCCACAAACGTGAGTTGAGGCACCAAGACTGCGGCGAGTGACGCCCGGTCCTCAATGAGCCATAGCGAGATCATTGACGCGTGGAATGCGGGAAGGTTGAGCCCCAGCGTCCAGTGGTTGATGGGGACGGAAACCTCATCCGTGAACATCCGTGCTCGCTCCAGCAAGGAGCCTTCCCCTGCGCCGTGTAGCGCATGGAGCAAGGTGATGAGATAGATCAGTGCGCTTGCCGCGGAGGCGGCGGCGCCGGCCCATCGAATGGCACGAAGCTGGGCCCCACGCACCTGGGCACGCGGAGAATGGGGTGTCTCTCTCGTCAAGGCGCCTTCCTTTAGGGGAGCGTCATCGTGTGTTTGCCGGTCAGTTCGCGTGACGCTCCAAACGCGGTTACCACCGAACTCACGGATGAGCCTCTGTCGCCTGCTCCATGATGACTGCCGACAGCGCTGCCGAGCGTGACGTTTGGGAACTTCTTGGAGAATTCCTCCAACGAGCCGTATTTCTGGATAATTTGGTCGGCGAGCGACTCGGCCCGTCGGTCTCCGAAATTGTTGTTTCCACCAGCAGCCAGCGGGTACTTGTCACCGATGAGGTTGACGATGACGAGGTGCTCCGAGTTCTTCGCGGCGGCCTCAAGTTTGTCCATGATCCGGTCGACGCGTGCCCCGTACACGACGACGTTGTTCCACTTGACGCCTTGGGCGCCTTCTGGCCCAGCGGCGGCCGCCGCGAAGATGGCGGCGTCTCCTCCCAGGCTGAACCCCACGAGGTTCTTCTGGGCTTGATCCACATGGACGTGGTTGGTGGCGAAGGCTATCGCGCGTGTTGGGTCCTTCTCCATATAGCCATTTCCATGGATCCTATCGGGGACAACAGTCCGTACGTCCGGCAGGAGGGCCCTCATGGTGTTTGCCAACAACGTCACGCCAGAGGCTCTTCCTGGACCACCACCGTGGAGCACCACGGTGTCGAGCCCTGAGGGATCGACGAGGTTGAGTGGCGCGTTGCGAGCGTAGCCATAGAGGTTGCATTCGACCGGTTTATCGCTGCACCTCTCCAGATCTTCGAGATAGAGCGGGTCGGGTGTGAGGAACAGGTTGAGCGTGGGGTCGTAGTCGCGCATCCCCATTCGAATGACTCCCAAATCAGCATCGTAGCCGTTCTGCGTATAGTCGAGTGCTGCGGCAATGTCGGGATGGGTGCTTCGGTTTCCAAATGGAGATACCCAGCGTGTCGTCCCATCGGTGTCAGCCACGATGGAGCCCCGCAGGTCGGTTGCTACCATCTGGAACTGACCATTCTTGATCAGTCCCGCGAGCTGACCGCCGTAGCGGAAGGGCTCGGTGAGGCCGGTGGCATCCAGGTAGACGCCCCCGTCGAGGTAGCCTGCAATGGGATTCCCTGCTTCAAGCTTGAGGAGGCGCTGGCCAGTCTCGTCGTAGAGATAGGCCCACTGTCCTTGAGGGCTCGTCGCGGTGGCAACCTGGCCGTTGGGCCCGTAGGCGAGCGACAAATCTCCCTTGGATACGATGCGCCCCATGGCGTCGAATACGTGAGAGATGCCGCCGACGGTGAGGGTGTTGCCCTGGCGCGAAAAATTCCTCCGCGCTCCTTGCTCTTCAATGAAGGTGGGCAACCCGGAATCATCGAAGCCGTATTGATAGGCGTGCTGTGAATCGACGGCGCTGACGAGGAAGCCTTGTGGAGAGTGGCCGTACTGACGTTGAAGGTGAGTGCCGCCGATGGAGAACGACTCATGACTCATGAGCCCGCGAGCATTCAGACTCAGGGAAGTGGAGGCGCTCCAGTTGAGTCCGACCTGGGTGAGTGAAATCACATCTCGCGTCAACGGGTCGTAACCCAACGAAGCGCTGCCACCTGCTGAGAATGCGATGGTGGTTGGCTGCCCATTCTCATTGTAGTCGAGTAGGGCCAAAAGCTGACCATCCAGGTGCAGCTCCGAGAGTTGTCCGTAGGTGTTCCAATGCCAGGACTTGGTGTTGCTCGATTGAAGAGGTCCCTGCGGGCTCCACAACTTCAAGGTTTCGGTGCGTACGGCGCCATTGGCGGCGTAGGAGTACATCCACTCGACCGTGTGCCATCCGTCGAGTTGAATGATTCGCCTGGAGACCTTGCCATCTGCGCGATACTCCAGCCGTTTGGTGTAGCCCTCGCCCTGAACCGTGGAAACCAGTCCCAAAGTGGTACGGAGCGTCGGATGTTCAGGACTGGTGCCATCATGATAATAACGATAAACGAGCGGAGCGCTGCCAACGAAGTCCGCATGCGTCTCGCTTTCAAGTCTGCCCACTGGATCGTGCGTGAACGTGACCTGTCGTTGCACGACCCCCGAAGGAGACGAGAATCGCTTGAGCACGGGAAGACCTGAGACCATGTCGTAGGCGTATTCAATATTCGCGACGCCTTCGCGAATCATCAGCGATACCCGGCCGTGATCGTCGAAGTGCGCTTGGTGCATGCTGCCATCTGGCAGTTCGACTTGGCGAATGCGCCCCAGGGCATCGTAGCGATATTGGTGGCGAACGTTGGCCTCGTCTTCGCGAGCGACGATACGCTCTGAGGCATCCAGGGTCACTTGCGTGCGGTGGGTACCGTTCTCCCAGGCGGTGCGGTGAAGCTGGCCCGCCTCCAAACGAAGAGCTGTTGCGACCTGCTGCTCAACGCCCGCATGAAACGACCTCGCCGTGGCGACAGCATGGCCATGAGAGGAATTGCGAGTGAAGTCAACGGGTTGCCCATTGGCGAAAAGCGCTGCGTAATCCAGTGCAAGCACGTTTTCGGTGCCTGGCATCGAAGGGCGCATGAACGTTCGGGTTTCAGCAACGGAAGCCTTGCGCTCGACCAGCCCGTCGAAAACCCAGCCTTCAGGGATCCGTGTTGCCTCCGTGACTTTCTCACCTGCCGCAGTGGCGTAGAGGACGCTGTCTTGTGCCGCTCCGTCCTGTTCATCGACCAGGCTCGACATGAAGATGGATGCCGGGGCGACGCCGGTGGCGTACTGATAGCTGTAAGTCTGCTTCGGTTGGATCTCTGAACCAGCGAGGTCGTCCCATTCCTTCTGGAGACGCTCCAACCCATCGTACCGGAAGTGACGCGTGTATTGCTGCGCTCCGCGGTCCTTCTCCAAGGAAAGAATCGTGTCGCTGACCGGATGCCGCTGCATCACTTGGGTGACCACGCCATCCGGAGTCGTGATCTGTCGAAGGATCCGGGTGCCTGGATCGTACGCGAAGTGCGTGGTGCCTCGGCCCGGCATGGAGATTCCCGAAACCATGTAGTCAGACGAGTAGGTGACGTGCTGTAACGTCAGGGTTTGGCTTGGCGTGATGCTGTAGACATCCGTGGCGAGGCCGACTGCGTTGCGTGCGATCTGGACTTCGTGACGGAAGTCGAGCGTGGGATCCACGTGGGTGCCAGTGTGGCGGATGGTCTCCTCCACGCAATGCAGCGCGGGGCCGAACCCAGAAATTGTTGCACGTGACTTCTCGACGAGCAGTGTTCCGTGCTCATTCGTCTGTTTCACAGTGGATGGGCAGACTTCCATGTCGTAAGCCAGGTACTCTGTCTTCTCCACAGATGCGAGTTGGCCCGCGGTGTCGGACGCCCAGCCACGCAGGTTCTCCTTGAGCCGCTTCCTGTTGATCCCACGGAAAGGGGCATCTTCGTAAACCCACTGTGCGAAAGCATGGACTCCGACGGTGAGCGGGTCTTGTCGAACTTCCTTGGTCCTCAGTCCAGAATAGTCATCCGCATTGAGGAATTCGATGTCATGCGATTGTATGTTCGTTGTGCGCGTAACCTTGTTGAATCCAACGAGGAATTTCCCTCGTGTGTGGAGGGTGGGCTCCAGGTGGCTGTAGGTGAATCGAACCGTATCATGGCCGGAGGACGCTACCTCCATCGCGGCGAGCAGCGGCTGGCGCTGCCGTGCTCCAGGCGTGGCGTTGCTCTGCGCATACTCGAAATGCAGCACCGTTCCTTTGCCGTCGTCGGCGGTACGCATCAGCCCGGTACCCGGCGTGTCGAGAGTAATTCGATACGCGCGCGTGACGAACTGTTCCATCCTCGTATAGGAAACCTCGACGTCGCCACTGCCAGAAAAATCCGCGATGACGGGGCGACTGAAGGTCATGCCTACGCTAGCGAGCGCCGGTACGGGGACTTCCTGGAAGCGGGTCCCAGTGTTGACGGCCAGCACGGTCGCTGGGCTGGAGACCCGGGTGAGGAGAATGTCCGTGAGCCCATCGCGGTTGATGTCAATGAAGTTGAGTTGGAAATCGGAGAGATTCGTGAGGGAGAGGCCCGAAAGCGTCCGAATTTCGAACGCTTGGCCATTCTGCAGAAAGGAGGCATTCCCCAATCCGAACCAGACCATGATTCCGCCGCTGTACCGGGAGACAATGTCTGGCAAACCATCGCCGTTGAAGTCGTGAAGCCATGAGGCGTTGGGGGAGATGCTGGGACGGAGCGCTCCCTGAATCGGAGCGCCGAAGGCGTAGGTACTCCCGGTACTGATATTCGGAAGAATACGGTACTCGCCGCTGCTGACACGAACGAGATCAGGCTGATGATCCTTGTTGATGTCCACCAATTTGACGTTGGCTCCGAGTTCCCAGTCTCCAGGGATCGTCTGGTTTGCCAGGAATTGACCCAGGCGACTGCAGACGGTGAGCGCCGTTTGTGTCCGCAGGGACGACGGTTGGAGGCTTACGACCTGGTACTCGCCGTCAGCCCGAAGCTGCGCGAGGTTTCGAGGCAGGTTGTAGGAGGACTGGGGACCACGGCAGGCCAACACCGTGTCAGGTGGCCGTGGGGGGAGCGGCTCGTAGATGAAACCATCATCCCCCTGGACCAGCAGCGTGTTGCCCGCATGGTGCTCGATGTCAATTCGACCGTCTTCATTGATATCAAGCAGGGTCCCTCGGTTAGGCTGGAGCGCGTCCGATGAAAAGGACGTGAAGAGCGCATCGAGCTTTGGTACGCGTTCGAGAGACGCCGCGGAAAGCCGCTCGGAGGCAAGTTGATATGTGTATGTTGCTGCGGGGGCGGTTTGCCCTGACGCAAAGCGCTGGACAACCGATTGAAGATAAAACGATGGGCCGAGTTCCTCCGCCTGCCAGGTGGGCTCGTGCCGCCAGCGCTCCTCGAAGGAGCCGGTGACGGCATGCTTCGTTTGCGAGATGACGGTGGCCACCCTCCGGTCAAGCGTCAATTCCTGGCCTGAGCGAAAGTCTCGAAAAGGACGGGGAATCGGTTCGTATTCCAGCAGGACGCGGTGCTGGAAGTCATCCCCGACGCCACCATAGGAAACCATCTTGAGGAACATTCGTCCCGAAGCATTGGCCTCATAGTCGAAGCGGGTTTTTCGCCCCGTTGCGGTGACGACCTCCTCGAGGAACCAAGACCAGGTCCCGCGGGGGGTGACAATCCGATGGTCTCCTCCGAATTTCCAACGGCTTCCGTCGGGGGGGTACGCGACCAGGGTGTCCCCGAGATGCTCAAGGCGAATCGTCGAATCCAGGCCGCTGGGATACCAGTAGCCGTCGTTTCCTGGAACGAACCGGCCCCAGGGACCGGCGAGTTCATCGGTGAGGTAGTCGGGGCTGCCTTTCACGCGCCATCGCGTGAAGGAGAGGGCGTTCTGCCAACCTGCGCCCCATTCCGACAGTCCATTGTCCACAGCGTAGGTGGGGAAGAATGTCCCCATGGGAGCGCCGCGCTCCGTGGGGAATGAAAAGGGTCCCGGCAGGCTGAAGGCTCCGCGGCTGACATCGGCAGGACCAAACGTGATGCTGGCGAGCTGGCCTGCAAGGGAGCCGCGCCGCGGCTCGCTTAGTTCGGGGGCCTGGACTTTTGCGTCCAGCGAGGAGGAGGTTTGCGCGAATGCGTAGGGTGCTGCAAGAAGCCCATGCAGCATGAGCGCGGTTGAGAGCCGCACGTGTTTCATGAAGTACCTCGGATGTGTATCGATTGTTGCAGATGGAAATAGGGGGGCGGACATGCGACAACTGTCCGCCCCCACAATGGACGCCAAGCGCCCTTGGTTACCGCATGTCTGATTCGACGCTCAGCAGTCCTTGGCTCGTGAGCGCAGTTCCCGGGTGGCACGTCCGGATCCACGTCATCGGTTGGGTGAGCTGCCGTGGCTCTACTTGGAACACGAGGACGAGCTCGCTGATCATGTCAATGAGGGGGGGCTCGTCCAATCTAACGGGTGCGAACAGCACTGTTCCATCGACATCGAACTGGGTGAATGGGGATAGGCCATTCCCAACTCGTTCAGGAAGGGCATGTTTTTCGAAAGTGCCTAGTGCATCGCTCGCCGTGCCATATGTCACGGGGAGGCCTCCAAAATGCCACTCCGCATTGCTCTGTTGATACGTCTCCAAGCCCGCGAGTGTGGGGAATGCGAGTTGTGAGCCGAATTGAGTCAGCGCCCGTGTTGCGAGCGCGCTGCTTAGGACAACTCCGTCCGTCACATGAACGCGGGCGAACAGGCCCATGGCGCGGATGATCGGAGAGCCTTCCATACAGAACAACTGCGCGTGTCCGCCGGAGGCCGTGTAGAAGTCTTCGGGGAGCACCGTGAATGGAGCGATGCCGGTTGTCAGCAGATGGTCCCATACCTGCGCAGCTCGTGAATCACTGACTTTCCGATAAGGCGTGTCGGCCTGGACGCCCGGACGCGGAAAGCTGAGTGCGACGACCTTCGGAGTCAGGTGATTTGCCGCTGCCCTCGCGGATGCGAACTTGTCGCGGATGTCAAACTCGACGTCGAGGATGGACTCGGCGCGATCCAGTGCCGGTGCCATCCAGTCCATGTCGACCAGATGCATGAGGCGAGCTCGGGCGGCTGAGTCATTCGCAAGAGCGGTGAAAACGCTTGGATAGCGTAGGTGGATGATGGGGTAGAGGTACTGATTGAGGCCGGACACCACTTCGCGAGTTCTCGAATCGAGTTGAGCGCCGTCCAGGTTTCGCAGGTTCCAAAGTGGGAGCATTCGTACCCACCGGGATTCGGCCTGGGCGGAGGCCAGTTCGTCGCGGAGCGCTCGGAGTTCCAGGGCCAACATGTCCTGCTCCCGCCTGACTGCGAGAATCTCCACCTGTCTCTGGAGGATGGAGAGGTCATGCTCCAGCCAGGCCGAGAACAAACCGTTGAAGGTGGTGGGGATCTTCGAAGGGTCGTTCACGTTGCAATTGCATTCGGTAGAGAGCCGGGCGAACGCTTGACTCCTCAGCGCTGATAGATCCTGAGGATGCAGTCTTCCCTGCCTCAGGTAGTCCGGGAACTTGCTGCGGAGGTCTTCCCGCACGGCTGCCATGGCTCTGCCCAGTTGCTGGATGCTGGCGGCGAGGGGACGAGAATGGCTGATGTTGACGGTCAGGCTGCCGGCTGCCGTGGGGCCACAACCCGTTTTGTCATTGACCACCAGGTAGAGGTCCGAAGCTCGGTCGATCGCGATGGATGTATGCGGCGCCTGGACGGGATGGATGTTCCGGATGTGGCGGCGCAGAGCCTGCGCGGGAGCCGTTGGACGTTCGACTTCCACGAGCAGCAGGCTGCCTGCTGGAAGTTGTGGGAAGGGGGTATTGGCTGCGCGGAGTCCGGTGGTGAATGCCGCGACACTGCGGCTTTCTGTGCCGTTCGCATTGTTGTCGACCTCTGTTGTGGAGCTCCGCTCACCCCAGTCCCAGTTCAGGCACCCTTCGGCCTTGACGTAGGCCTTGAAAGAGGCGCCCCATGCACCTTCGACAATGCTGGGGGAGCCATAGGAGGCCTCCATGCCCGCGCAGGTGGAAGCCGTTTTGTCGAACGTCCTGTAGGTGCCGTCTTCCTTTACGGTCTGTTTGGAGACAGCCTGGAAGTTGCTGTTCTGGAGATTGACGAGGAACCCCTCGGGACCTGTGAGAACAGGGATTGTCTGGGAGCCATTGGGTCCCTGTTCTGTTCGGGTGACAAGGATGGGTTTCGTCGTGTTCGGGCTTCCAGGCAGCCTGTGGGTTCCCTGACTGATTGCACAGGTCGGCGACCACTGTCCGGTCACTGTGACCGTTAGGAAGTCACCGGCTTCTGTGGCCTTCATCCAAGGCGTTGAACCATTCGTTCTTGCTGCAATGTCAGCGATGCGGGTCTCAGGGTCGGGGCTGCCTCCCGCGTAGACCGCATTGCCAGCACTGAGCATGATAGGGGGGATGGTGTCTTGATGGATGAGCTGGTTCAAATCCGTGGTCGCGACCACTTCATCGAAAGCGCTCATGAAGTCGCCCTGACGCACGTTGGCGACCTCTACGTTGTTGCGCAGGCCCGCCAGGTCTTTCGACACAACCTTCATGCGCTCGTGAAGCGCGGTGATTCGCCACATTCCCGATGTCTCGGCCTGCTGGGTCTGCAGGTTTGCAAGCAGGTCTTGAATCAGTGCGGTCCGGGTGGACGTGTACTCAGAGACCCTTTGGCTGAGGTTGTTACGGAGCGCGTTCAGGTCCCCGTCGAGCGTCTCTTGCTCCAGCGAGCTTGTGTTCATTCCCCGGGACAGGACGTTCCGATGGAGCGAGTCGAACAGGCCATGCGCTTCATAACTCGTGCTCCGGGCGTGAGCCTCTCTCAAGAGTTGGGACACTCCCAATGCAATCTGGGGTATCTGCTCATGACTCAAGGTTCGCAAGGGAGCGCCAGAGGGCAGTGGGTACTGTCCCAGGGCGTCTGACATGGCCCCCGCCAGGCGTGAATGCTGATTCACGATGGCCTGAAAGACTGCTCGCCACTCGCTGCGGACCTTGTTCGAGCTGTTGAGTGCACTCTGCAGCGCAGCCGCGTCGTCGAGCAGACTGAGGAGGTTCCAGAGCTGGCTCACCTCGGTGCTCAATTGGCCGCTGGCGCAGGTGAGATAGCGACACGCAAGGTCGTGGGACGCGCTTGCGACCCGGAGCCGATCCACCATCCCGTGAAACGCGTCGCTCATCACCGGGAGGAGGAGTGCGGATTGGACGTAGGACTCCGGAGCGAATGCACTCAGAAGGACTTCTCGGTCCACTTTCATGTAGGCCGCGGAGAGATCGTCAAGGGCTTCCGGGGAGAGTGTGGTGCCGATTTGCTGCTCGCTGTCGTACGCGCCCTTCCAGAAGGCGCTCATCAGCACGCTCAATTCTTCCCAGAATTGAGGGGGAGCCTCCAGGTAGTTATCACTCGCATGGAGAACGCGGAGCGAGTGGTACCGCCATCTTTCGAGGGCGGCCAGATTGTTGACCAGCGTTTGCTGCCGGGGCGCGCCGCTGGGACCGTGAGGTGCCGCGAAGACCTTCTTCAGCAGGGAGATCGAGACATCTCGGTAGGGCAGCGCGTACGGCTGAAGTCCGCACTGCGGGTCGAGTGGTGCATTCTCGATGAAGTCGAGGCATTCATCCAAGAACTGGCGGGTGACTGCGACCTGGACGTGATCCAGTGAGAGGGGGTGGCAAACCGTTTCAAGGAATGAACGGTCGTGCTCAATCGAGGGATCACAAGTCGGACTCACCTCGGGAACCATGAGGTCATTGTTACAGTTCGAGCCAAAGCGACTGTTGCGATAGAGACTGAGGGCATCGGCCAGGTTCGCCGCAGTCAGCGCATCGCCCCGCATCTCGATGAGTCGGCGGAGTTGGCTGGCGGTGACGTTGCGTTCCACTCGGTCTGACTTTGTATCCCTCATGAGGCGATTGAGTCGCAGCCTGATGCAGGCGTACTTCGCATTTACGTCCGAGTCATCCTGCATTGGAAGGTGATCGCAAGTCGAGCAGTGAGGGCTTAGAGCAATGGCTGCCGCGGTGTCGTGGGTCGCCTTGAGGGACTCCAGCGAGAGTCCTCGAGGCGAGGTGTTTGTCGCGCCATCGTTGGCGAGTCCGCATTCGCTTTCCGTCGGGGCGGGGCCGTGGCTCTCGTGTCGGCAGAACCCATGGATGGGCTTGGTGGTGTCGTCGCATTGGGCGGTATAGGTCTCGCAGGGCGCTTCGGCTCTCTGGTGATAGAGCGGGACGTTGTAGAGCGTGACGTAGCACTGCTGGGTGAAGCGCGCGACGTTGCCTTCGCCAATGAGAGTGATGGCACCTTCGCTCCAGGTCGACGTCACGGTGTTGTGCCATCCGCCCTGGAGCGAATCCCTGACTGTGTTGACGCTGGCGCTGCATCCGCCCTGGTTGTCGTAGTCGTACTCGTCGAAGTACTGGCAGCCTTGTCCCGGCATGCACTCCATGACGGAGTATCGGGTTCCTTCGATGATTGGAGCCTGGTTGATGGTTTGGAATCGCTCGATCCCGAATGCCGGGTCTCTACAGGTGTGGTGGTACGTGCACGTTCCTTGCTCGTACCCAATGACAGGACACGCGCTCGAGTTGGCATCCGCGTAACAGGGCTGAATGTAGGACTGGTACTCCCAGACCCCCGCGCAAACCTTCTGGGCGTCCGGAATGCTCGTGTTGTGGTCCCATGCGATTTGGGCAGGCGTACAAGTGCTCGTTGTTGTGAGTCCCAATGGGGCGGCAGTTGATTGTGGTGCCGGTTCAACTTCCTCGTGGAGAGGACCGTCTCCGCAGGCTGTGAACCATATCCCTGCGAGTGCCAGGAGGATGTGTCTTGGTGCGGTGGTACTTCTTTGTTTTGCGCTCACGTTGTCAGCTCTTTGTCTTGGAAATGAGTGCGGTGGGCTGCGAGTGGTGTTTGTTGGGGGATTCTTTGGGTGGGTTGAGCGGGCAGGCGCCTACCCGGCGTACGCGTCAGACGAGTCTGGCCGTCACGAGTCGCTGAAGGGCGCCGCACGGAAGCCTTGCCTGGATGAGGCGGGGCTCGACGCGGAGGTCAGGGAGCCCTGTGGCGCATTCGCTGTGTCGCGTTGACCGGAGAGGCGAATTGGGGACGACGTCAGTGTGTATTTGTAGGTCGGTTGAAGTGGAACCCACGGTTGATGCGAATGCCGTGCCTTGTTGGGCCGTGCGGCCCGCTCACACTGGGAGCGGAAGTCCTGCCGCGACGGCTCCGAATCCGATTCCTCTTCGAACTGTCCCTTGGCATTGACGGGGCAGCTTCGATGCGCTGTGCCAGCGACTTGAGGATCGGGTGAACGGGAGCACGCCTTCGCTGGATCGCCGTCTCTCCGGGCGGACGGGAGTCCAAGTGAAGAGACCCAGGAAATCCCCGTTACTGAACTTGATTCGAAAGCCGCTTGACGCGTTCCTCGCCCCCTGGGCGGGCGCCCCCACGAAGGGGGCGCAGGCCGGG
Organism: Myxococcus virescens; assembly: GCF_900101905.1. Classification (NCBI taxonomy): domain Bacteria; kingdom Pseudomonadati; phylum Myxococcota; class Myxococcia; order Myxococcales; family Myxococcaceae; genus Myxococcus; species Myxococcus virescens. The sequence goes on along the minus strand of NZ_FNAJ01000003.1, from coordinate 189,188 downwards.
GTCGGCTCTTCGTCGTGCTTGACTCGCTCCGCTTGGGTGGGCGAGGCCCGCTTGGGGAGCACCCAATGCGGCAGCGGGCATGCGACCTTATTCCCCCGAGGCCCGCCGGCGCAGGTAATCTCCCCCGCGCACATGGCTTACGACGACTTCAAGAAGCGCATCCGCGACGACTGGCGCGACACCCTGCGTTCCATCCTGGGGCGCGCCCGCTCCCTGGGCTCCTCCGCCGTGCTGGCGTTCGACCTGGACTCGACCCTGTTCGACAACCGGCCCCGGCAGGCCCGCATCCTCCGCGAGTATGGTGTCGCCCGCTCGCTGGCCGTGCTTGCCGCCTGCGAGCCGCGCCACTGGGTGACGGGCTGGGACATGAAGGAGGCCATGCGCGCCTGCGGCCTGGAGGACGCCCTGGTGGAGTCCCACTTCGCCGAAGCCCGCCGCTTCTGGGCCGAGCGCTTCTTCACCAGCGACTACTGCGTGGACGACGAGGCCATCGACGGCGCGGCCAGCTTCACCCACGAGGTGGTGGCCACCGGCGCGAGGTTCGTCTACGTCACGGGCCGCCATGAGGCCATGCGGGAAGGCTCCGTCTCCTGCATGCGCCGTCACGGCCTGGTGCTGCCGGATGACGACCGCGTGCTCCTCGTGATGAAGCCCACGCTGGCCGAGGACGACGACGCCTTCAAGCGGGAGGCGCACGCGCGGCTGGGTCGCCTGGGGAGCGTGGTTGCTGCATTCGACAATGAGCCCACGCACGCGAACGACTACCGGCGGAAGTTTCCAGAGGCCACCGTCATCCACCTCGCCACGGACCATTCGGGCCGGCCGGTGGAGTTGCTGGATGGCGTCATTTCCGTCCCACACTTCGCGCTGGGTTCCTGACGCACTGCGCCTGAAATAGACCTGGCGTGGACGGGGCTTGAAAGGCTTTGAAGTCCCACTGCCGCGCGGCTATTGAGTCGCTCGGCGTTTGCCGCCCCGGGAGTTCCGTGGGCGGCCAGCATGGAGGCATTCCGCAGTGGCCAGCCCGTACTCAAAAGAACTGCTGTTGGACATGTACCGGAAGATGTACCTCATCCGTCGCTTCGAGGAGCGCGCGGGTCAGCAGTACACGCTGGGGAAGATTGCCGGTTTCTGCCACCTCTACATCGGCCAGGAGGCCGTGGCGGTGGGGCCGGTGGAGGCCCTGCGACCGGATGACTACATGCTCAGTGCGTATCGTGACCACGGCCAGCCGCTGGCCCGTGGCAGCGACGCGGGCATGGTCATGGCCGAGCTGATGGGCCGGGACACCGGCTACAGCAAGGGCAAGGGCGGCTCGATGCACATCTTCGACATCGAGCATCACTTCTACGGCGGCTACGGCATCGTCGGCGGCCAGATTCCCCTGGCGGCGGGCATGGCCTTCGCCAGCCGTTATCGCAACGAGGACCGCGTCACCGTCTGCTATTTCGGCGACGCGGCGGCCAGCCAGGGCGCCCTCCACGAGACGTTCAACATGGCGTCCAAGTGGAAGCTCCCGGTCATCTACATCTGCGAGAACAACCGCTACGGGATGGGCACGGCCATTTCCCGCATCGCGGCGGTGCCGGAGATCTACAAGCGCGCCAGCGCCTACGACATGCGCGGCGAGCCGGTGGACGGCATGGACGTGCTGGCCATGTACGAGGCCGTCAAGGACGCCGCCGAGTACTGCCGCGCCGGCAAGGGCCCCGTGCTGCTGGAGGCCAACACGTACCGCTTCCGCGGCCACTCGATGGCAGACCCCGCCACCTACCGCACCAAGCAGGAGGTGGAGGACGAGCGCAAGGGTGACCCGATTCCGAAGCTGCGCGCCTACATCCTGAAGCAGGGGCTGGCCCAGGACGACGTCTTCGAGTCCATCGAAGCGGAGGTCAATGCGCAGGTGGACCAGGCGGTGAAGTTCGCCGACGAGTCGCCCGAGCCCAGCCTGGACGAGCTGTGGCGCGACACCATCGTGGAGGAGGGCGAGGAGGACGTGCGCCCCCGCGAGCGCGTGCTGGGGAAGAAGGTGAACTGGCCGACGTACCCCAGTGGCCAGGAGCTGAAGGTGACGTGGGACCTGGAGCCGCGCGAGCAGGCCGAGGCGGCCGACAAGAAGGCGGGCCTCATCCGCTAGGCGCGCGCTGACCTGTCTACCAACCCTTTTTCGAGTTCGAGTCGGAGCCGACGATGCCCGAGTTGATGTACCGCGAGGCGCTGAACCAAGCGCTCGCCGAGGAAATGGAACGCGACGCCAACGTCTATCTGATTGGCGAGGAAGTGGGCCGTTACAACGGCGCCTTCAAGGTGTCGCAGGGACTGCTGGACAAGTTCGGGAGCGCGCGCATCATCGACGCGCCCATCGCCGAGCTGGGCTTCACCGGCCTGAGCGTGGGCGCGGCCATGGTGGGCTTGCGCCCCGTGGTGGAGATGATGACCTGGAACTTCGCGATTCTCGCGATGGACCAGATCGTCAACAACGCGGCCAAGCTGCGGCACATGTCCGGTGGCCAGCTGCGCTGCCCCATCGTGTTCCGCGGTCCGGGCGGCGCTGGCGGCCGGTTGTCCAGCCAGCACAGCCAGGCGCTGGAGGCCAACTACGCGCACTTCCCGGGCCTGAAGGTGATTGCGCCCGCCACGCCCGCGGATGCCAAGGGCATGCTCAAGGCCGCCATCCGGGACGAGAACCCGGTGATCATGTTCGAGGGCGAGCGGCTCTACGCCATCAAGGGTGAGGTGCCGGAAGGCGAGCACGTCGTGCCGCTCGGCAAGGCGGACGTGAAGCGCGAGGGCTCCGACGTCACCATCATCACCTGGAGCCGCATGTATTACTTCTGCATGCAGGCGGCCGAGGAATTGGCGAAGGAGGGCATCAGCGCGGAGGTCCTGGACCTGCGCACGCTGCGGCCCCTGGATGAGGAGGCCATCCTGGCGAGCGTGCGCAAGACGAACCGCGCCGTCATCGTGGAGGAGGGCTGGGGGCTCGCCGGCGTGGGCGCGTCCGTGGTGGATATCATCCAGTCGAAGGCGTTCGACGACCTGGACGCACCGGTGGAGCGCGTCACGGGCCTGGACGTCAACATGTCCTATGCAGCGAACCTGGAGAACGCGACCCAGCCGGACGCACCGAAGATCATCGCCGCGGTGAAGAAGGTGCTGTACCGCGAGGGAGCTTGAACGCGTATGGCCATTCCCATCCAGATGCCGAGCCTGTCCCCGACGATGACGGAGGGGAAGATCGTCAAGTGGCTCAAGAAGCAAGGGGACAAGGTGTCCTCCGGCGATGCCGTGGCCGAGGTGGAGACGGACAAGTCCAACCTCGAAATCGAAGCCTACGACGACGGGTACCTGCTGCAGGTGCTCGTCGGCGAGGGCGAGATGGCCAAGGTGGGCGCGCCCATCGCCTATATCGGTGCGAAGGGTGAGAAGGTGGGGGCCGGCAAGCAGGCCGCGCCCGCCGCCGCGCCTCCTGAGCAGAAGCCCCAGCCGGCGCCCGCAGCCCCCGCGCCGCAGGCCGCCGCGAAGCCCGCATCGTCGGGCGGCAGTGACAACCGCATCGCCATCCAGATGCCGAGCCTGTCCCCGACGATGACGGAGGGGAAGATCGTCAAGTGGCTCAAGAAGCAGGGGGACAAGGTGTCCTCCGGCGATGCCGTGGCCGAGGTGGAGACGGACAAGTCCAACCTCGAAATCGAGGCCTACGACAACGGCACCCTGGCGGAGATCGTCGTCGGGGAGAACCAGATGGCGAAGGTGGGGGCGCCCATCGCGTACCTCACCGTGAAGGGCGCCAAGGCGGCCCCGGCCGCTCCGGCGGCGCAGCCCAAGGCGCCTGCTCCGGCTCCCGAGAAGCCGGCGGCGGCGAAGCCCGCGGCGGCTCCGGCCCAGGCGGGTGGCCGGCGTCTCCGCGCCAGCCCCGTGGCGAAGAGAATCGCGCGCGAGAAGGGTCTGGACCTCACCCAGGTGAGTGGCTCGGGTCCCTCTGGCCGCGTGGTGAAGCGCGACATCGAGGAGGCGCTCGCGCGAGGACCGGCGGCGGTTCCTGCCGCGAAGAAGGCCCCGGCCGCGCAGCCCGCTCCGGGCGTGCGTCCCGAGCCGACCGTGGTCCCCCTCACGTCCATGCGCAAGGTCATCGCGCAGCGGATGACGGAGGTGAAGCCCGGCGTGCCTCACTTCTACCTCACCATCGAGGTGGACATGGAGGCGGCGTCGAAGGTGCGCGAAGAGGCGAAGGCGATGGACCTCAAGGTCTCCGTCAACGACCTCATCGTGAAGGCCGTGGCCATGGCGGTGCGCCGCTACCCGAAGATCAACGTCTCGCTGCAGGGCGACAAGGTCGTCCAGTTCCACAGTGTGGACGTGGGCATCGCGGTGGCGCTGGAGGAAGGCCTCATCACGCCCATCCTCCGGGATGCGGACCAGAAGGGCCTGCAGGCCATCGCGTCGGGCGTGCGTGAGCTGGCCGAGCGCGCTCGCAAGCGCGCCCTCAAGCCGGAGGAGTACACCGGCGGCTCCATCACCGTCAGCAACCTGGGCATGTACGGCATCGACCAGTTCGTCGCCGTCATCAACCCGCCGCAGGCCTCCATCCTCGCGGTGGGTGCCGTCTCCGAGAAGGCGGTGGTGCGCGATGGTCAGCTGGCGGTCCGGAAGATGATGACGGCGACACTGTCGTGCGATCACCGCGTCATCGACGGTGCCATTGGCGCCGAGTTCCTGCGCGAGCTGCGCGGGCTGCTCGAGCACCCCACGCGGCTGCTGTTCTAGGCCGTCCGGTTGCCCCGCTCCGCGTGCCCGTCCTGGGGCGCGCGAGGGCGGGGCAGGGCCCGGATGGGCCCTTGTTACTTGCGCGTCGGCTCCTTGCGGCCGTGCGCCTCCTGCTCCAGCTTGCGCTGAGTCTGCGTCACGCTTGCCTGGCGCTCGCGTGACGTTCCGGTCGGCAGTTCATTCTCCTCATCGTCCGAGCGACCGCGGATGCCGGGCCAGGGCTCTGGGTGCGTGCCCTCCACATGCTCGATGCGCTCCGCATAGCCGTTGTCTCCGGCTGCGTTGTGCTTCGTCTCCTCGGATTTACCCTTGTTGTCCGCCATGATGTGTCCTCCCAAGCAGGTGCCATCCGGCACACTTCGTGGGGGTAACGGTGGGACGTGTGCCGCGTGCTGACCACCCACAAGCGGGTTGCGTGGCTCGTCCCCCCGCCTGCTCCACGAGCGCGAAAAAAGGTCGGCGGCCGTGGGCGTTCGCTGCTTAACTTGCTTCCAATGAACGACGACATGACACGCGAACGGCTTGCCCAGGGTGTGTCGGAGTTGGAGTCGCGCGGAGGCCCGCCGCTGCCGCTGGCGGAGTCGCTGCACAAGGCGCTCGACGGCGCCGTCTTTCCGCTGTCCGCGCGGCAGTTGACCTGGGTGGCCCGTGAGAACGAGGCCCCGGCCCTGGTGCTCTCGCTCCTGGGTTCGCTTCCCCGGGCCAGCTTCGGCTCCGTGGACGCGGTGGCCCGGGCGCTGGAAGGCGACCTGGAGGCCACGGTTCCGCAACAGTCGGCTTCTTCGCGCTGACACGACCCCGGGACGGAGAGGGCTTCTCCGGAAGGCGCGACGCGTCAGGCGTTTGCCCTATCCTGGTGGTGCGCGCGGTACCCAGCAGATCGCGAAGGGGGTGAGGCGCTATCCTAGGCCCTACCAGCCTGGCCCCCTTCATGGGACGCTGGCCAGGAGGAGCGTCATGAACCCGTCTGAACTCCCCGCGGTCCTCTACGTCGACGATGACGCGCTGAACCTCCGGGTCTTCGACGCGAACTTCGGGCAGCGCTTCCGCATCTTCCGCAGCTCCTCGCCCAGCGAGGCGTTGGCGCTCCTGGAGCAGCGCCGGGGCGAGATTGGCGTCATCCTCTCCGACCAGCGGATGCCGGGCATGACGGGCGTGGAGCTGCTGGAGCGGGCGCGCACGATTGCTCCGGACGCCAAGCGCATGCTCGTCACGGCCTACGCGGACATGCAGGCCGTCATCGACGCCGTCAACCGCGGCCAGGTGACGCGCTACTTCGTCAAGCCGTGGGACCGGACGGAGCTCCAGGCCGCACTCGATGACGCGCTCAAGATTGCCCGGCTGGAGCTGCGCATCCGCGAGGTGGAAGGGCGCATGATGAAGTCCGAGCGTCTGGCCACCCTGGGACAGGTGACGGCGGGCATCGCGCACGAGCTGATGGGGCCGGTGGGCTACCTGTCGCAGAACGTGGCGTCGCTGCAGCGCGACCTGGGCAGCGTCATCCAGTACGTGTCGCGGCACCTGCAGACGGACCCCGACCCCGCCGTGGCGGAGACGGTGGAGGACCTGCCCGCCCTCATCAAGGACCTGGCGGACGGCGCCGAGCACCTGCGGCAGGTGGCGCTGGGGCTGCGAGCCCAGGCCCGCGGTGAGGACCTGGAGGCCACGGCGGACGTCGCGGAAGTGGTGTCCTTCGCAGTGAAGCTGGCGCGCGCCGAGGTGCGGGAGCGGGCGCGGCTGACGAGCAACGGCGAGCCCGTGCGCGTCACCTTCGGCCCGGTGAAGCTGTGCCAGGTGCTGCTCAACCTCATCGTCAACGCGGCGCAGGCCATGGGCACCACGGGACGTCCCGGGCGCATCGAGGTCCGGTGGACGACGACTCCCGAGGACGTGGTGCTCACGGTGGCGGACAACGGCTGCGGCATTTCCATGGAGCTGCAGGAGCGCGTCTTCCAGCCCATGTTCACCACCAAGCCCGTGGGCGTGGGAACCGGACTGGGCCTGTCCATCTGCCGGGAGCTCGTCACGCAGTTCGGCGGCAGCCTCCGGTTGTCCTCCACGCCAGGGGAGGGCACCGAAATCGAAATCACCCTCCGGCGAGCCCCGCTCCCCTGAGTCCGAAGGCGTTGCTGAGCATGCGCCACACGCGGTGCAGCGTCTGCGTCTCGGAGGGGCGGATGGCCTCCACCAGCACCGCGCGGCGCGGCGGGCCCTCCGCATTCTCTGGCGCGTACTCCACCACCAGCGCGTAACGGGGACCGGGGCGCTCCACCATGTGGACGGCCCGCACCGCGTCGAAGGGCACCACCGCCGCGCGGGTCGCGCCCGGTGACCAGGCCAGCTGCTCCAACCGCAAGGACTCGGTGCGGAAGTGCAGGACGAAGCGCCGGCGGCCCAGCCGGGACTCCAACTTGAGGGACAGACCCACCAGGGCCGCCGCGAGCAGGCCCAGGGCGAAGGCCGACGTCGAGCCTTCCCGGACGCCCACCAGGACGGCGGCGCCCACCGCGCACCCCAGCCCTACGCCGACGAGCAGTCCAGGCAGGGCACGCCGCTCCCAGGGCGGCGGTAGGGATTCGCCCACCAGCCGGCCGCCGTCATAACGCAGCCGCACGTCGCCCAGCCGCCCGGGTACCCGGTTGTCCTGCAATGCGTCTTGAAAGCTCGCCACACCCTCAGCATAGCGGGCCTCAAATGCGGGCTTCGTAGTTGGAAGTGAGCTGTGCGAATCTCCGCGGCCATGGAGTTCCCGTTCGAAACCGGTGAGGGTGAAGGAGGGGAAGGGGGGACGCTCGCCTCGACGGTGCTGGTGGTGGATGACGAGCCCGTCGTGCTGGACATCTGTGCCCGCCTTCTGGAGCGAGATGCCGACCTGGTGGTGACGCTGGCCGCGAGCGCGGAGGACGCCCTCCCGCTGCTGGCCGAGCAGCGCTTCGACGTCCTGGTGACGGACAAGAACCTGCCCGGCATGGGCGGCGTGGAGCTCATCGCCGAGGCGCGCCGTCTCCAGCCGTCCCTGGAAGCGGTGATGATTACCGGCTACGCCAGCTCCGAAAGCGTCGTTGCCGCCTTCGCCGCGGGCGCCAGTGACTACATCCTCAAGCCTTTTGACGACCTGCGGGTGCTGCGCGCCAAGGTGCGCGCAGCCCTGGAGCGCAGGACGGCGGGCCTGCTCGTGCGGGAGCAGGCCCGGGAGGTGGCCCGCGAGGCCGCGGCCCTCCTGGCCTCCGGACAGGATGCGCCGGAGCTCGCCTACGAAGCCCTGGAGGCGGAGCTGCGAGCCTACGAGGAAGCGGTGCGCCTGGGCCTCAATGGCCGCGTGGCCGTCGTGGGCAGCGCGAATACCGTCACCGTTCTTCAGGACGCTGGCTTCGAGGCGGTGGAGCTGCCGCCCTACGCCCCCGAACTGGAGCGCGCGGACGTCGTCATCGTGGAGACGGGCGACCCCCAGTGGCGCACGCTGGCCGAGCGCCTTCAGCGCAGACCGCCCGACGTGCTGCTGCTCGCCAGCCCCCAGGCGGACCTGGGGGATTTGCTGGAGGCGATTACGCTGCGCATGGACCTGGTGGGCTTCGGCACCAGCCAGGGCGCCGTCGCGCTGCCGGAGAAGGTGCGCATGTTGCTGCTGCGCCGGGGCGTGCAGCGGGCGCAAGATCGGCTCGCCGCGGCGCTCGCCGCCTTCCGGCAGAGCATCGCCGCGCCGTTGCCCTGAAGGACCCCGTCGAATCGTGAGCAGGAACGCGCGGGCCGCGCCTCGAAAGAGGCGCTGGGCCCCGCGGAGCCGCCGTCTCGCGCCACACGTGACTGGCCCGCAAAGCGAAACGCCCACCTTCTTTTCAGAAGGTGGGCGTCTCAGTGTGACCCTGCCGGGATTCGAACCCGAGTTTGAGCCGTGAGAGGGCTCCGTCCTAACCGCTAGACGACAGGGCCGATACTTGTTTCAACCGCTGCTAACTGCCCGCGATTTCTACCTTTTTTCGTCTGCCCTCGTCAACCCTTTTGTTTCGTCCTGCTCAGGTTGCTTCGGACCAACGCGTACTGCAACTGCGGAACTACAAGCTGGGGAACTAGGATTCGAACCTAGATAAGCAGAGTCAGAGTCTGCTGTCCTGCCGTTAGACGATTCCCCAAGGACCTGCTCGACCGCGGCGCTTCTCTACCAATACCACTTCGGGACTGCAACAACTTCGGTGCGACGTTTACTTCTTCCTGCTCTTCGTCGTCTCCGGCTTCTTGGCGGGCTTGGCTGCCTGCTGGGTCGGGACGATGTAGATGCGAACTTCGTCGTTCGCCTCGTAAATGTTCAGCCCCGCGAAGTTCTTCCCCGAGGGGTTGCTGATGTGAACCGCCTTGACGCCCGGCTGGTTCACGATCTGCCGGCGGGGGTAACCGCTCGTCGAGTAGACCGCGCGGTAGTACTCCAGCGTGCCATCGAAATCCCTGGGCGACCGGTAGCGATTCTCACCGACCCGCTTGGACCCATCCGGCAACTGCGCGCCATTGACGACTTCGGCGCCCGCTGAAACCGCCCAGAGCGCCACCAGCGCCGCTCCGAGCGGGCGCGCCTTATAGAAACCGCGTTTCAGGCTGTCAAGGGCACGCATCATGGGTCCGAAAGATAGGGGCCTGCGCTGCGGACGTCCACCGCTACCTGCGCTTGACAGCTCAACCGCGCGTCAGCGCCGCGTCGATGCGCAGCAGGGATTCGTCGCGGCCTACCAGCACCAGCGTCTCGCCGATGCCCGGGCTGGTGGTGTTGCCGGTGAGTGCCACGCGGATGGGCTGCGCCACCTTGCCCATGCCGACGCTGGAGGCCTCGCTCACCTGCTTCACCACGCCGTCCAGCGCCTCCACCGACCACTCCGGCAGCGCGGCGAGCGTCTCACGCACCTTGCGCAGCAGGTTGAGGGACTCTCCGGAGAGGTGCTTGGTGGCGGCCTTCTCGTCCAGGGTGATGCCGGAGCGGAAGTAGACGTTGGCCGCGGTGGTGGCGATGTCTTCCAGGGTGTTGGAGCGCTCGCGCAGCGTGCGCACCAGCGTCTCCAGCCGCGGGTCGCCTTTCGCCTGGATGCCCTTCGCCTCCAGGAAGGGGAGCAGCCGCTCCACCACGGTCTCCACCGGCAGCTGCTTCATCCACTGCTGGTTGAGCCACAGCAGCTTCTCCGGGTTCCACACGCCGGAGGTGGTGCCCACGTCGCTGAAGTCGAACCACTCGAGCATCTGCTCGCGGCTGATGACCTCGTCGTTGCCGTGGCTCCAGCCCAGGCGGATGACGAAGTTGAGCAGCGCCTCCGGCATGACGCCGTTGCGCTTGTGCACCATCACGTCCGCTTCCGGGTGCTTGCGCTTGGACAGCTTCTCGCGGTCCGGGCCCAGGATGAGCGGCAGGTGGGCGAAGTCGGGCGGCGTCCACCCCAGCGCCTGGTACAGCATGAGCTGCGGGAAGGTGGAGTTGACGTGCTCCTGGCCGCGCGCGACCAGGGTGATGTCCATCAGGTGGTCATCAATGACACACCCGAAGTTGTACACGGGGATGCCGTCCGCCCGCATCATGACCCAGTCATCCAGGTCGCTGTGCGTCTTGGTGATGGTGCCCAGCGCCTTGTCGGTGAAGGACACGGAGCCGTCGCCCGCGGGCATCTTGAAGCGGATGACGGCGTCCGCGGCGTTGCGGCCGGCGGGGGGGGCGGTCCGCTCGCGGCAGGTGCCCGGGTACTTGAACGCGCCGCCCGCCTTCTCCGCCACCTGCCGCTGCGCGTCGAGCTCCTCCTTCGTGCAGTAGCACCGGTAGGCCTTGCCCTCGGCGATGAGCTGGTCGGCGTGCTTGCGGTAGGTGTCCAGCCGCTGCATCTGGAAGTAGGGGGCGTAGGGGCCTTCCTTACCGGGGCCCTCATCCCAGTCGATGCCCAGCCAGTTCAGTCCGTCCAGGATGGCCTGCACCGACTCCGGGGTGGAGCGGCCCTGGTCCGTGTCCTCCATGCGAAGGACGAAGGTGCCGCCCTGGCGCCGCGCCTGGAGAAAATTCATCAGCGCCGTACGGGCACCGCCAATGTGAAGGTAACCGGTAGGCGAGGGAGCGAAGCGGACGCGAAGGGCAGGAGGCATACGGGCGCGCGGATTAGCAGGGCGACGATGGAGGGTCAACGCGGAGGGGCATTCCTGGAGTAAGTTGGATGGCCAGGGAGAACTCGTATGTCGATTCGTCAGGTAGTTCGCACGTTGCTCCTGGCTGTCCTCCTGGTGGGCGTGCCCGCGACCGCCACCACCCAGCTCCGCGTGGACCTGTCCGGGCTCGCGGTAGGCGCGGACACCGTGGTCCACGGGGTCGTCCGGCGCGTGGAGAGCCGCTGGAGCGGCGACAAGATGCGCATCCTCACCGACGTCGAAATCCAGGTGACGGAGTCGCTCAAGGGCCAGCCTGGGAGCACGGTGCTCGTCACCCAGCCCGGGGGCCGCATGGGGGACATTGGCCAGGTGGTGCACGGGCTGGCGTCCTTCACGCCGGGCGAGGAGGTGGTGGTCTTCCTGCAGAAGCGCGGCCCCCGTGCCTTCCGCGTCTCTGACATGGCGCAGGGGAAGTTCCAGGTGAAGCGTGAGGGAAAGACGGCGCTGGCCGTCCCAGAGCCCACCGAGTCGCAGCTGTTGGACCCCGTCACCCGAAAGCCTGCCGCGTCCGCGCTCCAGTCCATGACGCTGGTGGAGCTGAAGGCCGCCATCCGTGAAGCCCTTGGGGAGCAGACGCCGTGATACCGCTCGCGCCCCTGATGCTGGCCCTGAGCCTGGGCCAGGTGGACCCCTACGTCCGCAGCCGTGTCGATGCGGGTGACACGGGCACGCAGTGCCTCTACTGGACGTCCCATCGCATCGTCTGGAACCAGAGCACCTACGGCAACCCGGACACGGCGGGCGACTCCGAGTTCGACGCGATTCGCGCCTCCTTCCAGAGCTGGCAGGACATCTTCGCCGAGTGCGGCAACCTCACGCTGGTGGAAGGCCCGCGCGTGGACGAACGCCAGGTGGGCTACCGGCGCCAGGGAACCAATACCAACCTGGTGCTGTTCCGGACCCGGGACTGCAACTCCGTGGTGCCCGAGAGCGATGCGTGCTGGGCCGACGACACGTGTGCCAACACGCATGACTGCTGGGATGACGACGACAACACCATCGCCATCACCCTCACCACGTACGACGAGCGCTCGGGAATCATCTACGACTCGGACATCTCCTTCAACGCGGCGCGCTTCTCCTTCACGACGGCGAACGGCGGCACGTGCTTCCCGCCGGTGACGACCCAGTGTGTTGCCACCGACGTGCAGAACACCGCCACGCACGAGGTCGGCCACCTCATCGGTCTGGACCACACGCGCGCCACCGGCTCCACCATGAACCCCAGCGCGCCGCCGGGAGAGGTGTCCAAGCGCGTGGTGGACTCGGGCTCGCGCGGCTTCGTCTGTGACGCCTACCCCCAGGGGCAGGCCAGCCAGTCGTGCCTCCACCCGGTGACGTCCATCGAACTGGGGCCCAAGGCTGGAGGCTGCTCCGCGGCGGGGCCGGGTGGGGCGCTGTCGCTGGTGGCCGTCTGGTCGCTGTGGCTGGCGCGCCGCCGCCGCCGCGAGGAGGCGGTCCAGTGAGGAAGGTGCTGGCGCTCGCGGCCGCGTGCCTGGCCACCTCTGCTCAAGCGCAGATGGAGGAGGAGCCGGCCTACCGCCGCACCGTGGTGCCCAGGCACCCGCTGTGCCTGGTGTGGCCGGTGCGTGAGTATGTCTACCACCTGGATGCGGCGGGCAGCGCGCGCACGCCTGGGGACTCCGAGGTGGCGGCCATCGAGGCGTCCTTCGACTCGTGGCGGAACGTCTCCGACGGGTGCAGCGACTACCGGTTCACCCGGGGCGAGGACTGGCGAGCGCCCATCGCCGTGGGCTACGACGAGACGCGTCCCCGGGACAACTACAACATCATCACGTTCCGGGAGACGTCGTGCCACGAGGTTGCCCCGGCGGATGATGCGTGCTGGACCGAAGAGACGTGCGGCAACGTCTACCAGTGCTGGGAGCATCCGCCTGGGACCATCGGCCTCACCACGTCCACGTTCTCCTATCGGGACGGGCGGGTGTTGGACTCGGACATCGAGCTGAACGCGTCCCAGCCGGCACAGGGCTACGGCTTCCTCTTCACCACGGTGGACTCACCGGTGTGTGAGCGCGAGCCCTCGGTGGACTGCGTGGCCACGGACATCCAGAACACCATGACGCACGAGATTGGCCACGTGGTGGGGCTGGACCATGTCTTCGTCCCGGGCGCCACCATGGAGGCCACCGCGCCGCCGGGGGAAACGCGCAAGCGTGTCATCGACTCGGGGTCGGCCGCCGGGTTCTGTGACATCTACCCGCGTCACCTGCCGCCCACCCAGTGTTTCGTGCGGGAGGGGGCGGGGTTTGCGTTGAAGGCGGACGGCCGGGGCAGCGGCTGCGCGGCGGCGCCGGGACCGGTAGCGCTGGGGCTGGGGCTGGCCGCGCTCGTCCTGACGCGTGTGCGGCGGCGTGCGGTCCGCGCTGCGGCGTCCCTCCGGCGGGATGAAAGGTCCTGGCGTGGCCGTCGCATTCTTTGACCTGGACAAGACGCTCATCGCCGCCAACTCGGGCTCGCTGTGGATTCGCCGCGAGCTCGAGCTGGGGCACATCTCCCGCTTCCAGGCGCTGCGCGCCAGCCTCTGGATTGCGCGCTACCACCTGGGCTTCGTGTCCATGCAGGACGCCGTCGCACGCGCGATTGCCCAGCTCGCCGGTACGCCCGCGAAGCCGCTCCAGGAGCGCACCGCCGTGTTCTACGCGGAGCAGGTGCGGCCGCTCTATCGGCCCGGGGCCTGGGCCGTGCTGGACGCGCACCGGCGCGCCGGGGAGCGGCTCGTCCTGCTGACGTCATCCACGGGCTACCTGTCGGAGCTGGTGGCGCGGGAGCTGGGACTGGACGCGGTGCTGTGCAACCGCTTCGAGGTCGATGGCGCGGGCCTCCACACCGGACGCGCCCTGGGCACCATCTGCTTCGGCGAGGGCAAGCGCGTCTGTGCCGAGGCGTACGTGCGCGAGGCGGGCGTGGCACTGTCGGCATGCGCCTTCTACACCGATTCGTATTCGGACCTGTCGGTGATGGAGGTGGTGGGGCGGCCCGTGGCCGTCCACCCGGACCACCGGCTGCGGCGCCACGCCCGGAAGCGGGGCTGGCCGGTGGTGGACTGGGGCGTGCCGCCCGGCGGCGATGTGCAGGCCGTTCCTCCCGCGCCTCCCGTGGTGCCCTCCACCGGACCCTGATGCGCGCTGGGTCCGGCGGGGGCGGTCAGGGATGCAGCCTCAGCGGCGCGGTGCCACCAGGCGCATGCTGAAGGTGTAGTCCACGTTCACCGGGTAGCCCTTGTAGACGATGGGCTTGTAGGTCCGGGACGTGAGGGCATCGAGCACCGCGCGCTCCATGTGGGCCACGGACTTGATGGTCCGGCACTTCTCCACGCGGCCCTTCTGGGTGATGGTGCAGCGGACAATCATCACGCCGCTCGACTTCGCGGCCATCGCTTCGCGCGTGTAGATGATGTCCTTGCCCTGGTCGACCATCTCCGGGCGAGGCATGTCCTCGTTGTAGGGGAGCACGTCGCCCCGCGCGGAGGCCACCGCAGCGGTGGGGAGGACCGGCAACGCGAGCCCGGTCGCCGAGCCCTTGGCCGGAGCCGCGTCGGCTGCCGCGGCCGTGGCGCCACCGACAGCCGCCGCGACAGGGAGCTCCGTGGCGGGCGAGGCCGTGGGGGCGAGCATCACCGGCGCGGACATGCCGCCCGGCGTGGCCACCGGCTCGACTTCCTCCGCCGTCTCGTCCGCGCTCACGGAGGCCACCTCGACGTGCCGGCTGCCGCCCGCGCCGCCCCGGCGCTTCTGCATCTTCTGCGACAGCACCACCTCGCCGGTACCGCCCGTGACGACGGTCTCCATCTGGTAGCCCTCCATCGCGAAGGTCAGCTCCACCGTGACGGAGCCATCCTGTCCCGACGGAATCTCCAGGGTGAAGGGCGTGACGCCTCGCTCCTTGCCCCGGTAGAAGACGCGGGCGCCGGAGGGCTGGCTCATCAGCTTGAAGCGGACCTTGCCCGCGTTCGCGGCGGCAGCGGGTTCGGCGGCCGGCTCCGCGGCGGGTGCGGCGGCGACAGGCGCCGGGGCCTCCGCCTGGGGCGCGGGGGCCGGTGGTGCCGCTTCCTTGTTCGACATGAAGAACACCGCGCCGCCCGCGATGAGGCCCGCCACTACGAGGCCTCCCAGGCCACCCGTGAGCAGCGTGCGCTGCCGGGCGCGCTTGACGTCCCGGGGCACCTCCACGCTGATGTCCACCGCCAGCGTGTCACCGGATTCGGTGTTGTTGCCCACGTTGGAGAACAGCGCGGGGGATGGGTAGGGGCCCGTCGTCGTCGCGCCGCCGGGCCGCTTGAAGATGCCGCTGTTGCCGCCCGCGGACATGCTCGCTTCGCGCAGGCCCTCCAGCAGCTCGTCCATCGTCTGGTAGCGCCGCGCCGGGTCCTTCTCCAGGCAGCGGCGGACCACCGCCTCGATTTCCGGCGGGATGTGGAGGTCCGGCCGCACCTGCTGGAAGGTGGGTGGGGCCTCCTTGTAGTGGGCGAAGATGAGCTCGATGTGGTCGCGCGCGATGAACGGCGGACGCCCCATCAGCATCTGGAAGAGCACGATGCCCAGCGAGTACACGTCACTGCGCGCGTCGGTGGCGTTGCGCGCCTGCTCGGGCGCCATGTACTGCGGCGAGCCCAGGAACGTGCCGTTCTGGGTGATTTCAGGAGAGAGCTGCCCCTCCTGGGGCGCCGCCACCGACTTCACCAGGCCGAAGTCCAGCACCTTGACCAGGTCCTGATCCTGCTCGTTGAGGAGCATGATGTTGGCCGGCTTCAGGTCGCGGTGGATGATGCCCTGGCTGTGCGCCTCGCGCAGCGAGCGGCAGATCTGCTGGGTGATGGCGATGGCGCGAGACCACGCCAGCGGGCCGACCTGCCCCAGCACCTGGGCCAGCGTCCGGCCGTCCAGGTACTCCATGGCGATGTAGAAGATGCCGTCGTCCGTCTGCCCGTAGTCGATGACGGTGACGGTGTTGGGATGGCGCAGCTTGGACGTCAGCGACGCCTCGCGCAGGAAGCGCTTCTGGAAGCCAGGGTCCCGGCTGCTGGGGAAGCTGGGGTTGAGTACCTTGAGCGCCACCACGCGCTCGAGCGGCGCCTGCAGGGCCCGGTAGACCTTGCCCATGCCCCCGATGCCCAACGGTTCCAGGATGCTGAAGCGGCCGTTCAGATTTCGCCCGATGAGCGGATCCGTGCCCGTTCCAGTGGGTGCCTCGGGATTCGGCGAGTCGCCCTTGATCATTCGTAGCCCCAGACTGCAAGCAACATCGGTTCTCCAGAAGTGTCGCCGCACTTCATCAAACCATACCTGCCGAGCGCTACGCACCAGCGGGCTGTCCGATCCAGCACGTCTGATGCCTTCCGTTGCCGCCATCACTCGCCGATCGTGTGAGAGTGAATGCCGGTTAGCCCGCATTGACGCTTCTTTGTCGGACAGACTAGCGTGCTCCAATCCCGCGCTTCAGTGACAGGCGGGAGTTCCCCTGATGGCAGACACACCAGACAATTCCATGGTCGCGCAGTCGCGCCGTCTCTCTGTCGAGGAGCGGCTGAGTCAGCTCGAGGAGGAGCAGGCCCAGCTGCGCCAGGAGCTGGCGTCGCTGGCGGGCGAGCTGCGACTTCCAGGGATGTACCTGGCGGTGGACGCGGCGGGGACCAGCGCGCTGATGGACGCGGAGACGGTGCAGGAGGTGGTGCGGCTGGTGGAGCTGGAGCCGCTGCCCGGGGCGCCCGCGCACGTTGCGGGGACCTTCGTCTACCGGGGCAGCCCGGCCGTCGTCGTGGACCTGGCGGCGCTCCTGGGGGTGAAGCGGGAGGCCTCCCTGGATGCGCACCTGGTCGTCTGCGGCGGCGGTGCGCGGACGGTGGCCGTGCTGGTGGACCGCGTGCGCGACCTGGTGGAGTCCCCGGTGCTGGTGGACGGGACGCCGGATGGGACGCCGCCGCTGCCGTGGGATGCCAGCGGGCTGATGGCGGGGCTGTGCCGGACGCCTGAAGGCGTGCGCCCGTTGCTTCGGACGGCCGCGGTGCTCGTGGGGCCGGAGGCGCCGTGAGCGAGGGCGTGCTCGACGACGCGACGCTGGCCCGGGTCGAGGACGTCCTCCAGTCGGCCTGCGGGGTGACGTTGGCGCGCAGCCTGCGCCGCTCGCTGGAGACGGCGCTGGGGCGGGCCGCGCGGTCGCGAGGCCTGGAGCCCGACGCCTTCCTGCGCAAGCTGCTGGTGCGCGAGGCCGCGGCGGTGGAGTGCTTCATCGAGCACGCCGTCATTGGCGAGACGTACTTCTTCCGTCACCCGGAGCACCTGCGCACCCTGGCGCGTCTGGCGCAGGCGCACCCGGCCCCGTGCTTCCAGGTGTGGAGCGCGGGCTGCGCCAGCGGCGAGGAGCCCTACAGCATCGCCATGGCCTTGATGGCGGAGGGCTTGCCCGAAGGCCGCTTCCGCGTACTGGCGACGGACGTGTCGGGCCGGGCGCTCCAGCGCGCGCGGGAGGGCGTGTACGGCCCGTGGTCCCTGCGCCGCATCGAGCCGGAGCAGGAGAAGCGCTTCCTGGTCGCCAACGGCGACGACTACGCCGTCATCCCCCAGGTCCGGCACGCCGTGGAGTTCCGGCGCCACAACCTGGCCGTGGATCCGCCGCCCTTCATGGGCCTGGGCGCCATCTTCTGCCGAAACGTGCTCATCTACTTCCCGACGGAGCTCGCGCGGGAGGTGCTGAAGCGCTTCATCTCCGCGCTGGCCCCCGGTGGGCTGCTCTTCGTCTCTCCGGCGGAGGTGCCGCTGACCAACGGCCTGGGGCTGGAGACGGTGGACGCCGAGGGCAGCGTGGCGCTTCGGGTCCCCGCGCCGGGTGCGCCTCGCGCGGCGACGCCGGAGGCGCGGCTTCCTCGCCTGGGGATGGGCCGCAATCAGGTGGCCTCGCCGGTGCCTCCAGCCGGGTGGCCTCAGGCGCTGGACGATTCAAGGGCGCGCCGCGCGCGCGTGCCGGAGGGGCGTCCATCTCTGAGCGAGCCCGGGACGTCGCGCCCCGCGCGGGCCGCGCCAACGCCAGACGCCGCCACTCCGGCCGTGCCGCGGTCGGTGGCCGTGGATGCGCTCGCTGCCGAGGAGGTTCCTGCCCTGGAGCGCGCCATCATCGCGGCGCGTGCGGGACACTTCGAGGAGGCGGAGGCGCTGGCGCGCGAGGCCGCGAAGGCGCTCGTTCCCGAGGCGTACCTGCTGCTCTCCATGGTGGCCGAGGTTCGTGGCGACCTGAACGGGGCCGTGGAAGCGGTTCGCAAGGCGCTGTACCTGGAGCCCCGGTTGGCGCTGGGGCACGCCACGCTGGTGGCCCTCTATGGGCGCATGGATCGGCCCGAGGACGCGGAGCGTGCGCGGCAGAACGCCCTGCGCGCGCTGGATGGACTGGATGATGAACACCCGCTGCGTGGGGTGGAGACGATGACGGCCGGCGGCCTGAGGCAGGCCCTGGCGCCAGTCGAGCAGGCTGGCTGGCTTGGAGTGCGCTGAGAGGCGCGCGCTCCGCACGAGGTGGGAGGCAACGTGGACGTCAAAGGGACGCACCTGACACCGCCGGGCCGCGCGCCGGGGAGCAGGCTCAGTCTGCGGATGAAAATCCTCGCGCTCACCGGGGCGACGGGGGGGCTGGTGGCCGTCATCCTCATCACCACGACGTGGATGCAGATGGGCGACGCGCTTCGCAACGACCTGTCCCGCCGCGCCAACTCGGTGAGTGTGGAGCTGGCGAAGACGCTGGCGCCCATGCTGAGCACGAAGCGCGACCCGGAGCGGCTGCATGAGCTGGTGCAGGGCGCGCTGAGCCTGGGGCCCGAGGTCGCCTATGTCCGCGTCCATGACGCGGACGGCGTCCTCCTGGGCGAGGCCGCCGCGGAGCGCTACGTCGGCGAGGCGCAGGCTCCGGCCTCCGTCGAAGGCGATGCCTCGGTGCTCCGCCGCAGGTCCGTGAAGGGCACGGGTCTGGTGGAGACGACGGCGCCCGTGCTCGCGGCCGGCTCCACCGCGCACCTGGGCACCCTCCAGCTGGCGCTCCACGAGGAGGGGCTGAGCCAGACGCTGCGGGAGGCCACGCGCTTCACGGCCATCATCAGCCTGCTCGTGCTGGTGGCCTGCATGGTGGCGGCATGGCTGGTGTCCGGGATGCTCGTGGTGCCGCTGGAGCGGCTGGCGCGCGCGGCGGCGGGCATCGCGGCGGGGGACCTGCGTCAGCAGGTGGACCTCCAGGGCTCGGATGAGATTGGCGACGTGGCGCGCAGCTTCGCGGTGATGACGGACGCGCTCTCCCACCTGCTGCAGGACCTGCGCAGCGCGGCGGCGGAGATGGAGCGCGAGGCGGCGGGCGTGCTGGCCACCTCCACGCAGCAGTCGGCCATGGCCCACCAGCAGGCCTCCGCCATCAATGAGACGAGCACCACGGTGGCGGAGATTGCCCAGACGTCCAAGCAGGCCACGGCCTACGCGGACTCGGTCATCTCCCAGACGCAGAAGTCCGAAGCCCTCAGCGCGGAGGGGCAGCAGGTCGTCAGTGAGAGCGTCGCCGGCATGGAGAAGCTGGGCGAACAGGTGAAGGCCATTGCCCTGTCCATCACCGACCTCAGCGAGCGCACGATGCAGATTGGCGACATCATCGGCACGGTGAAGGACGTGGCCGAGCAGTCCAACCTGCTGGCGCTCAATGCCTCCATTGAAGCGGCCAAGGCCGGGGAGCATGGCCGGGGCTTCGCGGTGGTGGCCACGGAGATGCGCACGCTGGCGGAGCAGTCCCGCATCGCCGCGGAGCAGGTGCGCGGCCTGCTCAACGAAGTGCAGAAGGGGACGAGGCAGGCCGTCAGCGCCACGGAGGAAGGCAGCCGCCGGGCGCAGGCGGCCATGGAGCTGGCTCGCGAAGCGGGGACGACCATCCTGGGCCTGTCGGAGGTCATCCGCGAGTCGTCGGGCGCGGCGCGGCAGATTGCCGGCAACACGCGTCAGCAGACCATTGGCGTGGAGCAGATTTCCACGGCGATGAGCGAGCTGACATCCGCCATGGGAGACTCGGTGGAGAGCACCCGGCGCATCGAACAGGTGTCAGGCAATCTGACCAATCTCTCGAAACGGTTCTCGGACCTGGTGGGTAGGTACCAGTTATGAACGCAAAGGTGCTCATCGTCGAAGACACGAAGACCATCACCAACCTTCTTCAGGTGTACCTGATGGGGTGGGGGTTGGAGTTCTTCGACGCTCCGAATGGCGCGATTGGACTGACCAAGGCGCGGGAGCTCAAGCCGGACCTCATCATCTCCGATGTGCAGATGCCGGAGATGGACGGCTTCGCGCTGTGCGCGGCGATCCGCGCGGACCGGCAACTTCACGACACCCCTTTCATGATGCTCACGTCGCTGAAGGACGACGCGAGCCGGCAGAAGGGCAAGCTGGTGGGCGCCAGCGCCTTCCTCAACAAGCCGGTGTCCGTGGACGACCTTCGTTCGAAGGTGCGCGACATCCTGAAGCTCCCCGCGACCCGGTACTGAGCGCATGTCGAAGGACGACGCCAAGATTGATTCCACGGGGCTGCGACGCCAGCTCACCGAGGCGCACTCGCTGCTGGACGGCAAGCAGGGGGTGAGCCCCGAGAAGCGTCGCGAGGTGCTCAGCGCCCGTGCCCGGGCCCTGGCCGAATCCCGCCACGAGGAGCGCCAGGAGGTGCTCTCCGTGCTGGCCTTCCAGGTGGGCGGCGAACGCTATGCGGTGCGAATCGAGCACGTGGACCACGTGATTGAAGCGCGCGGCATCGCCTCGCTGCCCGGTGCTCCCCGGCACGTGCTGGGGGCGCTGGTGAGCCGCTCGCGCGTGGTGCCGGTGTTGGACCTGCGCCAGCTCCTGGGGCTGGAGGGGGGCGGCATGTCGGACCTCAGCAAGGTGGTGGTGGTCGAGGCGGATGACAGTGAAGAGGGGGTCGGGCTGGCGGCGGAGTCCGTCGAAGGACGCAAGGAATTGCCGAAGGCGGAGCTGTCCCAGCCTCCGCCCGGGCCCTTCTTGTTCCTCACGCCGGACCGGCTGACGGTGTTGGACCTGGAGCAGCTCGGGGGCCCGTCCGCCACGCGGCCCGAAGGGGAGTAGGCACGCGCCATGGATCCTCAGCTCTTGCGCAGCATCTGGCCGGTGTTCTCCGCGGAGACGCGCGAGCAGATTCAAGCCATCGGGTCGAAGGTGTTGGGGTTGGAGGGCCCGGCGCAGGGGCGTGAGCCGGACCTGCTCCCGTCGCTCAAGCGGCTGGTCCATAGCCTCAAGGGCTCCGCGGCCAGCCTGGGCCTGGACGACATCGAGCAGGTGGTGCACGCCATCGAGGACGGGCTGGCCACCTTCAATCAGGAGGAGCGGCTGCCCCGCGACACGGTGGAGGCCATGCTGCGCGGGCTCTCCGCCATCGAAGGCGCCATGGCCCGTGGCGACGCCGGACAGTCACCCGTGGTGGAAGGACTGTCCTCGCTGCTGGCCGCCCTGGGCCACGAGTCCGCGGAGGCCGTCCCCCAGACGGCGGCCTCGGGCGCGGCCGCGCAGGGGCTGGAGGTGCTGGACCTCCTCGAAGCGGGGTTGAGCGCGCTGTGCTCGCCAGATGTTCCGGACCGGGCGGCGGTGGTGCGCACGGCGGTGGAGCGGGCCCGCACGTTGAAGACGTCCGCCGAGTCCGCCGGGGCGCAGAAGGTGGCCACGCTGGCGGAAGCCGCGGCGCTGGGCTTCACGCGAATGGAGCCGGGCGGTGACTCCGCGGGGCTGGCCGCATCGGACGTGGCTGGCACGCTGGTGGACCTGCGGACGGCGTTGGAGGCCGAGGGTGGCGCAGGGGCGGTGGCCCGCGCCGTCCATTCGCTGCGCGCGTCGCCGTCTCCCGCGCCCGTGGAAGGCGCGGCGGCGCAGGGGCCCGCGGGAGCTGCGGCCACGACGGAGTCCCGCGGACCGGCGGACCAGACGGTGCGCGTGTCGGTGAAGACGCTGGAGTCCATCGCGCTCCAGGTGGAGCTGCTCCTGGCCGGACGCGCGCAGCAGACGCGGCGCGGCGCGGCGCACCGCGTGTTGATGGACGGCATGCGCGAGGTGCTGATGCACCTGGAGCGCGCGTCGTCGCAGCTCGCGATGGCGGGCGGCGGTCCCGCGCTGGAGCCGCTCCGCGCGGGCGTGACGCAGATGCGCGGACTGCAGAAGCAGCTCCTGGAGCTGACGAAGGAGTCGCACCGCGACGGTGAGCAGCTGACGCTGGTGGCCCAGGTGGCGCGCGATGATTTGCGCGACCTGCGCATGGTACCGGCCTCGCAGGTGCTGGAGCCGCTGCGGCGCACCGTGCGCGAGACGTCCGCGCGGCTGGACAAGCAGGTGACGCTGGAGCTGTCGGGCGGCGAGGTCCGGTTGGACCGGCGCATCCTCGACGCGCTGAAGGACCCGCTGCTGCACCTGGTGCGCAACGCCATCGACCACGGCCTGGAGTCCACCGAGGAGCGGCGGGCCGCGGGCAAGCCCGAAGCGGGGCGCCTGACGGTGCGGGTGGAGCCTCGGGGTTCGCGCATCGCGGTGGTGGTGGAGGATGACGGCTCCGGCTTGTCGCCCAGCCGGGTGCGCGCCACGGCGGTGCGGCGGGGGCTGCTGTCGGCCGATGAAGCGGAGAAGCTGTCGGACGCGCAGGCGGCGCGGCTCGTCTTCCAGCCAGGCTTTTCCACGCGGGAGCAGGTGTCCGCGACGTCCGGGCGGGGCGTGGGGCTGGACGTGGTGCAGGCGACGGCGCAGCGGCTCCAGGGCTCGGTGGACGTGGCCTTCACTGCGGGCCGGGGCACGCGCTTCACCGTGGACCTGCCGCTGACGCTGGCCGCGGCGTTGGGGTTGCTCGTGCGCACGGGCACCACGGTGTCCGCCATTCCCTCCGACAGCGTGAATCGCATCCTCCGGCTGAACCCGGACGACGTGGGCACCGTCGCGGGCCGCGTGGTGGCGCGGCTGGATGGGGAGCAGCTCACATTCCTTCCGCTGGCGGAGGCCATTGGCCTGCCCCGGCTGCCGCTGGCGCTGGACTCCGGGAACGTGCAAGCCGCCGCGCTGCTGACGGTGGGCGAGGACAAGGTGCTGTTCGCCATCGACGAGGTGGTGGGGCAGCAGGAGATTGTCGTCCGCTCGCTGGGGCGCCACCTCAAGGGCGTGCGGCACCTGGCGGGCGCGGCGGTGCTGGACGACGGCCGCGTGGTGCCAGTGCTCAACGCGGCGGAGCTGGTGCGCGCGGCGCGGCCAGAGACGCGCTCGGTGGCTCGCGAGACGGCGCGGCCTCGCATCCTCGTGTGTGACGACGCGCTCACCACGCGCTTCGCCATGAAGTCGCTGCTGGAGATTGCCGGCTACCCGGTGGTGACCGCGGCGGACGGTGAAGAGGCGTGGGGCATCCTGGAGCGCACGCCCTGCCAGCTGGTGGTCAGCGACTGGCAGATGCCCCGGCTGGACGGCGTGGGCCTGGCGCGGCGAATCAAGTCGCACCCCCAGCTGCACCGCACGCCCATCATCCTGGTGACGTCGCTCGACAGTCCCGAGGACCGCGCCGCCGGTCTGGAGGCGGGCGCGGACGGGTACCTCGTCAAGCGCGAGGTGGAGCGAGGCCGCCTGCTGGAGCTGGTGCGCCAGCTGCTGCCCGTGTCCTGACGGCGCCGCGCCTCACGACTCGCGAGGCGCCACGGGCACGGTGTCATCCACCGGCAGGTGGACCACCCAGCCATTGCCGGTCTCCTCCGGCAACGAGAGGCCACCCCGCAGCCGCTGCGTCAGGTGCCGCAGCAGCATGACCGTCTTCTCCGGCAGCGCCTTGCCGCCGCGGATGTTGACGCGCAGCTGCCACACGCCCGCGTCCCCCGCGGCTTCCACGCGCACCGCCGTGGGCGCGCCCGACGCCGCCACCGCGCGGGCCAGCGCGCGCACCAGCAGCTCCACGTCATCGCGGGCGCCCGGAATGGCCACGGGCCGGTCCGGGAGCGTCATCGTCGTGTCCACGATGCGCTGGCCGCGCGCGGCGGGGATGAAGGCGGTGCGCAGCAGGGGGCGCAGGTCCTCCACGCCCTCGTCCTGCACCTTCGCCAGCCGGCGCTCGATGATGGCGCTCTGGTCGTCCGCCGAGCGGCGCAGCCGCTCCAGGTAGCGCTGGATGGGGGCCGTCAGCCCGCCCGCCGTTCCCTTCAGCATCATGTCCACGTATCCCTTGATGACCATCAATGGTGTCCTGAGGTCGTGTGACGCCCGGGAGCGCCGGTGCTCCTGGTTCACCACCCGCCGTTCCAATCGCCGCTGCGTCTTCAGCAGTTGCACGTGCCGCGCCGCCGCGTCCGACTCCCGGGCATGCGCCGCGAGCAGCACGGTGCCGAACGCTGACATGCGCGCGAGCACCCGGGCATCCCGGCCGGTGGGCCGTTCGGGCCACACCACCAGGGCCGGCCGACGACGCATCCTTCCCCGGGCACGCGTGGCCGTGACGACCCCTGTCGCCGCGACACAGACGCGTCCGTCATAGAAAGCCGCTCCGGAAGCGCCCGTCATCCGCTGGGCCTCGCGTACCAGGGACTCCAATCCCGCACGAGCACCACAGCGGAAGGCACGCTCGGCAACCTCCGCGAGCGCCTGTTCCACCCCTGCATCGGACGCGTTGCCGATGCGCCACCCCGTCCAAGCACCTGCCAGCACGCGGGAAGGTATGGGCACGCCACGCGCGCGCCGCAACACTGCCCAGGGAGGGCGCCGGACGCCCGCGAATCGGAAATCCTTTTCCCTTCAGGGCGTGTGAGCCCCCCACTTTTTACCGTCAGGGGGTACGGAGGCGCCGCGCAACCCCGCTCAACTCCTAAGAAATAGCTCCTGGCCAGGCACTTGCTAACGGCATCCGTCACGGGTGGCGGAAGGGGCGAATGGGGACTCTCGATTACTACGCGGCGATCGCTCGACTTGCACCAGGCGGACTGGCGCGCAGCGCTGTGCGGCGTGTCCAAGGTGTGGCGCGGCAGGCACTCTATCGTCGGCGCGAGCGCGCGGACGAGGTGCAGCTCCTCGAGTGCTACGGCGCGACGGATGGCGTGGAGCTGGTGGAGCTGGCGCTGGGCCAGCGCAGCTCACGCATCTGGTGTGAAGTCTCTCAGCGCGCGTCGGTGCTGGAGGCGCTCGCCTCGGTGCCCGGCGGCCTGGAGCGCGCGAGGGCCCGTGCCCAGGCCGCGCTTCGCCAGGAGTGGGACGTCTTCGGCACCCCGGTGGTTTTCGGCGAGGGCCGCCCCGTGGACTGGTCCCTGGATCCGGTGAGTGGTCACCGCTATCCGGTGGAGCCCGTGGAGCGCCTGTCGCTCGCCGTGACGGGGAGCGACCCGAAGTACCCGTGGGTGATGGGCCGGCTCGACAGCGTCGTGGCGCTGGGCCAGGGCTACTGGGTGGAGACGGCCGCTGACGTGCGCGCGCGGCTGGCGGATGCCTTCGTGGCGCAGGTGTTGGACTTCCTCCAGGCGAATCCCGTGGGGCAGGGCGTGCACTGGACGTGCGCCATGGAGGTGGCGCTGCGCGCCGCGAACCTGGCGCAGGCGCTGGCCATGTTCTCCGCCGCGCCCGCGGTGGCCCGGCCGGACTTCCTGGTGCCGGCGCTGAGCGCGCTGGCCGAGCACTCCGCCTGGGTGGAGGCCCACCTGGAGGATCGCGGCGCGGTGCCCAACAACCACCTGGTCTCCAACTACGTGGGCCTGTTGGTGGTGGGCCTGCTCTTCCCGGAGCTGCCGGGCGCGCCGCAGCAGGTGTCGCTGGCGGTGGGGGGGCTGCGCGAACAGATGGAGAAGCAGGTGCACCTCGAGGGCACGTCCTTCGAGGGCTCCATTCCCTATCATCGCCTGTCCGTGGAGCTGTTCACGTTGGCGTACCTCGCCGCGCGCGGCGCGGGGGTGCCACTGGGGCCCAAGTACGAGTCCCGGCTGCGTCGCATGTTCCACGCCGTGCGCGCGTGGTGTTCCGAGCAGGGCCTGGCGCCACAGATTGGCGACAACGATTCCGGCCGCGTCTTCCCGCTGCGTGATCGCGAGGACAACGCGCACGGCTATCTGGTGGGCCTGGGCGCGGCGCTCTTCGGCGATGCGGGCCTGGGCGGCGGCGAGTTCGTGGACGAGGCCGCGTGGCTGCTGGGGCGCGCCGGGCAGGCGCGTTTCGCCGCGCTCACGCCCGCGCCGGAGCCCGTGTCGGTGAGCTTTCCGGAGGGTGGCTTTCACATCTTGCGCGGCGCGGGTGTCGTTATCACTGTCAGCGCCGGCAAGCAGGGACAAGGCGGGGTCGGGGGACACAGCCACAACGACAAACTCTCTTTCGAGCTCCACGTCGACGGGCGTCCCGTCATCGTGGATCCGGGCACCGGCACCTATACGCGGGATCCCGCGTTGCGGAACTGGTTCCGCGGAACGGCCGCGCACAACACGGTGCAGGTGGATGGCGCGGAGCAGGCACCCCTGGATTCGGCGCGGTTGTTCGCGCTGCCGGAGGAGGCACGGGCGCGGGTGGTGGCCTTCCTGCCGGGGAAGTCGGTGGACAGGCTGTTGGTGCGGCATGACGGCTACCGCCGGCTGCCCGCGCCCGTGGGAATCGAGCGCACGTTCCGGCTGGACCGGGGCGAGCGCGCTCTGGCCGGACGTGATCGCTTCGTGGGCACGGGCCGGCATGACGTGGTGGGCAGATTCCATCTGCCAGATGAACAGGCGCGAGTGGTGTCGCCTCAAGTGCAGGTCCTGTCACGCGCGGGTCGTGTGATGGAGGAGCCGGTGTCGTTCGAGCCGCTCGTGGTGGAGCTGGGGCCGGAAGGGGCCCCGCTCGCCTGGGTGGTGCTGGAGAAGGGACTGACGGCGCGGTTGGTGCCGTCGAAGTATTCGCCAGGGTACGGGCGGGTGGTGCCGTCGCTGGCGGTGGAGTTCCGGGGGCAGGTGGCGCCTCCGGCGTGGTTGAGGTGGGTGGTCGTTTTCCGCTGAGTGTCGGGTCGGGGCGTGACCGTCTTAACGGCACGTCGCATCAGGAGAGGTGAGGACGATGAGGGTGATGGTGAGCAGCCCGCTTCTGGATCGCATCAAGAAGCGGGACGCGAGGGTGGGTGTGGTCGGGCTTGGCTATGTCGGTCTTCCGCTGGGGATGGCGTTCGCGGAGGCGGGCTTCCCCGTCATGGGGCTCGACGTCGACAAGCGGAAGATCGACAAAATCGAGAAGGGGGAGAGCTACATCAAGCACATCCCCGGCGCTCCGCTGGCGGAGCTGAGCAAGTCGGGCAAGCTGAAGGCCACCACGGACTTCGCCAAGGCGAAGGACATGGACTGCGTCATCATCTGCGTGCCCACGCCGCTCACCGCGTCGCGTGAGCCGGACATGAGCTACATCATCCAGACGGGTGAGGCGCTCGCGCCGCACGTGCGTCCTGGACAGCTCTTCATCCTGGAGTCCACCACGTACCCGGGGACGACGGAGGAGGTGCTCAAGCCGCTGCTGGAGAAGAACGGCCTCAAGGCCGGCAAGGACTTCTACCTGGCCTTCAGCCCCGAGCGCGAGGACCCGGGCAACAAGAGCTTCAACACCAAGACGATTCCGAAGATTGTCGGTGGCTACTCGCCCGAGTGCTCCGAGGTGGCCGCGGCCCTCTACGGCAGCGCGCTGAAGGAAGTGGTGCCGGTGTCCTCCACCCGCGTGGCGGAGCTGACCAAGCTGCTGGAGAACATCTTCCGCTGCGTCAACATCGCCATGGTCAACGAGATGAAGATGCTCTGCGACCGCATGGGCGTGGACGTGTGGGAGGCCATCCAGGCCGCGAGCACCAAGCCCTTCGGCTACATGCCCTTCTACCCGGGCCCGGGCCTCGGTGGGCATTGCATCCCCATCGACCCGTTCTACCTGACGTGGAAGGCGCGCGAGTACGAGTTCCACACCAAGTTCATCGAGCTGGCCGGCGAGGTGAACTGGCAGATGCCGTACTACGTGGTGCAGCGCACGATGGAGGCGCTGAACAAGAACAAGCAGACGCTCAACGGCGCGAAGGTCCTCTGCCTGGGTGCGGCGTACAAGAAGGACATCGACGACATGCGTGAGAGCCCTTCGCTGCGCGTCATGACGCTGCTGGCGGAGAAGGGCGCGGAGCTGTCGTACCACGACCCGTACGTCCCCGAGCTGCACAAGGGCCACGGCTTCAACATGGAGCTGAAGTCCGTGCCGCTGAAGCCGGAGACGCTGGGCCAGTACGACGCGGTCCTCATCCTCACGGACCACTCGGACATCGACTACGCCATGTTGGTGGACCGCGCGAAGGTCGTCGTCGACACGCGCAACGCCACCAAGGGCGTCAGCAAGGGTCGTGAGAAAGTGACGAAGGCCTGACAGTCATTCGCCGCCCGCCCGGAAACCGACCCTCCGGGCGGGGGGCCCCTCGTTCACGGATTCCGCCTTCGCGGCATCCGTGAGCGTGGAGCTGCTCGTAACGTGGAAGGGATGGGCTAGTGTCGGGGCCGTGCAATCCCTCCTTCGAACCGTGTTTCCCCTGCTGGCACTCTCGGCGCTGCTGACGGCGGCGGCGCCCGTGCCGGATGCGCGCGTGAAGCTGCTCGAGGCGATGTCCGCTGAGCTGGCGCGCAACCACCAGCAACTGAAGATGCAGAACCACGAACCCCCGTATTTCATGAGCTACCAGCTCAAGGACTACGAGCAGCACGCGATTTCCGCGCGCTATGGGGCGCTGTTCATGGATGACGGCTACCGTGAGCGGAAGCTGTACGTCGACGTGCGCGTCGGTGACTACGACTTCGACAGCTCGGTGGCGGAGGGGCTGGAGTTCAGCTTCTCGACCAAGGGCACCAGCTACGTGTCGCGCAAGGAAGGCCCGCTGGACGACTCGCCGTTGGCGCTGCGCACCTCGCTGTGGCTCATCACCGACGAGAAGTACAAGTCCGCGCTGTTCCAGTACCTGAAGAAGAAGGGCGAGGACGTCTACGCGGTGGAGGACCCGAAGCGTCCGCCGTCCTTCACGCGCGAGAAGCCGGTGAAGCACGTGGATCCGCCGGTGGAGGCTCCGTTCGACCGCGAGCGCTGGGTGAAGGTGGCCCGCGACGTGTCGGCGCGCTTCAACGCGCACCCGGAGCTGTTCGACTCGGAGGTGCGCGTCACCAAGGACAAGGTGACGCGGCTGTTCGTGTCCTCGGAAGGCAGCCGCATCATCACCGAGGAGACGCTGTACGGCCTGCATGTCTCCGCCGTCACCCGGGCGCCGGACGGGCAGCTGCTGGACAACTCGCGCAACTTCTATGTGCCCACCGAAGCGGGGCTGCCGGACGTGGCGCGCCTGAACAAGGCGGCGGATGACGTCATCCGGGAGCTGCTGGCCCTGCGCGCGGCGCCCGCCATCGACCCGTACACGGGGCCCGCCATCCTCGCGCCGGAAGCGGCCGGGGTGCTCTTCCACGAAGCGGTGGGGCACCGGCTGGAGGGAGACCGGCAGGAAGGTGACAACGAGGGCAAGACGTTCAAGGGCCAGGTGGGCAAGCAGGTGCTGCCGTCGTTCATCTCCATCCACGACGACCCGACGCGGCGCGTGCTCCAGAACGAGCCGCTCAACGGCTACTACCTCTTCGACGAGGAGGGCGTGCGCGGCCAGCGGGTGACGCTGGTGGAGAAGGGCGTGCTGCGCAACTACCTCCAGGGACGCCGTCCGGTGGAGGGATTCCTCCAGTCGAACGGCCACGGCCGCAGCCAGGGCAACCTGAAGCCGGTGGCGCGCATGGCGAACCTGATGGTGGAGAGCACGAACGGCGTGAGCGACGCGGAGCTGAAGAAGCGTCTGATTGCCGAGGCGAAGCGTCAGGGCAAGCCGTTTGGCCTCATCATCCGCGACATCACCGGGGGCAACACCAACACGTCCGGCTACGGCTACCAGGCCTTCAAGGGCGTGCCGCGCATGGTGTACCGGGTGGATGTGAAGACGGGGAAGGAGACGCTGGTGCGCGGCGTGGAAATCGTGGGCACGCCGCTGTCGGCGGTGAACCGCATCCTCGCCTCGGGGCAGAAGTCCGGCGTCTTCAACGGCTTCTGCGGCGCGGAGAGTGGCAACGTCCCGGTGTCCACCGTGGCGCCGGCCATGCTGCTGCAGGAGCTGGAGCTCCAGCGCACCATGGAGGGGAAGGACCGCCCGCCGATTCTCACCAGCCCGGCGGCGCTGGAGTCCCCGGCGGCGAAGCCGTAGCCGCGCGCCTCCGTGGCCCAGTCGCGCCTTACTGAGGGGCAGGTGAGGGCGCGACAGGCATGGGGCTCGCAGGCCGGGGGCGCGCCGGGTGGAGCTGCCTGGCGCCCTTGAAGCCGCGCAGGCGCACGTACCGGCGGAAGTCCTGGAGGAAGCTCTCCTGGGTGACGCCCACGGCACGCAGGAAGGCGCTGTCGAAGTCCGGGCCCTGGCTCATGCCGCGCAGCACCTTCCGGATGGTGTCCTCGCCATAGCGGCGCGCCAGGAAGGTGAAGGCGTGGTGGGCGGCGCCATACACGACGCCGCTCTCGGACTGGTAGAGCGCTTCGGCTTGCGACAAGGGGTCGGCGTTGGGGTGCTGGCGCCAGTAATGCTCCAGGTCGTCCAGGCTGGAGACGCGGTAGCCCTGTTCGGCGGTGTAGGAGGCCATGCCTTCGCGGAACCAGAGGGGAATCCGCTTGCGTGTCCAGCCGAGCCGGTCCGAGGCCACCTGGTACATCAGGCTGTGGGTGAGCTCATGCAGCAGCAGTTCGTCCACCTGGCCCTGGCTGGCGCCTCGGGCCGTCCAGGTTCGAGGGCTCTGCAGCTCGATTTGCTCGTAGCGCGCCCAGGCGCGGAGGAAGTCATGCCCCGGGCGATTGGCGGCGCGCTCCAGCGCTGCGTGGTTGGGGTGAACGACGATGGTGACGGTGTCGTCGAAGGTGCCCCAGCGCTGGAGACGGGGAATGGCGCGTTCGACGGCGAGCTTCACCTGCACGGCCGCTTCAGCGTCGCGCGGTTGGTATTCGACGTCGATGCCGGCGCCGGCGCCCTTGCTGACGAGCACGCGGGCGCTCTGGGAGGCGTAGCAGCCGGTGAGCAGACTCAGGCCGAGCAGCACCGCTGCCCAGCCGGGACTGCCGCGACGGCCCTTCGTTGCTGGTGACTCCTCACTCACTCCGCACCCAACCAGCGAACCACCGCACGTCCGACATCGGCCACGGTGGAGAAGGACTCCACCTCGGGCGCGGGCGGGCCGAAGTAGAGCACGGGCACGGGGTGAAGCGTGTGTCCCCGAGTGGAGAGGTCTTCCACATTGCCGTGGTCGCTGCAGACCAGCACCCGGGCGTCGGCGGGGCGCGTGGCCACCAACGCGCGGGTGAAGGCGTCGAACGCGTCCAGCGCGGCCAGGGCGGCCGTCCAGTCCTGGGCGTGGCCGGCCTCGTCCGCCAGGTAGTGCTCGAAGAAGGTGAAGTCCGCGGCTGACGCAATGTCCCAGAACACGGCGGCGGCTTCCTCGGGCGTGCGCTCCGGCGCGGGCAGTCCGTAGGCACGGGCGCTGGCGCCGGTGATGTCGTGGGTGAGCCCGTCCCCGGCGCGGGCGTCATCCAGCGTCCGCAGGGGGATGCCCCCCGCGGCGAAGGCCAGCTTGGAGGCGGAGGGCTTCGCCTTGCGGCGCGACTCCGGGGACAGGACGAACTCCGGCGGGGAGGTGCTGGGCCGGCGGGGGACCTCCAGCGCGTCCAGGTAGGGGGCGGGATAGGCGTTGGCGAAGGTGGCGGTGCGGCCCGCCGCGCCCAGCCGCCGGATGATGGAGCGGTCCGCCATCAACCCCCGCAGCGGCGCATTGGGGTAGCCGAGGACGTGGCGGCCCAGCAGCGCGGGGGCCGGGTCTCCCGTCAGGATGGCCGTCTGATTGGACGCGGACTGGGGCCGGCCGGGGACGCCGAAGGTGGTGTCCGTGGGGATGCAGCGGCCTCCGTAGGGGAGGGGCGGGCTGGGGGCGTCCTCGAAGTGGGATAGCAGGTGTTCCCGGTGGGCGAGCGGATTCACGGCCGGGTCCTTCCGGCCAATCCCCACACCATCGATGAACAGGAGCGCGACGCGCACGGCTGGGGACTGTATCCTCGAATCCGACACGCATGGCCCTCCACGGCGACCTCTTCAGTTATCCGCTTCCCGAGTTCCTTCAATGGCTGGACAGCTCCCGCAAGACGGGGACGCTCCAGCTCTCCTGGGAGGCCGGCGAGCGCAAGCTCTTCCTTCTCTCCGGCCAGGTGGGTGCCACCGCGGCCGAAGGACTTCGCGGACGCGTGGCGCGGCTGCTCACGCTGTCCAAGCTGGCGTCGGGGACGAAGGTGCTGGCGGGCTTCGACGAGCTGGCGCGCACGCCGGACGTGGACGCCGCGTTCGACATCCACGGCATCCAGGCGCGGTGGATTCGGGACCTGGGCCGCGAGGAGCTGTTCGCCGCGATGACGGACCTGACCATCGCCGGCCGCGGCACCTTCCACTGGACGGAGGACGCGGACCGCTCCGGTGAGGACTGGGTGCCGTCCGACATGGGCATCCGCGAGCTGCTCTTCGAGTCGCTCCGGTGGGTGGACGAGCAGCCCGACGTGGACAAGGCGCTGCCCATCGACGCGCTCAGCGTGCGCGCGCTGGCGCCGCCGAGCCCGAGCCAGCCCCTGATGCACCGGATCATCCTGGGGCTGTGCACGTCGCCGCAGAACCTGGGACGGCTGCGCCTGTCCATGGGCGTGTCCCGCTCCTCGGTGACCCGGCGCGTGCACGAGCTGCTGCGGTCGAAGCTGGTGGAGGTGGACGGGGCGCCGCAGGTGGAGGCGGATCCGGTGGCGGAGATGTTGGAGAAGGGCGCGGTGCTGATGCGTGAGGGCCAGTACGACGCCGCGGGCATCGTCTGCGCGTCCTTGCTGGCCAGCGACCCGGCGGACCGGCGCGTGCGCGAATTCGCCCGGCTGGTGCAGCGCGAGCACGTGGCGGCGCTCTACTCGGACATGCCGCCCCTGATGGTGCCCCTCATGATTCACGACCCGCAGGGGCAGGCGCTGCTCAAGCCCGAGGAGCGGCAGATTGCCGGGCTGGTGAATGGCACCTGGGACGTGTCCACGCTGGTGCTGGCCAGTCCAGCGCGAGAGCTGGAGACGCTGAAGACGCTGGCGAAGCTGCAGCGCATGGGGCTGCTGCAGCTCGTCTTCCCGCGCTGAGCGGGGCGGAGGCTACTCCCCGTTGGGCAGGCCCACCGCGTTGAGGCGGATGAAGACCTGCATCATCACGTACAGGGAGAAGGCGGCGTCATCCACGCGCAGGTGCTGCTGCGTGGCCAGCCCCTGGAGCCGGAGCAGGTCGGCGCCGTCCACGCGGAGCAGGAAGGCCTGCTGCCCCAGGGAGCCCTCGCCCGCGAAGGCCAGCGCGCGCCGGATGGCGTCGGTGCAGGCGGTGACGCAGGTGGCGTAGTCCCCCGTCATGAACGCGGCCTCGGCGGCGCGGGCATGGTCGAACATGTCGCCCGGCGCCAGGGCGCTGGCGGCGCCCAGCAGCTTCGGTCCGGGCTGGGGCGCGGGGATGGGCGTCGGCTCCACGCGCGGAGGCGGCATGACGGCCACCGGGGCCACGCGAGGCACTGGGCCGCCACCCTGCAC
Organism: Myxococcus virescens; assembly: GCF_900101905.1. Lineage (NCBI taxonomy): Bacteria > Pseudomonadati > Myxococcota > Myxococcia > Myxococcales > Myxococcaceae > Myxococcus > Myxococcus virescens. The sequence goes on along the minus strand of NZ_FNAJ01000003.1, from coordinate 155,601 downwards.
CGGCTGGGACGCGGCGGCGCCGGGCTGCTGCCGGTGCTGCAGGTGCTGGGTGAGCTGGGCCTCCAGGCCCGCGGGCTGTGCGCTCGCGGTGGGGCGGGGCGGCGGGACGATGCGCTTGGCGCGCAGGTCCTTGATGACCAGCCGGGTGATGGCCTTGAGCGTGTCGAGCACCCCGCGGCCATTGGCGGCGGACGTCTCCAGCTCCGGGACGCCTCGGGGGTTGAGCTCCTTGCGGAGCACCTCCACCGGCAGCACGCCGTCCAGGTCCCGCTTGTTCCACTGCATCACCAGGGGGAAGCGGTCCAGGCGGATGCCGTGCTCGAAGAGGTTCTCCTCCAGGTTGGCCAGGGACTCGCGGTTGGCGTCCATGGCCTCCGGCTGCGAGTCCGCCACGAAGACCACGCCGTCGGCGCCCTGGAGCACCAGCTTGCGGGTGGCGTTGTAGAAGACCTGGCCCGGCACGGTGTAGAGCGCCAGTCGCACGGAGCAGTCGCCCACGCGCTCCACCTTCACGGGAAGGAAGTCGAAGAAGAGCGTCCGGTCTCCCTCCGTGGCGATGGACATCATCTCGCCGCGGTGTGCGGGGCGGACAGTCTCGTAGATCTTCCTCAGCGAGGTCGTCTTCCCGGAGAGGCCCGGTCCGTAGAAAACGATTTTCGCGGCCACTTCACGGGCCATCAGATTGACGCTGCTCACGGTGTCAGCTTACCTAGAACGACTGGACACCTCGCGCCAGTTGACGGCGAGACATTCACCCCAGGTCCGCGAGGTTCAGTGCTGGGGGTGAGGCCACGGGCTCGAGGCAGGCTCGCCAGGATGCGCGCCCGCAAGGCATCCGCGACGGCTCACACCGCTTCCCTGAAGAGGAATACGGCACGAACCGCACGAATGGCGGCCAATACGTCATGCCACCGGCGAACCACCGCGCTGCTCGACAACCAAGCAGGGATGCGGCGTCCGCACGGAATGAAACCGCTCGTGGGGGGCAGTCGCGGTGGTGAGACGCGCGTCATGCCCTCCCTCGAGCGAGAGGACCTCAAGCGGCCTTCGTCACCTTGCCCGCCTTGATGCAGCGGGTGCACGCGAGAACGCGCTGGGTGCTGCCCTGAACGCTGGCCCGGATCTTCTGGAGATTCGGCAGGGTCCGCTTCTTGGTCTTGTTGTTCGCGTGGCTGACGTTGTTACCCACCAGCGGACGCTTGCCACACAAGTCACACTTCCACGCCATGACCTCTAACTCCTTGAAAACTGGGGCGTTGGACGCCTGCCGATTAAAAGAGCGGCGGAACCTGCCAGATAACGGCCTGGAAATCCAGCCTTAGATCCAGGATCAGCCCTTGAGCGGATCCTTCTTCTTCAACATATCCTGCACCAGCCGTGCGGCCCGGATGCCCGCGAGCAGCTCGCCTTCCAACCCCAACCCGGGGAGGACTTCGCGGTTGGCGAGCAGGATGTTCTTGGCCGGCGTGCGCTGAGTCAAACCCGTGACGCCCAGGACGGCTTCCGACTCGAAGCTGAACAAGGGGTGCGGCATCAGCCGGCTGCCACGGACTCCGCCGGCGTCCAGGTAGGGGGCCGAGCGCAGCACGCGGTGCTGGGCGGTGAAGGGCATCAGCGCGTCCAGGTGCTCGTCGATGCGCGTCGCCAGGCCCTGGAGGTGCTCCTCGCCCAGGTCCCGCGCCGAGGCCGGGACGAAGGCGCCCGCGCACACCACGCGCAGCCCTTCCGTCGCCTTGGCCTCCTTGCCGCCGTGCACCGGGGCCGCGCGCGCGGGGTGGACCTGGATCAGCACGGGGCCCAGCTCCGCGTCGCCCGTGTCCAGCAGGGCCAGTTCGCCCATGCCGCGGGGCAGCGCCGACTCCGGCACCACCCAGTTCACGGTGAAGAGCAGCGCCTTGGTGTTGGACTGGTCCAGGTGCTCCAGCAGGCCGCGGTGGTGCTTCTTGTCCGTCACCAGCCGCCGCAGCGCGCCCGCGTCCGTGGCCGCCACCAGGCAGGACGCACGGTACATGGTGTCCGAGCGCATCAGCTTCATGCCCGCGAACTTGCTGCCGTCGAAGGCCAGCTCCTCCACGATGAAGCCCGTCGGGTTGTCGCGCCCGAGCACGTCTCCGCCCAGCTCCGCCACGCGGCGGGCGAGCAGCTCGCGCAGGCCCTCATGGCCCCCGGGGAAGTAGGAAGGCGCCGACAGCACCTGGGACATGGCCCGAGTCAGCGCTAGGGGCGCCTCTGGACGGTCCAGGTGGGTGACGAAGGGCAGCAGCCCCCGCACCAGGGACACCGAAGCGCTGTCTCCCGTGAGCCGGGGCGGCGTCTCCAGGCCGGGATGGGCCCGGATGAGCTTCTTCAGACCCCAGCCCTCGAAGAAGCCGTCCGGAGGCAGGGCGGGGCCCGCCTTGAAGAAGGCATCACTGGCTTCGTGCTGCGCGGCGGCGCCGACCAGGGCGCCCAGCAGGGATTCGCCTTCCTCGCCCAGCTCGCGTGTCACCTCGGCCTTGCGGCGGGCGGCATCGCCATGGAGGTCCAGGCGGCTGCGAGGCATGAGGAGCTGCAGTTCCGGCGCGTGGGGCCGCAGCGTGCGCTGGACGTTGGCGTTGAGGCCCAGCTCCGTGAGGGCCTCCTCCACCGCGGGCATGGCCTTGAGCGGCGGAGCGACGAAGGGGGCGTAGGGGAGCACATAGCCGCCGTGCTCGTAACCGGGCCCCATGCCGTCGTGCTCCACCAGCAGGACGCGGTGGTTGCGCTTCGCCAGGAGGGCCGCCGCGAGCGCACCGCCCAGCTGACTGCCGAGCACGATGACGTCGTAGACATGCCGGGACGGCCCGGCGGGAAGCTTGAGCTTGGCAGAGGACGTCGCCATGAGGCGGGCAACACTACACAACGTGCTCGCCGCTGGCGCCCTTTTCACCACGGCGCGCCCGCGGAGGGCGGATCAGCGGGCCTGGGCGCTGAAGAGGCGCTGCTCCAGCGCAGGGGGCAGCTGGGTGAAGTCCTGGACCACCCAGTGCGCGCCGGCCTCGCGGAGGTCGGCTTCCGGCGCGGCGGTGGTCAATCCCACCACCGTCATGCCGGCTTCGCGGGCGGACATGATGCCCAGGACGGCGTCCTCGAAGGCGAGGCACTCGGTGGGGGCCACGCCCAGCGCCTTGGCGGCCGCCAGGAAGATGTCCGGGGCGGGCTTGCCGCGCGTCACCTGTTCGGCACCGACGATGCTCGCGAAGAGGGGACGGAGGCCGAGCCCGTCCAGCACCAGCTCGCGGTTGCCCTGGGGCGCCGCGGTGGCGATGGCCGCCGGGACGTGGGCCTCCTTCAAGCGCTGGATGAAGGCCGCCGCGCCCCGGTGCAGCTTCAGGTGCGGCCGGTACAGGGTCCGGTAGTGGTTCTCCTTCTCCTCGGCGATGCGCTCCACTTCATCCGGGGCCACCGGGCGGCCGAGCAGCTCGGGGATGATCTCCTCGTTCTTCCTGCCGGCGAAGCGGCTCTGGAAGTCGTTCGCGGTCAGCGGCAAACCCAGCTTCTGGGCGAACGAGACCCAGGCCTCGTTGTGGAACTGCATGTTGTCGACGAGGGTGCCGTCCATGTCGAAGACGACGGCACGCAGGGGCGCCAGTGCGGAGGTCATGCGTTCCCCATAGCGCGTCTGTCCCCGCGGTGGGCCAATGAATCCACCCAAGGGGCTGCTCGCCTGATATCCCCCGGCGCCATGATGGACGACCTTCTGCTCGAGACGCGTGGCGCGGTAGGCGTGGTGACCCTGAACCGGCCCAAGGCCCTGAACGCGCTGACCCTGGGCATGTGCCGCAAGCTGCACCCGGCGCTCGACGCCTGGGCGGCGGATCCGTCCATCCAGGCCGTGGTCATCCGGGGTGCTGGCGGCCGAGCCTTCTGCGCGGGCGGAGACGTACGCGCGGTGGCGCTGTCGGTAGGGGACGCGTCTGTCGACGAGAAGGAGCGGCTGTCGCGAGAGTTCTTCCGCGCCGAGTACGGGCTGAACCACCGCATCCACTATTTCGGCAAGCCGTTCCTCGCGCTGGTGGACGGGGTCTGCATGGGCGGCGGGCTGGGCCTGTCGATTCACGGCACCCACCGGGTCGTCACCGAGAAGCTGGTGCTGGCCATGCCGGAGACGGCCATCGGGCTCTTCCCGGATGTGGGCGGCGGCTGGTTCCTACCGCGCTTCCCGGGTGAGTCGGGCACGTACCTGGGCCTCACGGGGGCCCGGTGCGGCGCGGCGGACGCGATGTGGCTGGGCTACGCCACGCACCACGTGGAGTCCGCGAGGCTGGAGGCGGTACTGGACGCGTTGGTGGGGGCGCCCTGGGGCACCGGCGCGGCGAGCACGGTGGTGGACACGGTGCTGGGCGGCTTCCACGCGGACGCGGGCACGTCGCCACTGGGTGTGCAGCGCGCGGCCATCGACCGGTGCTTCGCGGCCGAGCGCGTGGACGACATCCAGCAGGCGCTGGAGCTGGAGGGCACGCCGTGGGCCCAGGAGACGTGGGCCACGTTGCTTCACAGGTGCCCGGCCAGCTTGAAGGTGACGCTGCGCCAGCTCCGGATGGGGCGCACCCGCGACTACGACGAGATGGCCAACGTGGAGTACCGGCTCAGTCAGTCGATGACGGCGCGCCCGGACTTCCGTGAGGGCATCCGCGCGGTGCTCGTGGACAAGGACAACAAGCCGCACTGGCGGCCCTCCACGCTGGCGGAAGTCACCGAAGACATGGTGGAGGCGCTCTTCGCGCCGCTGCCTCACGACACGTGGAAGGTGCCGGCGCGCGGGTAGGGACTGTTGCTAGAGGTCCTCGTCGCTGAGGACGGTGACGCCCTTCGCGCGGAGTAGCGCCGTGGTGATGCCTTCGCCCGCGCGGAGCTGGCCGGACTCGTAGACGCGCTGGCTGCCGCACGACGGGCTCTTCTCCTTCAGCAGCGCCACCGTCGCGCCGAAGCGTTGTGCCGCTTCGAGCGCGAGCCGGGCGCCCTGTTGGAAGGCCTCCGTCCGGTCAGTGCCCGCGGCGCGCTCCACTGCGACTGCGCGCCCAGCCCAGACGTCCACACCCGTGCCTCCTCGTAGGTCGACGGGAGGGCGCGGCACGGGCAAGCCCGAGGCCACTTCCGGGCACACGGGGATGACGTCCTTGTCCGCCAGCGCCGCGAGGACGCGCTCGGAGCGCTGGGAGCGGCCGTCGTACCGACACGCCTCGCCCAGCAGGCAAGCGCTGACCAGCACCACGCGAGCTTCCTGGATCGCGGTGACTCGTTCCGCCTGCGAGGGCAGGGCGGTGGAGCCTTGCTCGTCTCGTGGGGCCGCAGGGCCGCCCAGGGGCCCGGTGGACTGTTGCTCGTCGGAGAACACCCCGTCGTTGGTCAGCCCCAATGCGGCCTCCAGGGGCTGAACGTCGCCGTCATTCCCTGGTGCGGCGCTGGGGAACTCCGACTCCGGGTCGAACGTCTTTGGTCCACTCACGCCGGGTCGACCGTCGCGCCGGGGTTGCGAAGCGCCAGCTCGCCCACCGTGGCCCGCGCCTCCACGCGCGTGCGGGCCGCGTCCAGCGTCACCTTGCCCGTGACGGCGAGCCGCACGGCCAGCGGGTAGAGCCGGTGCTCCTCCGCGAGGATTCGCGCGCTCAGGGCCTTCTCGTCGTCATCCGGCAGCACCGGCACGGCCACCTGCGCGATGATGGGCCCCGTGTCGGTGCCCGCGTCCACGAAGTGCACCGTGCACCCGGCCACCTTCACGCCTCGCTCCAGCGCCTGTCGCTGCGCATGCAGGCCCGGGAAGGCGGGCAGCAGCGACGGGTGGATGTTCAGCACCCGCCCCGCGTAGTGGCCCAGGAAGTCCGCGCTCAACAAGCGCATGAACCCCGCCAGGCACACCCACTCCACGTTCGCCGCGCGCAGCGTGTCCAGCAGGGCCTTCTCGAAGTCCGCCTTCGTCGCGTGGGCCTTGTGGTCCACCACCTTGGCCGTCACGCCGGCCTTGCGCGCCCGCTCCAGCGCGAACGCGGTGGAGACGTTGGACACCACGCAGGCCACCTCGGCGGGAAAGTCCTCGCGCGCACAGGCGTCCAGCAGCGCCTGGAGGTTGCTCCCGCTGCCGGACACGAGCACGCCCAGGCGGACCCGCTGGCCGCTCATGGGTCGATGACCGCCGTGGCCTCGCCCTGGCCCGCTTCTACGCGGCCGACCTCGAAGGCCTGCACGCCCCGGCCGCTCAGCACGCTCAGCGCCTGGGCGACGTCTTCCTTCGCCACGACGAGGATGAGCCCCAGGCCCATGTTGAACGTGTTGAACATCTCGTCGCGGGCCACGCTCCCCAGTTTCGCGATGAGGTCGAAGATGGGCGGCTTGGGCCAGGTCTTCTCGCTCAGCACCGCGCGCGTGCCGTCCGGCAGGCAGCGGGGCAGGTTGCCCGGGATGCCGCTGCCGGTGATGTGCGCCAGGCCCTTCACCTTCACCGCCTGGAGCAGCGCCAGCACGTCCTTCACGTAGATGCGCGTGGGCTCCAGCAGCGCGTCCACGAGCGGCCGGTCCAGGCCCTCGGGCGTCGCGTCCAGGGCCAGCTTTCCGTCGTCCAGCAGCACCTTGCGCGCCAGCGAATAGCCGTTGCTGTGCAGGCCAGAGGAGGGGAGTCCGATGAGCGCGTCACCCGGCTGCACGCTCTTGCCGTCGATGATGGCCGCGCGCTCCACCACGCCCACGCAGAAGCCCGCGAGGTCGTATTCGCCGCGCGCGTAGAAGCCCGGCATCTCCGCCGTCTCGCCGCCGAGCAGCGCGCACCCGGCCTGCTCGCAGCCCAGGGCGATGCCCTTCACCACCTCGGCGGCGTCGTCGACCTCCAGGCGCCCGGTGGCGAAATAGTCGAGGAAGAAGAGGGGCTCGGCGCCGCAGGTGAGGATGTCGTTCACCGACATGGCCACCAGGTCGATGCCCACCGTCCCATGGCGTCCAGCGGCGAAGGCCACCTTCAGCTTGGTGCCCACGCCGTCCGTGCCGGCCACCAGCACCGGCTGCTGGTACTTGCCTGGCGGCAGGGCGAACAGACCGCCGAATCCGCCCACTCCGCCCATGACTTCAGGGCGCATGGTGCGCGCGGCATGGGGCTTGATGCGCTCGACGAACGCGTCGCCGGCCTCGATGTCTACTCCGGACTGCTTGTAGGTCGTTCCCACGGGCGGCCTTCTACCCGGCCCCCGCGCCGGTGTCTCGCGTGGCGTGGCGGCTGTCCCACCGGCGCGCACAGAAAAGGGAATTTGACCGGGCGAGTGTGGGCTGATTGACTCCTTTGCAGGATGGGCGCCGAGGAAACCCTCTTTCAACGTTTCGGCAAGGAGTTCCCCCAGGGCACCGAGCTCTTCCGCGAGGGAGAAGCCGGCAAGGAGATGTTCGTCATCCAGGCAGGACGGGTGGCCATCTCCAAGCGGGTCCGTGACGTCGAGAAGGTCCTCGCCGTCCTGGGCCCCGGTGAGTTCTTCGGGGAGATGGCCATCATCTCCAACAAGCCGCGCAATGCCTCGGCCACGGTCAACGAGGACGCGAGGCTGCTGGTCATCGACCCCAAGACGTTCGAGGGGATGATCCGCGGCAATGCGGAGATCGCCGTCCGGATGATCAAGAAGCTGGCCGAACGCCTCTCCGAGGCGGACGCCCAGATCGAGAACCTGCTGCACAACGACCCGGCCAGCCGGGTGGTGCACCAGATCATCCAGGCCTGCCAGAGCCGGGGCCGTCCCCTGGACGAGGGTGTGGAGATCGACTTCTCAGTGCGGGAGCTGCCGCGCCAGATTGGTGTGGGTGAGCCCGCGGTCCGCGCCGTGGTGGACCGGCTGGAGCGTTCCGGCCTGGTCGAGCGGAACGGGGACCGGATGACCGTGCCGGACACGGCCAGGCTGCACGACTTCCTCCAATACCTGGAGATGAAGTGGAAGTTCGGAGACCTCTAGCGTGAAGCTGCGAGTCCTCGGCTGCCACGGCGGCGAGCTACCCAACTGCAAGAGCACCTGCTTCCTCGTCGATGACGTGCTGGCGCTCGATGCGGGGGCGCTCACGGGGACGTTGTCGCTGGATGAGCTGTGCCGCGTGGACCACGTCCTGGTGGGGCACAGCCACTTCGACCATGTGAAGGACCTGCCGCTGATGGCGGACCTGGTCATCGGCCGGCGCGACACCCCGGTCACCATCTACGCCTCGCGCGAGTGCGCCCGGGCCCTGCGCGACAACATGTTCAACAACGCGCTCTGGCCGGACTTCACCCGCATCCCGACGAAGCGCAAGCCCGTGCTGCAGATCAAGACGTTCCGGGCGGGCAGCAGCTTCCAGGTGGGCCCCTACACCGTGCGAAGCGTGCCGGTGAGCCACCCCGTGGAGTCGTGCGGCTTCATCATCTCCAACGGCAAGAGCGCCCTGGCGATGAGCGGCGACACCGGCCCCACGGACAAGCTGTGGAAGGCGCTGAACGAGACGAAGAACCTCAAGGCGCTGCTGCTGGAGACGTCCTTCCCCAACAAGCTCCAGTCGCTGGCCGACATCTCCGGCCACCTCACGCCGCACACGCTGAGCCTGGAACTCCAGAAGTTCGAGCGCAACGGTGCCTCGGTGCTGCTGTATCACCTCAAGCCCGCCTTCGTGTCGCAGCTCAAGAAGGAGCTGGCCGAGCTGCCGGTGGAAGTGCTGGAGCTGGGCGATACCTTCGAGCTGTAGACGCGTCGCGCCATACGGAAGGGTTGACGGCCGAAAGCGGCCGGATTAACCCCGCCCACCCCATGGCCTGGTTCTCGAAGAAGCCGCGCATCGCCGTCGACACCGAACCGCAAGCCGAGCCCCGCCCGTCCCGCATGGAGGGTCTCTGGGCGAAGTGCGAGACGTGCGACGAAATCATCTACCGCCAGGAGTTGGAGAAGAACTGGATGGTGTGTCCGCACTGCGAGCACCACCACTACTGGGCGGCTCGCGCGCGGCTGGCGGCGCTGCTGGACCCCGACAGCTTCGAGGAGTTCGACAAGGAGCTGGAGCCGCAGGACCCGCTCGGGTTCAGTGACTCGAAGAAGTACAAGGACCGCCTGAAGTCCACCCGGAAGAACCTGGGCGAGCCGGATGCCTTCATCTCCGGCGTGGGCCGCATCCAGGGCCACCAGGTGTCGGTGGGCTGCTTCGTCTTCGAGTTCATGGGCGGCTCCATGGGCTCGGTCGTGGGCGAGAAGGTGGCCCGCGTCTTCGAGCGCGCGCACGAGCTGAAGTGCTCCGCCATCGTCTTCTCCGCGTCGGGCGGCGCGCGCATGCAGGAGGGCATCTTCTCCCTCATGCAGATGGCCAAGACGTCGGCGGCCATCGCCCGCTTCCGCACCGGCACGCGGCCGTACATCTCCGTGCTGCTCAACCCCACCACGGGCGGCGTCGCCGCGTCCTTCTCGTGGCTGGGCGATGTCATCCTCGCCGAGCCCAAGGCCCTCATCGGGTTCGCCGGTCCGCGCGTCATCGAGCAGACCATCCGCCAGAAGCTGCCGGAGGGCTTCCAGCGCTCCGAGTTCCTGCTGGACCATGGGATGATCGACGCCATCGTCCACCGCAAGGACCTGCGCGCGAAGCTGGGCCAGATCCTGGGGTTGCTGGGCTGAGCGCGCCGCGGACACCGGAGGAGGCGCTGGCCTTCTTCACGAAGCTCAACCCCTCTGGAATCAAGCTGGGATTGGAGCGCGTGCAGGAGGCCCTGGCCGCGTTGGGCCACCCGGAGCGGCGGTATCCGGCGCTCCACGTCGCCGGGACGAACGGGAAGGGCAGCACGTGTGCCATGACGGCGGCGTCGCTCCATGCCGCCGGGCACCGCGTGGGGCTCTACACGTCTCCGCATCTGGTGCGCGTCAACGAGCGCATCCGCGTGGACAGCGAGGACATCTCCGACGCGGACTTCGGCCTGCGCATCCTGGAGGTGTTGGAGCGCTACCCCAGCGCCGTGTCCTCTCCCATGACGTACTTCGAGTTCGGCACCATCGTCGCCCTGTGGCACTTCGCCCAGGTGCGCGTGGATGTGGCCGTGCTGGAGACGGGCCTGGGCGGCCGGCTGGATGCCACCACCGCCGCCAGCCCGGTGGTGACGGCGATTACCCCCGTGTCCTTCGACCACATGGAGTACCTGGGCGACACGCTGGCGGCCATCGCCGGCGAGAAGGCGGGCATCCTCAAGCCGGGCGTGCCGTGTGTCGTCGCGCGGCAGGCCCCCGAGGCCTTGGACGCCATCCTCCGCAAGGCCGAGCAGGTCGGGGCCCCTGTGCGGCTGGAGGGGCGTGACTTCACGGGCGAGCGTCAGCCAGATGGCGGCCTGTCGTACCGCGGGGCGACCTGGTCCCTGGATGGGCTGTCCGTCGCGCTGCGGGGGCCCCATCAGCGGCAGAACGCGGCGGTGGCGCTCGCCTGCCTGGAGGCCTTGCAGGAGCGCGGCGTCACCGTGCCGCCCGAGGCCGCGCGTGCGGGCCTGGCGTCGGCGTGCTGGCCGGGGCGGCTGGAGGAGGTGGGGCAGCAGCCCATCCTCCTGCTGGACGGCGCACACAACCCGGCGGGCGTGGAGGTGCTGCTCGCGTCGCTGAAGGACCTCTACCCGGGGCGTCGCCTCCACCTCGTCTTCGGCGTGGTGGGGGACAAGGACCGGGGACCGATGATGCGAGCGCTGTTGCCCGAGTGTGCCTCGGTGCAGCTCACGCCTTTGGAGACGCCTCGCTCGCTGGCTCCCGAGGCCTACCTGGCAGAGGCGCGCGCGCTGTGCGCGGACGTGACTGCCTGGCCGGATGCGGACGCGGCCCTTGCCGCGGCGCGCAAGCGGGCAGCCGCGAACGACCTCGTCCTTTGTACAGGTTCACTGTTCCTTGTCGGGATGATGAAGGCTCGCATGTATCGAAACCTTGGCGCGATGCATCAGCCGCCGTAGATTCAAGACATGCGCCTGCCGGACTGGAGAGCCGCCGCGACATCGGGGCCACCCATCCCCTCCATCGACGAAGTCGATTTCAGGGCGCTTTACTCGAAGACGAAGTACGTCGTGGAGACGGCGGACGGCTGGTCGCTGGTCATCACCCGCTACCGTCCTGTGAAGCAGCCTTTTCCGCAACCGTTGTTTGGTGAGCCCCTGCTGCTGGTGCACGGTTTCTCACAGAACCGGCACACCTGGACCAGCGGGCAGTTCGTCAAGAACCTGCTCTTCTTCGGGGTGGACATCCACATCCTGGAGCTGCGTGGCCACGGCAAGAGTTCCATCGCGTTCCAGAAGGAGCGCGCCGAGCGCTTCAAGCGCCCCCTGCCGCCGGACCTCGACTACGGCTGGGATATCGACAGTTACTTCCTCTACGACCTGCCAGCGGCCGTCTCCGGCGTGAAGCGCATCACCCGGCGCGAGCGCATCTTCTACTGCGGCCACTCCATGGGCGGGATGCTGGGCTACGGCTACGCCGGCATCCACAATGACTTCGAAGGCCTCATCACCATCGGCTCCCCGGCGGACCTGGGACGCGGCTTCATGCTGCTGCGCCTGCTGGCGCACGGCGCGCCCATGCTGGCCGGGCTGATTGACCTGACGCTCGCCAGCCTCAACGTGGGCGGCAAGGTGGAGGGGGCGGGGCGCTCGTTGCTCGCGCGGGGCGTGGGCGTGTTGAACAAGGGCCTGGGACGCCGGCTGTCGCCGCGCGCGCGGCGGACGCTGCGCTTCGACGCGGTGCCGGTGGACATCATCCTCAAGTCGCTGGAGCGCCAGCTCGCGAAGGCCGAGGACTCGCCGCTGTATCAACAGCTCACCACGCGATTGAACCGTCTCATCAATCCGGAGCGGGTGAGCGCGGATGACATCCGCTGGTTGCTCCGCGAAGGTGGAGAGCGGGAGCCGCGCCGGGTGCTGGAGCAGTTCGCGCGGTGGATTCGCCGGGGAGAGATGGTCTGCTACCGCACCGGCTTCGACTTCAAGCGGGGCTTCGGTCGCATCGAGGTGCCCATGGCCATCATCTTCGGGGACCTGGACCCGCTGGCCTCGCTGGAGTCGACGCGCAGCGTGTATCGCGCCGCCAAGAGTGAGTATCTGCTCTGGCGTCCGGTGAAGGGCAATAGCCACATCGAACTGACGATGGGGCATGACATCCGGCAGATTTGCTACGACATCAAGAACCTCATCGAGTACGCGCGGACCCACCGGTATCGCTCGCCGAGCCTTCCGCGGCTCCGCTAGACGCGTCAGGATGGAAAGTTGGAGGCACGCTGACGCGTGATAGCCTCTACGCTCTTCTGTCAACGTGAAGGGGTGTGGTCGATGAAGCCGTTTGCCGCGTGGCTGCTCGGTGTGGTGCTCGTGCCCTTCGTGGCGCTCGCGCAGGCGCCGGCCACGAACCTGAACACCATCACCGCGGTGCAGGTGAACGGTGGGACGGTGACCATCTCCGGCTCGCAGAAGGCCAACTTCACCACGTTCACCATGACGGACCCGCCTCGGCTCGTCATCGACATCTCCGAGGCCGTCTTCTCCGACGTGCCCGAGGAGATCGAGGTGGGCAATGGCACGGTGACGGCCATCCGCACCGCCAGCTATGGCTCCGAGGCGTCATCCATCGCGCGCGTGCTCATCGGCTACGAGCGCGAGGTGGAGGCGGACATCCAGGCCCAGGGCAACCAGCTCGTCGTCCGCGTCGCGGGCGGCGGAGGTCAAGCCGTGGCGCAGGCGCCGGGTACCGCGCAGCCCCAGGCGGGAAGCAGCGCCGCGGAGGCCGCCGCTGCCGCCGCGGCGGAGCGTCAGGCCCAGGAGAAGGCCGCCGCGGAGGCCGCCGCCGCGGCGCGCGCCGAGCGTGAGGCCCAGGAGCGGGCTTCCGCCGAAGCCGCCGCCGCCGCGAAGCGTGACGCGGAGGCCGAGGCGAGGCGTCAGGACGAGGCTCGGGCCGCCGCTCAGCGCCAGCAGGAGGAGCAGGCTCGGGCCGAGGCGGAGCGCAAGCGCCAGGAGGAGGCTTCGCGTGCCTCGGCGCAGGCCGCCGCCGACGAGAAGCGGCGCCAGGAAGAGTCGGCGAAGGCGTCCGCTCAAGCCGCGGCGGAGGAGAAGCGTCGCCAGGAGGAGGCCGCGCGCGCGTCCGCGCAGGCCGCCGCCGACGAGCGCCAAGCCCGGCAGCAGGCCGCCGCCGAGGAGCAGGAGCGGCGCAAGGCCGCGGCCCGGGCCGAGGCCGAGCAGCGGAAGGCCGCTCAGCAGTCCGCCGCCGAGGAGCGTCGTGCCGCCGCGCAGGCCGCGGCGGAGGAGCGCCGGGCCCAGCAGGAGGCCGCCGCCGAGGAGCGCCGTCAGCGTCAGGCCGAGGCCCGTGCGTCTCGGGAGAGCCGCCAGAATCAGGCGGTGGAGCCCTCCCGGCCGAGCAGCTCGGAGGCCTCGGTGTCCTCGCGTCGCAAGACGCTGACGCTGGTGGGGTTCCAGCAGCAGTCGGGGGCCTCGCGCGTGTTCATCCGCACCAACGAGCCGGTCAGCTACTCCGTGTCGGAGCGGGGCCGCTCCGTGGTGCTGGAGCTGGAGAACACCCGCGTGGACGCCAGCAACAACACGCTGCCGCTGGACACATCCTACTTCGCGACGCCGGTGCTCCGGGTGGACCCGAGCGCGTCCGGGCGGGATGTGCGCATCACCATCCAGCTCCGGCAGTCCGTGCCGTTCCAGGCCCGCCAGGAGGGCAACGTCATTTCATTGGACTTCCAGCGCACAGGCCGGTGAAAAGGGCGGGCCGCTCGGCCTGGGCGCGGCATACCCTGCACCCCTGAATGAGCTTCCTCGTTCCGCTCGCCGCCGCGCTGCTGGTCTCCACCTCGCAGGTGCCACTCGCCACCCCGTTGGCTCTGCCCAACGGTGAGACGGCGCAGCTGGCCGCGGACCTGGTCGTCTACGAAGCGGACACGAAGGTCGTCACCGCGCGCGGCAACGCCGTGCTGCGCACGGAGACGATGCAGCTTCGCGCCGACGAGGTGACGTACGACGAGGTGAACCAGCTCGTCACCGCCTCGGGCAGCGTGATGTTCGTGGGCCCCAGCGGCCTGGCCGCGGTCGCCGACACCGCGAAGATGGATGTGCGCACCTACGAGGCGAACCTCGAGGGCGGCCTCTTCATGCAGAAGCAGGGCGTCACCCAGGAGGCCCTGTTCACGGCGAAGACGCCCCAGGAGCTGCGGGCCATGGGAGAGACGCCCCTCCTCATGAGCGGCTCGCGCATCCGCCGGACGGGGGAGAACACCTTCCTCGTGGAGGACCTGGCCTTCACGCCGTGCAACTGCAGCCCGGGTGAGCCCGGCTGGCGCATGGAGGCGTCGTCGGCCACCGTCGTCCTGGGCGAGCGCGCCACGATGACGCTGCCCGTGGTGTACGTGAAGTCCGTGCCTGTGTTCGCGCTGCCGTGGCTCTACATGCCGCTGTCTCAGCGGCGCACCGGTCTGCTGCTGCCCAAGCCCACCTTCTCCTCGCTCAATGGCTTCTCCCTGGAGCAGCCCCTCTTCATCACGCTGGGGCAGAGCTACGACGTGACGCTCACGCCGGGGTACTTCAGCGGCGGCTACGAACTGCATACCGTTCCCGGCGCCACCGAGCAGGTCCGGGAGCCGCGCTACCTGGGCGTGAAGGGGCCGCGCCTGCTCACCGAGTTCCGTTATGCGCCCAGCGAGCGGACCCGGGGACGGGCGACGTTGGGATTCCTCTACGACCTCCGGCCCATCCGGGATCCGCGCAGCTTCGTGTTCTACCGGCGGACGGAGGGCGGTGTCGCCTCGCCTGAGTTCGTCGACGAGCGGCGAGGACTCCGGGGCGAGGCGTCCTGGCAACACACCCAGGACATGGGGGGAGGGTGGCACAACCGGGTCGACGCCTCGTTCGTCTCGGACGGCAACTACACCCGCGACCTCACGGCGGACCTCGTCACCCGCGAGTTCACCTACCTGCGCAGCACGGGCACGGTGTTCAAGCGCCAGGACGACCTCTATGCGGGCCTCGACGTGGCGCTGCGCCAGGACATCCGGTGGGGGTATCGCTTCTTCCAGGACAACCGCATCCCGGCGGCCACGGACCCTTCGCGCCCGGACCTGAAGGGCCCCACCACGTTCCAGCGCTTGCCGGCCATCACCCTGGCCCTGCCCGAGCGGCCCGTGCTGGGCGGAATCATGGGGGGCCTGTCGGTGCAGTACCTGCGGCTCGCGCCCCTGCGAGGCGGGTACGGCGACGAGGGCATCGACGGCATCTTCCGGGCCGACGGGTTCTATGTCCCGTTCGGCTCTGCCGGGTGGCCGTTTCCCGCGGACACCACGCAGTCCGATGGCATCTTCAATTCGAACGACCGCGAAGCCCGCGACCGCGTGGACTTCTTCCCCCGCCTGTCGACGTCCTTCGCTCTGGGCAGTCTGATGCGCGTGTCGCCCTCCCTGGGCATGCGCCAGGACGTGTGGCTGGGCGAGGTGTCGGGCCGGACGTGGCAGCGGGGGTACCCCATCGCCGGGCTGCTGCTCGAAAGCCAGGTGGCGCGCGTCTTCGAGGGACGTGAGACGAGCTTCCGCCATGCCATCACCCCTTCGCTGGAGCTGCGCTACGTGCCGGGCGGGTGGGGCCGGCTTCCCTCGGCCGGGGCCTCCGGGGAGGACCTGGCCCGCCCCTATGACGAAGTGGACGCCGCGGTGCCGTTCCAGAGCGACGGCCGCACCCGGGGCTTCCTCCACGCGGTGCTCGCCGTGGACCAGACGCTGCGCTTCAAGCGCGGCAACGACATCCGCGAACCGCTGCGCCTGCGCATCGGACAGGGCTTCGACCTCACCCGACACGTGCCCGCGGCGGGGAAGGTGGACGACCCGGGGCCCGTGCTGCGCGACACCTTCGCCCGCCTCAGCGCCACCGCCGGAATCTTCACGGCCGCGGGCACCGTTCGCTACGACCCCAACGCGGGCCGCATCTCCGGGCTCTCCGCGGAGGTGAATGTCGACAACGGCAAGGGGCACGCCGTGTACGCGCGCTTCGATGACCTGCTGTGGAGCGGCGGAGATGCGCTCAACCGCGGCGCGGATCCCCGTTCCGTGGGACCCGATGTGCTCCGCCGCTCGCTGGATACCTTGGTAGGCGGGATATCCCGAGTAGAGCCCGGCTTCCCTCCGGCCGAACGGGCTCAAGCCCTCATCGCGGGTACGCGTTTGAAGCTCGGATTTGGGCTGGGAGTGCGGTACGAAGCAATTGTGCAACCGCTTTACCAGGATCTAGTAACTCAAGAAAATCGCCCTCTTGCTCAGCAGACATTCGGCCTCTCGTATGGGCCTGCATGCGACTGCTGGCGGGTAGAGGGGGTGGTGACGCTGCGGCGAGAGCTGGGGCTGGAATTCTCCGGCATCAACCTCATCGTGGCGGATTTCGGATCCTTTGGTTCCGGAGGCTAGGAATCACCAGCGGTAGGTGGTGGTTCCTCCAACCCCGAAACAGCCAGGAGAAGTACTTCGTGTCGGACCTCGGAAAACGAATTGGGCAGCGCATCCGCGAGCTTCGGACACAGCGGCCGGAGCGCTGGACGCAGGAAGAGCTCGCTGAGCGGGCGCAGATCAGCGTGTCGTTCCTTTCCATGATCGAGCGTGGCGAGCGTGTCCCCCATGTGGAGACGCTGGCGGCCCTGGCCAACGCCCTGGGCGTGAGCCTGGGCGAGCTCTTCACGGGAACGGAGCAGACCCTTGCTCAGACGGAGGACCTCCTGCGGCCCCTGTCTGACTTCGCCCGCGCCCGTGGCCTCACCGCCCGGGACGTGGACCGTCTGCTGGGCGTGGCCCGGGTGATGTTCAGCGGCACCGCCGCCTGACGTCGCCCCCTGGGATTCCAGGCCCTGGACGCAAGAGGGCGCCGGTCCACCTGTCCTGTCCTTGACTGGACGGTAGGTGGCCCGGGAAGATGCGGAAGATGCGCTGTGCGCTGCTCGCGTACAGCCCGCTTCCTTCATCGCCTTCAAGGAGTTTCCACTGATGCGTCCGGGTCTGGCCCCGTGGGTGGCCTTCGCGAGCCTGCTGTTTGTCGCATGCTCGCCGTCGGCCCCCGCCACACTTGAATTCGTGGACCAGTCACCGGCTCAGCCGCGACTGGGAGAAATCACCACGCTGCGCTTCCGCGCGGTGGACTCCCGAGGCCAGCCGCAGGCGGGTACGCCGGTGTCCTTCACGCTGGAGTCCCCCGTTCCGGGCGTCGAGCTGTCGCCCACCGAGGGTGTCACCAACACGGGTGACGGCATCGTGTCCGTGCAGATGACGGCGCGCGGTGGCCGGGTGGCCTCCGCCGTGGTCATCGCCACCGCCGGCACAGGTGCCGAGATGAAGCGGGCGGTGTCGCCGGTGGTCAGCTTCGCGGGTACCAACTCGAACTCGCGTCAGTTCACCTTCCAGTGTGGCTCGTTCTCGGGTGACGGCTCCGGTCTGCACCACGCCGTTGGCGCCTGGGACGAGACGCGCGCCCTCATCGCGGGCGTGAAGGTCCGGTGCATCGCCCACGTGGGCGATCGCAACGGTGACGGCGTGGTGGGCGCCCAGGTGTCCTTCCTCACGGAGGCGGGCACCATCGGTCCCAGCGCCGTGTCCGTCACCGACGTGGTGGGCAACGCGGAGGTCCTCTACAAGACGTCCCTGCCGCTGCCGCAGGACGTGGAGCCGGGCATCTTCACCTGGAACCCGCAGAAGGACGCGACCCACACGGGCGAGTACCTGGCGCCGCTGTGGATGCACCCCTTCCTCTGGGACGAGAACCCCATTGCCGCCTACGGCAACGCCGCGCAGCCCCAGCAGGACCGTCCGGAGCCGCGCCGTCCGGACCCCATCCGCCCCGGCATCGTCCTCAACCCGCGTGACAACCTGGTCTCGCTGATCGCCATCACCAGCGGTGAGGAGGCCTTCGACGACCTCAACAACAACGGCGTCTGGGACACGGGCGAGCCGTTCGAGGACCTGACCGAGCCCTTCGTCGACAACAACGACAACGGCACGTGGGACCCGGGCGAGCGCTACGTGGACACCAACGGCGACGGTCGCTGGACGGGCAAGAATGGCCAGCACGACGCCAGCACGCTCATCTGGGTGCAGGAGCGCATCCTCTGGACGGGCATGCCCCACGCGCTGGACAAGGACCAGACGCAGCGGCAGCTCGACCCGCTGCCCAACGCGCCGCCGCCGCTCATCAGCCACTTCGGTGGCATCTCGATTTCGTTCATCGTCTCCGACCCCTGGTACAACCGCATGGCCCAGAACAGCGGCAATGACGGTTGCAGTGGCGGCGCGTCCGGCCCCGTCACGGTGTCCCCGGCCAACACGGGCATCGCGCTGACCTATCCGTCCTTCAACTTCGAGACGTACCTGGTCAGCGATGCGCACGAGCCGCCCGCCGAGGGCCCGCCGCCGCCGCCCTTCAACCCCCCGGTTGATTGGAGGGTGACGCCCATCTGCAAGTACACGGCGGCACAGCTCGAGGGCCACGAGGCCATCGTCCAGGGACCCATCGTCCGGGGCACCGTGGAGTAGTCTCCGTCGTTTCGCCGGGCGGGCCCACGAAGGCATTGACCCCAGGGCCCGCCCTCCGTAGGTTCTCCGCTGGTTGACTGGCGAATCACCCGCCGGTGGAGGACAACCGTGGGTCAGCAGAGCAAGCCGGCGGCGGAGAGTGGCACGCGCGAAAGCGAGCGCCGCCGCACCATCCTCCGCGCGGCCATCGACGTGTTCGCGCGCAAGGGCTACCACGGCTGCCGCATCGCGGACGTGGCGAAGGAGGCCGGCGTCGCGTACGGGCTCGTCTACCACTACTTCAAGAACAAGGATGAGCTGCTCGAGACGGTGTTCGACACCGGCTGGAGCGGCTTCGTCACGCGCGTGCGCGCGGTGGTGGAGGGCGAAGGCCCGCTGGCGGAGAAGGTCCGCGGCATCGTCGAGGTGGCCTTCGAGGCCTACCGGGTGGACCCGCGCGCGGTGAAGGTGCTCATCCTGGAGATTGCGCGCAGCCCGGCGGGCTCGCGCATCAACCGGCAGACGGCGTTCGTGGATGCCATCCGGCTCAGCTCGGCGCTCTTCAACGCCGCGGAGGAGCGGGGCGAGCTGCGGCCGGGGCTGGACCCGCACCTGGCCTCCGCGCTCCTCTTCGGCAACATCGAAATGGCGCTCACTGCCTTCGTCGTGGGGCTGGCCGACGCGCGCGACCCCGACGCGCTGGAGCGGGCGAAGTCGCAGATTGCCGACTCCTTCCTTTACGGCGTCCTCACGGGTGCCCAGGCAGCGGAGGTGTCCGAATGGAAGCCGGAGAAGTCCGCTACGAAGTCCAAGGCGCCCAAGCGCTCCTGACCATTGACCGGCCCAAGGCCCGCAACGCCTTGTCCCCGGGGGTGGTGCGCGAGCTGATGGCCGCGCTGGAGCGGGCCGAATCCGACACCTCGGTGCGCGTGGTGGTGCTGACGGGCGCCGGTGAGAAGGTCTTCTGCGCGGGCGGGGACCTGGGAACCCTGGCCGGTGACGAGGGCTTCCTGTCCACGCACGAGGGCCGCCGTTCCTATGGGCGACTGCTGACGCGCTTCCAGGAGCTGCGCAAGCCCACCGTGGCGCGCGTCAACGGACACGCGCTGGCGGGTGGCCTGGGGCTGGTGCTCGCGTGTGACCTGGCCGTCGCCGTGGAGGGCGCGGACCTGGGCACGCCCGAAATCGACGTGGGCCTCTTCCCGATGATGATGATGGCGCTGCTCCAGCGTCACCTGGGCCGCAAGCGCGCGCTGGAGCTGGTGCTCACCGGAGACCGGCTGCCCGCGCGCGAGGCGCTGACGTTGGGGCTGCTCAACCGCGTGGTGCCGGCCGCGGAGCTGGACGCCGCGGTGGGCGCGCTCGCCGGAAAGCTGGCGGGGAAGAGCCAGGCGGTGCTGGCGTTGGGGCGCCGTGCCTTCTTCACCGCCGAGGACCTGCCGCTGCCCGCCGCGCTGGAGTACCTGGCCTCGCAGCTGTCGCTGAACGTGCTGGCGGACGACGCGGGGGAAGGCATCTCCGCGTTCCTGGAGAAGCGTCCCCCGAAGTGGAACGATCGCTGACGCCGGTTACGGCGTGCCCAGCTCGGCGTTGCCGCCCCGGGCGACGCTGGGCGGCAGGTGCGGGAAGAAGTCCAGCTTCAGCAGGCGCTCTCCGTCCACCCACAGCCCGTCCACCTTCACGCCCCAGTGCAGGTGCGGGCCGGTGACGCGGCCGGTGCTGCCCACCTTGCCCAACAGCTGGCCTTGCTTCACCTGGGTGCCCGGCTTCACGTCGATGCGGGACAGGTGGAAGTACGCCGTGTAGAGCCCCGCGCCGTGGTGCACCAGCACGGTGTTGCCCGCCGCGTAGTTGTCGCGCGCCATCACCACCGTGCCGTCGTTGGCGGCCTGCACGGGCGTGCCCGGGTCCCCGTCGATGTCCACGCCGAAGTGCTGACTGGACAGCTTTCCGTTGAAGGTGCGGCGGTCGCCGAAGGGCGCGGTGATGCGGTCCGCCCTCGGCCACGCGAAGTTCTGCGCGAAGTGCGGCGCGCTGAAGTCCTGGGCGAAGGCTTCAGCGAAGGCGCGGCGGTCCGCGGCCATGCGCTTGCGCACCGACGCGGGCGGCTTCACGTACTTGCCGGCCACGCGCAGCTCCCGAGACGGGTAGCCGGACTCCACGACGTCCAGCGTGCCCGTCAGCTCCACTTGCGGCGCTCCCGGCGTGACGGGGCCCATGGCCGTCACCTTCGCCGCGCCGGGCGCCATCTCCACCGGCAGGCCGGCGACGGCCAGATAGCCTTCACCCCAGGGGAAGAAGCGCAGCGCGCGTCCAGCGAGCGTGCCGGTGGGAGGCGCCGTCATGCCGCTCACCGTCACCAGCACCGGGTCTCCCGGCTTGGCTGTGCCGGGCTGGAGCGTCAGCTGCGGAGGGGCCTTCAGGGAAGCGTCCTCGCTGGACGTGCGCACGGGGACCGAGGCGGTTTCGGCCGCACCGGCCTTCGCTCCAAGTGCGAGCAGGGCGAGGAGCAGGAAAGGGGACTTGGAATACTTCCGGCCGGGTGCGTGCGAAGGCATGGGCCGTTTTTACACCACGTCGCGCGCAACTCTTCCCGGAGTGTGGTGTCGCGCCGCCGGACGCCTGCTCCGTCCCTCGAAAGCGCTCGGCCCGTCGCCTGGGTGGGATGATGGCCGCACGCCTCCTCTGCGCGGAGCCGACGTTAGAGGTTGTCGGTACTTGGACGACGCATCTCGTCCGCCTGCCGCCTGCCTGGCCGCAGGGCAGGCGGGCCACCAGGGCGCATTCCGTCAAGGCGTACCCGGGGGACTGGGGGCTTCCTAGCTTCTGAACGGACTCGTTGATTGGGAGATTCGCGGATGCCTCGTCCCTATAGCTTTGACCACTACCAGGTTCCGAAGACGCTGCCGGCGCCGAAGCGAAGCCTGCGTCGGCAGGACAAGGCGCGGCTGGCCCACTCCAAGGCGCATCCCGAGGCCATGGAGAGCCACGAGGGCGTTCACTACGGCAAGCGCTTCGCGGAGACGGAAGAACTCTACATCGCGCATCAGATGGAGGCGCAGTTGGAGGAGCTGGCGCGGCCCGAGCCCGACGCCAAGTTCTCCCACGGCCCGGAATTCAAGGCGGCACGTGGCACGTCGAAGGGCAAGGCGCGCACGGCCTCCGCGCCTGTCGTGGGAGGAACGGCGCCGATTGGCGCGCTGCCCCCCACGCGCGAGCAGCCGCCGCGCGGGCGGCTGCCGGAGATTCGCGACGAGGCGGAGCACCAGCTCCAGGCCCTGCGGGGGGGCCTGGGCGACGCCGTCAAGGCCGTGTCCCGGCTCATCCTGCTGCCCGTCACGGTCGTCCGCATGGCCGCGGGCCGCATCCTTCCTCTGTCCTGATTGGGTGAGCGACGCGCGTGGAGCTGAGGCTCGTTTCGTACAACATCCATAGTGGTATCGGAACGGACGGCCGCTTCGACCTGGGCCGCGTGGGCGCGGTGCTCCGCGAAGTGGACGCGGACATCGTCGCTCTCCAGGAGGTCGGCGACTTTCGCGCGGTGACGCCTCGGGAGGACCAGCCCGAACACCTGGCGGACATGCTCGGGCTGCACATGGCCTTTGGCCCCAATGTCGTGCGCAACGGCCGGCGCTACGGCAACGCCATCCTGTCGCGGCTGCCCATCGTCAAGTCGAAGAACTACGACTTGAGCGTGGGCCGCCGCGAGCCTCGCGGCGCGCTGCGCTGCGACCTGGACATCGGGGGAGGGTTGCAGCTCCACGTCTTCTCCCTCCACCTGGGCCTGCGCCTGGGGGAGCGGCGCAGGCAGGAGGCGCTGTTGTTGTCCTCGGACATCCTCCGCGATGCCGCGCGAAAGGCCCCGTTGGTGGTGTGTGGAGATTTCAACTACTGGGGGAACGGCCCGGTGCCCTCGCTGGTGCGCCAGGCCATCCACGACGCGGCGCTGGAGCTCGGCGCGCCCGCTCGCACGTATCCCACGCGCCTGCCCCTGCTGCGGCTGGACCGCATCTTCGTGGACGCGGGCGTGCGCCCGCTGTCCATCCATCCTCACCGGACGGAGTTGAGCCGGGTGGCGTCTGATCACCTGCCCCTCGTGCTGCGCTTCGAGGCCCCCATCGCCGTGGAGCCTTCCGTCTCTCCTCCTGTGCAGCTCATCGGGTAGACTGGGCGGATGGGCCGACGCGCGCGTTCACTGGCCGACGCTTGCGTGCGCCGGACAAAAACTCCGTGACGTGGTTGTCGCGGAACAGGTGCATGCCTAGGTTGGCCCGCACCTGAGAGGCCGTATGCGTCGGCCGGAGAGCGCATGCACGTGGGAAGTGAACAGGCAGAGCGCGGGATTTCCGCGCTCGTCGGGCGCATGGCCGACGGCTTCAGCCGGCTGGTGACGCAGCACCTGCAGCTGGCGCGCATGGAGCTGGCCGAGGACGTCAAGGCCACGGGCCTGGACGTGGCGATGATCGTGGCCTTCGTGCCCTTCATCCTCGTGGGTTATGGCTTCGTGTGCGCGGCGCTGGCGGCGTGGCTGTCCACGTGGTTGGGATGGTCCGGAGCGCTGGCTGGAATCGGCCTGCTGAACCTGGTGGGCGGCGCGGGCGGCGCGATGTGGGCGGTGAACCGCCTGAAGGCGCGCCGGATGATGGATGATACGTCGCAGGAGCTCTCGCTCAGCGTGGCCGCGCTCACCAACGCCGCCCCCAGCGCATCCGTGAATGCGCTCCAGGGGACGAACCGTGAACTCTTCAAGGAGCCCCCGCATGGCCGGTAGCAATGGACAGCCCAAGGCCTACAGCCCCCGCAGCAGCGCGGACCTGCGTGCCGAAATCGAGCGCACGCGCGCCGAGCTGGCCACGTCCGTGAGTGCCCTTCGCGAGGAAGTGGCCGTGGCCGCCGATTGGCGCCAGTGGGTGAGCCGCAATCCCTACGCGTGTGTAGGCGCGGCGTTCGTGGTGGGCTTTTGGTTGGGCTCGCGCGACTGACGACTGCCGTAGTACCCCCAATTGAGGAGATGGCTTCGATGGAGATGAATCCGCAGCAGATGGCCGACAAGGCGCGTGAGCTTCAGGACCGCGTGGTGCCGCAGATTGATGAGGCCCGTCAGAACATCGTGGACCTGAACAACCGCGTGGTGAGCTTCATCCGCGCCAATCCGGGCACGTGCCTGCTGGGCGCCGTGGCCGTGGGTTTCCTCGTCGGACGCATTGCCTCGCGCCGCTGAAGACGCGCGCTGGAACCACACGAGAGGGTGAACGCATGACGACGTTTCCAGGTGCATCGGGCAATGGCATGCCTCAGGACCCGCAGGGCGGCGGCTTCGGGCAGCGAGTGGACCACATTGGCAGCGACGCGCAGCAGCTCTGGTCCGACGCGCGCGGCGCGGTGACGGACTTGGGGCAGACGCTGGACCTGCGGGGGCGCGTGGAGCGCAACCCGTACGGGATGATGGCGGCCGCCGTGGGCGTCGGCTATCTGCTGGGCGGCGGGCTCTTCACGCCGCTGACGGCGCGCATCCTCCGGCTCGGCGTGCGCCTCGCGGCGCTGCCACTGGTCAAGGATGAGCTGTTGGGCATGGCGGAAGCGGCCTTCCAGGGCTATCAAACTGGACGTGGTATGGCTGGTCCGGGCCCGCAGGGCTCCGCCTCGGCGAACGCCACTTCCGCAGGCACTCCTCGCCCGCCGACGTACTGAGGCCGGGCTTTCCTCCACCCCACAACCCCCGGAGTCTCAAATGGTGAACTTCAACAACCTCAAGAAGCTGGACAAGGACGACCTGCTGCACCTGGTGGGCCTGGAGACGCGTCGGGACACGGTGGACACGCTCCTGCCCGTCGTGGGCGCCTTCGCCGCGGGCATCCTCGTGGGCGCGGGCCTGGGCCTGCTGCTGGCGCCCAAGCCGGGCAACCAGCTGCGGGATGACCTCCGTCAGCGCCTGCACAGCGGCCAGGAGTACCTGTCCAACGCGGTCGGCCGCTCCTCCGAGGGCGCGGCGCAGACGGGCCCGCAGGGCACCGTGTCTCGCACCGCCTGATTCGCGGCATCCGCCGCACACGGCCCCGGACGGGGCCAGGGGCCTCCATTCGCGCCGGCAACGGCCGCGGGTGGGGGCCTTCCCGTTTGGAGCCGGTTAGAGTCCACGGCCGTGAGCGAGACGACGCAGGGTGGGATGGTGAAGCACGCCGGGGCCAGCGAGGGCGTGAGCCCGGACGCGGCGCTGGCGCGGCTGCGCGCGCTGGAGACGCTGGAGTCCGGGTATGAGGCGTGGCTGGAGCTCCAGGTGGAGCACGCCGCATCGCGCCTGCGCTTCCGTGAGGAGCGCGAGCGGCTGGAGCAGCAGGGCTCGTTCCTGCTGGGCGCGGTGCGCGCCGCGGGGCTGACACCTCCGTCGGGCGCCGAGCCCGCGCTGGTGACTCCGCCCGCCGCTTCAGGGGACTTCCTGCGGGACGCGGAGGACAAGCTGACGCAGGCCCGCGACGCGCTTGCCCGGCGCGAGGCGGAGAGCGAGGCGAAGCATGCCGAGGCCTTCGCGGAGATTCGGGCCACGCTCAAGGACCGCGTCCAGCGCTACCTGAGCGCGAGCCGCCCATCCCTGACGTTGCTGCTGCGCCGCGTGGGAACGGAGCGCGCGATTCTCCATCTGGAGCGCGTGTCCGGAGACACGCCCGTGCTGCTGTGCTTCCTGTTCGCGGCCAGGATTCCGTCCCGGTACGGCTTCCTGCTGGATGACGCGACCGAGGATGTGTCGCTGCCGCCCGCGCCGCTCTATGCCGACGCGGGCGTGGCCGCGGACGAAGTGCGTCCGGACGCGGTGGGGTTGGAGTCGCGCGTGCGGGGGGCAGGGGAGGTGGTGCCGCTAAAGGGCTTCCTCCCCGTGTTCGTTCCGCGCCCTTCGGGAGGCGAGGACTTCTTCCGGCTGCTTCAACGGGGCGTGGTGCTGGAGGTGGAGGTCGCGGACGGGACGGCCTTCCGCAACGTCCTCTCCCGCGAGGAGTCCGAGCGCTTCGCGGGGCACCTGCTGCGCCTCAAGCTGGAAGGGCGCATCGGGCTGGACATCGAAGTGGGCTGACGCGCCTCGCGCCGGTGGGGCCGTCCTAGCGCGTGCGCACCACGCCCACCTCGGCGGTGCCCGCCAGCAGCGCGCTGCCGAGGAACAGGTTGCCGGATTCGGCGCCGCCCATTCGCACGGCGTGGAAGATGACCAGGTAGGTCTGCTCGCGCTCGGGGAAGGCGGTGCCCGGAATCGTCACGCGGGCCTCGCGGTACGGGCCCGGCAGGCCCACCAGTTGGAGGAACTGGACCGGCGTGGAGGGCAGGTTGGTGTACGTCGGCTCGCCCTGCGCGCCCTCGGCGCTCAGGGGCACCACGGTGACGAAGCCGAGCGTGCGGTCCGTATTCGCCGGGGGCGCCGGCCGGTCGAAGGACAGGGGCGTGCTCGCGTCGATGCGCAGGAAGCCTTCGGGCGGGTGCAGCGCGGCGATGGTCTCCTTCATCGGCGCGTCGTCCACCTGGCCCACGTAGCGCGTGCCACCCCGGTTCGCGATGAACTGGTAGGTGGCGCCAGGCTGGTAGGTGAAGTCGGAGGCGCCCACGCTGGTGCGGCGGTAGTTGCCGGAGCCCTCGTCCGCGAGCGCCGTGGCCTCGCCACCGACCGGCTGCACGGTGATTTCGGCCCCCGCCAGGCCGGAGGGCTGCGAGTTCTCACCCGTCTTGCTGCCAAAGAAGACGATGGCGGCCGTCTGCGCGGGCAGGGCGAGCACGTCGCCACCGTCCGGGCTGAAGGTGCCCGCGTCATAGCCGGCCATCGCGGAAGCGGAGACTTCCACCTCCGGGGTGGAGAGCAGCGTGCCGACCATGACGTGGTCGGCGGTGAGCTGCTCCAGGTCGCAAGCCAGGAAGGCGAGGGAGGAGGCGGCGAGCGCCGCGGACACCAGGGTGCGTTTCATGGGAGCACGAGCATAGCAGGCACCCCCGCAACGACGACCGCGCGCGGGCCCATCTCGGGGTATCCTCCGGACCACCCGTGCAAGGTCACCGCGTTCACTCCGCAGGCCGGCGCTTCCTGAAGCGGCTTGGCGTCTCCCTGTTGATGGCCCTCCTCTTTGGAGGCGTGCTGGGGCTGCTCGTGTACCTGCGCCCCACGGGCCTCGTGCCGCCCAAGGACCCGCCGTCGGCCTGGGTCCCCTCCGCGGCGGTGGATGCCGCGCAGGCCTGGCTGGAAGGCTGGGAGCGTGTCACCTACGACTGGCGCGTGCGGGAGCTGGGCGAGCGCTCCGAGCGTCCCGACGAGGCCGTCGTCATCGCCATCGACGACGAGACGCTGGCAGAGGCCCGCCAGGATGTGCGCCCTGGCGTCGCCACGCAGCCCTGGCCGCGCCACCTCGTGGGCCGCATGGTGCACCGGCTGGTCCAGGAGGGGGCGCTGCTGGTGCTCGTGGACCTGCCCTTCACGGACCTGAGCCCCAACGCCTGCGCCGAAGCCTCGTCCGCGTCGGCCTCGTCGCTCTCCTGCGACGACGCGGCCTTCGCCGCGCAGCTGGCGAAGGACCCGGGCCGGGCGCTGCTGTCGTTCACCTGGGAAGCGCAGGGTCCCCGGGTGCTGCCCCCCGCCAACCGCCTGTGGCCGTACCGCGTGAAGCTGGGCGTCTATGACGCATCCGAGGCGGCCTCCCTGCGCGCGCAGGCCGTGCTCGCGGCGCAGCGCCCGGCCTTCATCATCCCCGCGGGCAGCCAGGTGGAGGTCTGGGGCGGCGCCACGGACGAAGCGGACGGCAGGGCGCTGGGCTCACGCCTGGGCGCCACCGCGCATGTCATCGAGGAGCGCCGCGCCGCGGACGACAGCTACCGCGTGGGCCCCACGGAGCTCTTCATCGCGCTGGCGGAGGTCCAGGTGGAGGGACTGGACGCGGCGAAGCTCATCGAGCTGCGCCAGGTTCAGCACCCCGTGGTGCCGCTGTTGAGCGGAAGCGCGGGCTTCGGTGCGTCCACGCTCGTGGCGGGCCGGGACGGGCGCGTGCGCGCCGTGGCGCACCTCATGAGCTACACCGTGCGCGGCAAGCGCCACATCCTGCCGTCGCTGCCCCTGGCCGCGGCCATGCGGCTCGCCGGTACGCGCTCGCTCCGTTACGCGGACGGCAAGCTGCACGTGGGGGACCAGTACGCGTTCCCGATGAGCGACTCGGGCCTGAGCCTGCTGCGCTGGGATGCGCCCAACGCGGGCCGGGGCTCACGCGGCTCGCTGGCGCGCTCCATCCGCGCGTGGAACGTGCTCCTCAACGTCTTCGACGTGGCGGACGAGCGCCCCGCGCGCTTCGAGAATGACCTGGAAGGCCGCACCGTCGTCCTCACGCGGACCGCCGGCGAGTCCGCGCACCTGCGTTCCACGCCCCTGGGGCCGGAGACGCCGGGGGGCGCGATTCTGGGGCAGGCGCTGGCCAACATCCTCCGTTCGGAGGGCATCACCCGCGCGGCGCCAGATTTGGATCTGCTCCTCACGGTGGGGCTGGCCTTCCTCGGCGCCTTCCTGGCGCTGTCGCTCAGCTTCCTGCTGCGCTCGGTGCGCGGCGCCGTGCTCTACGTGGGCTTCCTGGTGGCGGCGGCCGCGGGCTACGCCTTCGGTGCCGCGTACGTCTTCGTCGAACAGCGGCTGTGGGTGGCCATGGCCGGGCCGCTGCTGGCCATGGTGGGCGCCTTCGTCGCCACCATCCGCTACGCCTACGGGACGGAGCGGCAGATTCGCGACTTCGTGCACAACGCGCTCGGCCGCTACGTCAGCCCGGACGTGGCCCGCCTCGTTGCGCGGGACTTGAGCCTGATGCGCCCCGAGCGCCGGAAGATGTCCGTGTACGTCTGTGACATCGAAGGCTTCACGCGGCTGTCGGAGAGCATGCCGCCCGAGCAACTGGTGGGCCTCTTCAACGCGTACCTCACCGAGATTTCCGCGGTGGTGCGGTCCACGGCGGGGCAGGTGGACAAGTACATCGGCGACTCGGTGCTGGCCTTCTGGGGCGCGCCGGTGCGCACGGACCGCCACGCACACCTGGCCTGCGAGGCGGCGCTGAAGATGCGGGAGGTGCTGACCGAGCGCCAGTCCGCCTGGGAGAAGAAGTACGGCCACCGCCTCAGCTTCCGCGCGGCCGTGGACACCGGGGAGTTGGTGGTGGGCGACCTGGGCAGCGAGATGAAGTCCAACTACACCGTGCTCGGAGACGCGGTGGGGCTGGCCTCGCGGCTGGAGGCCATCAACAAGGTGTACGGCACCTACGTGCTGGCCGGGGACACCACCGCGCAGCTCGCCAGCGGCAGCTACGTCTTCCGCGTGGTGGACCTGGTGCGTTTCAAGGGCCGGCCGCAGCCGGTGCGCGTGCATGAGCTGGTGGCGCGCCGCGGAGAAATCACGCCCCGCATGCAGGAGCAGCTCGCGCTCCACGAGCAGGCCCTCACCGCCTACCACCAGCGCCGCTTCGCGGAGGCGCATGCCCTCTTCGAGCGCGCTTCACACGCGTACCAGGACACCGTCGCCGCGCTCTACGTCGGCCGCTGCGCCCGCTTCCTCGTCACGCCGCCGCCCACGGACTGGGACGGCGTGCACGGCATGGAGGAGGGCGAGCCCACCGCCGCTGCGGCGTGAGTCATGCCTCGCCGTCGTCCGAGTCCGGCTGGCCGAAGAGCTCCTTCACCGGGGCGTCCTTCGCGATGTGCTCCGTCACCACGCGGCGCATCTTCTCCGCCGTCATCGCCGAGTAGTACACCTCTCCCGGCCAGCCCATGAGCTGGTAGTCCTCGGGAGAGAGCGGGTCTCTCTTGCGGCCGGTGTCCTCACGGACGACGACGTTGGGCCCCATGTGGCAGAAGCCGTAGCAGCCGCCGCGGTACAGCTCACAGCGCGGCACCAGCCCCTGGCCGGAGAGGGCGTCCCGGGCCTCGGCGTAGACGGCGTCCGCGCCGCCCGCCTTGCAGCTGGAGCCCTTGCACACCGACAAGCGGTAGCGCTTCACGGCGGCGTCTCCGGGAGGCCGCCATCAAGCGTATTGAAGAGGTTCAGCTTCACCACCAGCCCCCTGAAAAAGCGCCGGCCCGCCTTCCGCTTCAACGCGGGAGGGCGGGCCGGGAGTCCTGGTGAGGCCGCTACGGCCTCACTGGGAATCTGGATTCACTTGATGAACTTCGTCACCTGGATGGGGCCCTGCTGCGTGACGACGGCCTGGTGGCCCGCCTGGGCCCCCGCGGGCAGCGCCTTGCCGTGGCCGCCGTGCTCTCCGTGCGGCAGCTTCAGCTCCACCAGGCCCTCACCGATGCGAGTGTGCGCTTCCTTGTGGACGTGGTGCGGCTCCTCGGAGCCCTCGCGCTTGTTCCACGGGTCCGACGGGTGGGACACCGGCGCGCCCTTGAGCAGCTTCGGGATGTCGTAGACGAAGTTCTGCCGCGTGTACTCGGGCGGGGTGTGCATGTAGGTGTCCATGCGGATGGCGTCCTTGGGGCACGCATCCACGCAGAGGCCGCACACGATGCACCGCAGCTCGTCGATGACGAACTGGGTGGGGTACTTCTCGATGACGCGGTCCTCGGAGTCCGAGGCTTCGTCCTCGTACTCACCCGCCTCGATGTAGATGCACTGCGCCGGGCAGATGGTGGCGCACATGTAGCAAGCCACGCAGCGCGGCTTGCCGTCCTCGCGCGGAACCAGCCGGTGCAGGCCGCGGTAGCCCTCGGGGTAGATGGGCTTCTCCTCGGGGTACGCCACCGTCGTCATCAGGCTGGCGCCGGTGCGGTCCACCACCTGCGTGTTGGTGTCACGCGTCCCGAAGAGGTTGCGGAAGAAGTGCTTCGCGGTGATGCCCAGGCCGCGGAGCAGGTTGGGCACATAGGTCCGCTCGCGGATATCCGTGCGAGGGTCCTTGCTTACCTTGTAGGCCATGATGGTTCTCGATTCCCGGATGCTGGGGCCGAAAGGGGCGGCCTAGTGGGTGGAGGCCGGGGCCACGCCGTGGGCGTGCGCCGGCAGGTCATGGGCCGCGTGCCCACCGTGGGCGTGGCCATGTCCGTGGTCGTGACCATGGCCGGCGTGCGCCCCGTGCGCACCGCCCGCGGGGACCTTCGTCGTCGTGGTCAACACCACCAGGATACCAATCTCCGCGAGGCCGAGGACCGCCAGCGCCCGCAGGGACGGATCCCAGAGGACCAGCGCACCGGTCACGAACACGTTCACCAGGCCGAGGGGGAGGAGGATCTTCCAGCCCAGCGACTGAATCTGGTCGTAGCGGAAGCGGGGGAACGTCCAGCGGATGAGCAGCTGCACCCAGATGAGGAACAGCACCTTCAGCCAGAACACCGTGCCCAGGATGGTGCCCAGCAGCCAGCCGTGCTCCTGCATGATGGGCAGGTTGGCCAGCCACTCGTTGCCGAAGGGCAGGTGGTAGCCGCCGAAGAAGAACGCCGTCGTCACGCCGGCCAGGACCACGACCTCCACGAACTCGGAGATCATGAAGAGGCCGAACTTCATGCCGGAGTACTCAACGAAGTAGCCGATGATCTCCGACTCGCCTTCCGGCAGGTCGAACGGGGCGCGCTTGGTCTCCGCGAAGGACGCGGCGAAGAAGAGCAGGAAGCCCAGCGGCTGGATGAAGATGCCCCACGCGGGCAGCCCCAGGTCGAAGGCGCCGTCCGTGCGCCACAGGTAGCGGCCCTGGCCGGTGCCGCCGGTGAGCGCGTTGCCGATGTCACCGATGATGGCCGGGAACTGCACCGAGGAGAACGTGAGGAAGATGCCGACCAGGGACAGGCCGAGCGCGACCTCGTAGGCGATCATCTGCGAGGTGGCGCGCACGCCGCCCAGCAGTCCGAACTTGTTGTTGGAGGCCCAGCCGGCCAGCGCGGTGCCGTAGACAGCCAGCGAGGCGATGGCGAGCACGTAGAGGGCGCCGAAGTCCGGCGTGGCCACCACCATGTCCACGTTGTGGCCGAACACCTGCACGGACGGACCGGCGGGCACCACGGCGAACAGGGCGAAGGTGGGCGCGAAGGCCAGGATGGGGCCCAGGTTGAACATGAACCGGTTCGCGGCGGCCGGAATCAGGTCTTCCTTGGTCAGCATCTTCAGCACGTCCGTGAGGATGTGCGGAAGGCCGCCCAGCGAGCGGTTCTTCAGGCCGGGCAGGGCGATGCGGGCGCGGTTGGGACCCATGCGGTCCTGGATGAACGCGCTCCACTTGCGCTCCGCCATGGTCAGCAGCGTGGCGATGACCATCACGAAGATGAGGACGAGGAACAGCACGTTGGTCAGCCGGCTCGCGCCCGTGAACCAGTGCTCCTCCACCAGGCCACCCACGAGGTAGGCCGTCGCCATGCCACCCGCCATCAGGAAGACGATGGTGAACATGGCGACGAGAATCGTCAGTACGCGGCTCATGACTAGATACCCCTCACCCGAGGCGTGCCGAACTCACGGTACCCCGCGGGGCGACCGTCGGCACCTGCCGGCAGCGGATTGATGCCCGGCTTCTCCCGGTCCGCCGGAGACGCCTTCTCCCAGTTGAACTCCGCGAACTCGGCCACCTTGCCAGCCAGCTCGCGCCACACGTCGACCGCGCGCTTCCAGGTGGACTCGCCACCCAGCTCGCGCGTCAGCTCCCTGACCCACTCCCAGCCCGGGACGACGTCGCCCTTGGGCGGGTACGCCTTGCGGAAGCGCTGGATGATGCCGTCCTGCTGCACGAACGAGCCCTCGTCCTCGACGGGGACGGAGGCCGGCAGCAGCACCGTGGCCTGCGCGGTGATGGCGGACTCGGTGAAGGCCTGCGCCACGAACACGTCCAGCTGACCCGCGGCCTCCGCGAAGGCGTCCACGTTGCCCGGCACCTCGGTGCCGATGGCGTAGAGCGCCTTCACCGTTCCCGCCTTCAGCGCGGTGGTGAGCGCGTCGAAGTTCTCCAGCTTGAGGCCCAGCCCCTTCGCGATGAGCTCCAGGCCCTTGCGGTTGGGGTTCTTGTCCGCCGTCATCAGGAAGTGGTCGGCGGGGCCCGAAGGACGGCCGCCCACGTACACGGTGGACACGCCCAGCGTGCTCTTGGCGAAGTTCAGCCCGGCCAGCAGGTCCTCGTTGGAGGCCAGGGGCGAGGCCAGCACCGCCAGCTGCTTGCTGCCCTGCACCGAGCGCAGCGCCTTGGCCGCGGCCTGGACCGCTTCCTTGCGCGTGGTGACGGGCACCGCCTCACCGGCGCGGTTGGCGCGGCGGCCCACCTGCGCCTGGAGCACGCGGCCCAGGTTCAGGTACTTGTAGGTGAGCCGGCCCTCGTCGCACATCCAGCTCTTGTTGATGGCCTCGTTCTCCCGCGGGCGGTAGCGGTACGAGTCCTGCGACATCCAGTCCACGTAGGTGGTGCAGCCGCGCGAGCAGCCGGTGCACACCGACGGGGTGGCGGACAGGAACCACGCGCGCGCCTTGAAGCGGAAGTCGCGGCTGAGCAGCGCGCCCACCGGGCACACGTCCACGGTGTTGAGCGAGTAGTTGCTGTTCAGCTCGCTGCCCGGGAACACGTCGATGCGCTCGTGGCTGCCGCGGCCGAACACGCCCAGCTGCGGCTCCTTGGCCACCTCGTTCATCACGCGCACGCAGCGGGTGCACATGATGCAGCGCTCCTGGTCAATGACGACACGGGGCCCCAGCACCTTGCGCTTGTTCTTGAGGGCCTTGGAGCCCTCCAGGCGCGAGGGCCGGTAGTCGTACTTCATGTAGTAGTCCTGCAGCTTGCACTCACCGGCCTGGTCGCAGATGGAGCAGTCGACCGGGTGGTTCAGCAGCAGGAACTCCATCACCGCGCGCTGCTGCTCCTTCACCTTGGGCGTGGTCGTCTTGACGACCTGGCCTTCGGCCATGGGCGTCTGGCACGCGGGCACCATCTTGGGCGCGTTGGACGCCTCGATGAGGCAGATGCGGCAGTTGGCCGCGATGGAGAGGCGCGGGTGGTAGCAGTAGTAGGGGATGTCCGAGCCGACCGCCTTGGCCGCCTCGATCATGTTCGTCCCCGGCTTCACCACGACTTCCTTGCCGTCGATGGTGGCGGTGATGAACCCCGGGTTCTTCGGCGCCGGCTTGGGCGGCGGGCCGGCGGGCGGCTTGGGCGGTGGCGTCCCCGTGGGGCCGCTGGCGGCGGCGGGCGGGTTGTCCAGCTTCGCGCCGGCGGGCGGGTTGGACGGCTCCGAGCCAATCTTGGCCGCGGGCGTGTCCGTGGGCGCCCCCTTCGGAGGCGGCTGCGCATCACCGGTGGGCTTCTTCGTGTCGTTGTCGCTCACTGCTCGACCTCGCCGCCGATCATGTTGATGGTGTCAAACGTAGGGATGAGGTCCGCCAGCATCTTGCCTTCGATGATGTGGGGGACGGCCGCGAGCACCGGGAAGCCCGGGGCGCGAACGTGGACCTTGTAGGGACGGCCGCGGCCGTCGCTCACCAGGTACCAGCCCAGCTCGCCGTTGGAGGCCTCGGTGGCGTCGTACACCTCGCCGGCGGGCACCTGGATGCCCTCCATCACCAGCTTGAAGTGCGACATCACGCCTTCGATGGTGCCGTAGACCTCGGGCTTGGGCGGCAGCGCGATGCGCCAGTCATCCACGATGATGGGGCCCGCGGGGATGGTGTCCATGGCCTGGCGCAGGATGCGGATGGACTGACGCATCTCCTCGAGCCGGACCAGGTAGCGGTCGTAGTTGTCGCCGTGCTCGCCCACCGGGATGTCGAAGTCGAACCGGTCGTAAACCCAGTAGGGCTTCGTCTTGCGGATGTCGTAGTCCACGCCGCACGCGCGCAGGGCGGGGCCGGTGTAGCCGAACTCGATGGCGTCCTCGGCGCTGATGACACCCGTGCCCTTCGTGCGGTCCACGAAGATGCGGTTGTTCGTCAGCAGGCCTTCCATCTCGTCGAGCAGCGCCAGGCCCTGGTCCAGCGTCTTGTGGACGCGGGGAATCCAGCCCTCGGGCAGGTCGCGGTTGCTGCCACCCACGCGGCCGAAGCTGGTGGTGAGGCGCGCGCCCGTCAGCTCGGCGGTGCGGTCATGGAGCAGCTCGCGGAACTCCATGGCGAGGAGGAACGGCGCGAAGCCGCCCATCTCCAGGCCGGTGGCGCCCACGCACGTCAGGTGGTCCGTCAGGCGGTGGAGCTCGGAGCCGATGACGCGGATGTACTGGGCGCGCTCGGGAATCTCCAGGCCGATGAGCTTCTCCACGGCGTTGAGGAACCCGAAGTTGTTCATCATCGCGGACAGGTAGTTGAGCCGGTCCGTGTAGGGCAGGCACTGCGTCCACGTGACGTTCTCGCAGCTCTTCTGGAAGCCGCGGTGCAGGAAGCCGATCTCAGGGTCGATCTTGACGATCGTCTCACCCTCGAGCTCCACCTTCAGCCGCACGGTGCCGTGCGTGGCCGGGTGGGAGGGGCCCATGTTGATGACCATCCGCTTGGTCTGGAGGTGGGCGTCCAGCTCCGACTCGTGGGCGTACGCGTCGGTGTCGGGGTTCGGCGCTTCGGGCTTGAGGGTGTCAGCCATGGATGTCCTCGCTCAGGAGAGCCCGCTGGTGCCGGGACCGCGGAAGATGTCCTTGATGGGGCGCTCGGGGATGAGCGGCTGCCGGTCACGCAGCGCGTAGTCCTTGCGCAGGGGGTGCCCCTCGAACTCGTCGTAGAGGAGGATGCGGCGCAGGTCCGGGTGCCCGTCGAAGCGGATGCCGTAGAAGTCGAAGGTCAGCCGCTCCCACCAGTTGGCGCCGCGGAAGAGCGGCACCAGGGTGGGCACCACCGGGTTGGCTTCGCTCACCCGCACCTTGAGCCGCACGTGCTCGTGCCGCTTGAGGGAGTAGAGGAAGTAGACGACCTCGAAGCGAGGGTCGTTCTCCGCCAGGTGCAGCCGATCCACGGCGTCGATGGAGCCGAACAGCTTGAACTCCAGCTCCGGGTCGTTCTTCAAGAACGCGGCGACCTTCGGGAGCGAGTCTGCATGGATGACGGCCCAGGCGCCTCCGGTCCGATCCACGTAGCGATCCGCCACCGCCTCTGGGAGCTGGGCGGAGACCCTGTCCAACGCGAAAGTGCTCAAGGGTGCCCCAATGACTAAGGGAGAAGAATCCGCGGCTTTATAAGGAGCCCTCGGCGGGTGCGTCAACGTAAACCCTCAACCATGTAGCCCACTTAGGAGGCCCAGAAGCGGGCGTTGCGCGAAATCGGGTGGGTGGGTGGGCGGCGGCCCGGACAGGGGGTGGATCAGCCGGCCGCGAGCGCGACCCCGGGTTGTCCTACACTGAGTGCAAAGGTATCCATGGGCAGTCGCTTGCCGAGCACCAAAGTGGGGTTCACCGGCACCCAGGCGAAGGTCCCGGCTGTCATCGGGACGGGCACCATGAGGTGATGCAGGGCCCTCGCTGGCTGCCAGTCGAGGCGGAGTCAAGGCCGTCCATTCTGCAATGCCCTCGCGCGGAGCGCATGTCGGCGAAGGAGGCGTCCGGGCGGCACACGCCTGTTTCAATCGGGTATAGAAGAGGAGGTCATGCCCGAATCCCCCCCTTCCGGCATTCTCCGTTCCTGGTGGCCGCGCCTGCTCGTGGGGGCCGTGCTGGGTGTGTTGCTGTTCGCCGCCGAGTCGTGGCTGCTGCTGCGCTCGGGTGTCGTGGGCATGGACATCCCGGTGGATGGCCCCTACGCGGCGTTGATGGCGGCCGTGCGGCCTGTCCTCCCTGGCCTGCTGTTGCGAATCGCTGCCGTGTACGCCGTGGCCGGCATGGTGCTGGCCGTGGCGGGGACACTGCTGGCGCGTGCCTGGGGACGGGGCGGCGCGTGGGCGACGTTGGGGCAGGGGCTGCTGTTGTTCATGCTGCTGGCGTGGGACCGGGCCATCGCGCGTCCGGCCCTCTTCGATGACCTGCCCGCGCTCCGGTCGCTGCTGGCCTGGCTGGTGGACCATGGCGAGCCCTGGCATCCCCGCGCGGTGCTGGCGGCCTGGCTGGTGGCGCACGCGGCGGTGTGGGTGGCGCGCACGCGGCAGTGGCGGCGCGCGGGATGGGCAGGCGCGGCGCTGGCAGGCGTGGCGGGGCTGCTGGTGGTGGGGAAGGGGATGGCTGGACGCGGCGCGCCCGCGCATCCGCTGGTGGTCGTCATCGGCATCGACGCGTTCCGGCCGGACCGGCTGAAGTCGCAGGGAGGCTCGGGCGAGGTGGCGCCCCACGTGGAGCGCCTGCTGGAAGAGGCCACGCTCTTCACCCGCGCGTACACGCCCATTGCCCAGACGGAGCCCGCGTGGCGTTCGCTGCTCACCGCGCGGTGGCCGCACGAGACGGGCGTGCGCTACTCGCTGACGTCCGACTCGCGGATGCAGCTCCAGCGAACCTTCGCGGAGTCCTTCTCCCAGGCGGGGTGGCGCACGGTGTTCGCCACCGACTGCTCGCGCTTCCACGCGGAGGGGCCCGCGTCCGGCTTCGAGACGCGCCTGCAACCGCCGCGCGGGGCGGTGAACTTCCTCCTGGAGAAGCTGCGTTACCGCGCGCTGGGCATGTTCGCTGACCACGCGTTGGGTGCCGCCTGGTTGCCCGAGTTCATCGACAACCGCGCGCTGGCCGGCATCCATGACCCCATGGGCTACGCGGAGCGGCTGGCCTCGCGGCTGGTGGACGAGGCGAGCCAGGGCCCCACGTTGTTCGCCTTCCACGCGACGGCGGCGCATTTTCCGGGCGATCCGGTGCATCCGTTCTATCGCCGCTTCGTGCCCGCCTCGGAGCCGCTGGAGCGTCGGCTGCGCATGCACTTTGCCCCGGTGTCTCCAGGCGCGAAGGGCGGCTGGAACCGGGCGGGCGCGGAGGCGCTCTACGACGAGCTGATTGCGCAGGCGGACGCGCAGGTGGGGACGCTGCTGGACGCGCTGCGCCGCTCGGGGCGCTACGACGATGCGCTCATCCTCCTGCTGTCGGACCATGGCGAGAGCTTCCACGCGGACCGCGCGGACCTCGCGGGCGCGACGCCGGTGCATGGCGCGCGGCTGTCGGAGGAGGAGAACCGCATCCTCCTGGCGGTGAAGCCGCCCAAGGGACGGGGGACGGCGCCAGCCCTGGTGGACTCGCTGGTGCGGTTGGTGGACGTGGGGCCCACGCTGCTGGAGCTGTCCGGGCTGCCGAGCCTGTCGGATGTGGACGGCGTGTCGCTGGCGCCGCTGCTGCGCGGCGAGGACCTGGGCCCGCTGTCGCTGTACGCGGAGACGGGCTTCACCCATGTGCTGCCGGAGGTGTTCGACCCGGGGCACTGGCCGGGGGCGCCTCGCTCCTTCGACGCGTACCGCATCCGTCCGGATGGCGTGGTGGAGATGGGGCCCGCGGCCCACGCCCGCATCCTCCAGGAGAAGGACGTGGGCGCCTTCGACGGCCAGCGCTGGTGGGTGGACCGGCCCCAGGCCGACGGCACGGTACTGCGCGCCTGCCAGGGCGACTGTGAAGGGCTGGACGCCCTCGCGCTGGAGGCGTGGTTCGACCGCGTGCAGGGCCGGACGGCGGCGGGAGGCTGGCGTAAGGTGGCCGGCCATGTCGACGACTCCGGACACCCAGAGCCTTCAGGAACGCTACGCGCCCCAAAACAGCTGCTTCGGATGCGGCCCGGCCAACGCCCAGGGCCTGCGCATCCGCAGCCGCGTGGAGGGTGATGTCGTCGTCGCGGAGTGGACGCCGCAAGAGCACCACCACGCCTTCGAAGGCGTGCTCAGCGGCGGCATCGTCGGCACGCTGCTGGACTGCCACTGCAACTGGACAGCGGCGTACCACCTGATGCGCGCGCAGGGCGGGGACGCGCCGCCGTGCACCGTCACCGCCGAGTACGCCATCACCCTCAAGCGCCCCACGCCCATGGCGGGGCCGCTGCGCCTGGAGGCGAAGCCGGTGGAAATCCAGGGGGACCGCGCCGTCATCGAAGGCACGCTCACCGCGGGTGGGAAGGTGACGGCCACCTGCCGGGGCACCTTCGTCGCCGTGAAGCCGGGCCACCCCGCGTACCACCGCTGGTAGTGGCGCCAGAAATACCAAGGCCCCGGCGCTTCCACCGACTGAGGCGGGAAGCGGGCGGGGCCCTGGCGGTACCGCGCGTGGGGCGCGTTACTTGTTCATGGACAGCAGCAGGTTGTGCCGAGCGGCCGTGGGGTTGGCCTCCTCGCGGTCCGCGATGCGGTGGACCTGGTTGCCAATCTTGTCCTGCAGCAGCATCAGGCCGTCGAGCACCTGCTCGGGGCGCGGCGGGCAGCCGGGGATGTAGACGTCCACCGGGATGATGCGGTCGATGCCCTGGAGCACCGCGTAGTTGTCGTAGAAGCCGCCCGAGGACGCGCACACGCCGAAGGCCACGACCCACTTGGGCTCGGCCATCTGCTCGTAGACGCGCTTGAGGATGGGGGCCTGCTTCAGGTTGATGGTGCCCACCACCATCAGCAGGTCCGCCTGACGCGGCGAGAAGCGGGGGAACTCCGCGCCGAAGCGGGAGATGTCGTGCCGGCTGGCGGCCACGGACATGTACTCCATGCCGCAGCAGGCCGTGGCGTACGGATAGGTGAAGAGCGAGTACTTGCGCGCCCAACCCAGGCCCTTGGAGACGATGGACTGGAGCCAGCCCATGGACTCGTCACGGCGGGTCGTCACGATGTTTGCGAGGTCAGCGTCAGCCATGATGTCTCAGCTCTCCCAGTCCAGGGCGCCCTTCTTCCAGATATAGATAAGGCCGACCACCAGCGTCACGGCGAAGACCAGCATCTCCACGTACCCGAACCAGCCGAGCGCCTGGAAGTTCACCGCCCAGGGGTACAGGAACACCGCTTCCACGTCGAACACGATGAACAGCAGGGCCACGACGTAGAACTTCACCGCGAAGCGCTGCCGCGCCGGGCCGCTCGACTCGGAGCCGGCCTCGAAGCTGGTCGCCTTGATGGCGCTCGGGCGGCGAGGACCCAGCCGCGTGGTGATCTGGGGAATGAGCATCGCCATGCCACCCGCCAGCAGCAGGACGACGGCCAGCGGCAGGTATGGCGTGAGGGGAGTCGGAGTCATCGCGCGCGGAACCTAATGACACCGTGCTCGCAATGTCAAAGGGAAAGTCCAGGGAGCGGCGCGCCAACCCCTTGAGATGACGGCGAAAAGCGGTGTTCATGGCACCTCGGGGCGCGCCTGGCGTGGATCACCCGCCCGCACCGCTCCGGTCTGACCGGCCGGTTTGACGCTCCGCGAAGGGACGCCTACCGTCCGAGGACCGTCGGCATCCATCCGGCGTGGAACTTTCTCACCGGGGAGATGGCAAGCATGTGGGGCCGGCTCGGCTTGCGGACGCAGGTGGCCATCGCGGTGCTCGTGCCGTGCCTGGCGGTGGTGAGCTTCTGCGTCGTGTACTTCCCCATGCACCAGCGGGAAGTCACGCTGGAGTTGCTCCAGAAGCGGGTGCGGGTGGTGGCGCGGCTGATATCGCAGCACCCCGCGCTCCTGTCCGCGGACAGCACGCCGGAGTCCACGGCCCGGGTGCGGGACGTGTTGTCGATGCTGGAGGCCCCGGAGGCGCTGAACGAGCGCAGCGGCTTCACCCTGCGCTACCAGGGGCTGGTGTCGGCGGAGGGCACCGTGCTCCATGAGCGCGGCTCCATTCCCACGGCCATCCGCTCGCTCGGCGTGGAGGGGCTGGAGGGCTGCGCCACGTCCACCCAACGCGACGAGGTGTCGGTCCGCTGCGCCAGTGGTGAGCGCATCTACGTGGCGGGCTTCGGCGTCCAGGAATCGCTCAGCTCGGTGGATGACATGCGGGGCGCGGTGCTGGCCGGACTGGCGGGCGCGCTGGTGCTGGGGCTGGCCCTGGCGTTGTTCATCAGCCGCGCCATCGCCGAACCGGTGGCCCGGGTGACGGAGGTGGTGCGGGACGTGGCCCGGGGCGACATGTCGCGCGGGGAGCTGGACGTGCCGGCCACGGGCGAGGTGCGCCTCATGGCGCAGTCCTTCAACAAGATGCTGGGCACGCTGCGCACCTCGGTGATGGAGATGGTGTCGCGCACGGAGCAGCTCTCCGGCGCGTCGCGGGGCCTGCTGGGGGCGTCCGCGGACCAGGAGCACGTCATCAGCCAGCAGGCGGCGTACGCGCAGCAGATTGCCGCCACGTTCGAGGAGCTGAGCCGCACGGCCGAGCAGATCTCCAGCTCCACGGAGGTGGTGGAGTCGAGCGCGCGGCGCACCCACGAGGCCGTGGCGGAGGCCATGGCGGTGGTTGCGCAGGTGGTGGCGGGCATCAACGACATCCGCACCGAGTCCAAGGGCGTGGCGGACGCGATTGTCGGCCTCAACCAGGACCTGCAACAGGTGTCGAAGATTGCCCAGGTCATCAACCAGGTGGCGGAGCGCTCCGACTTGCTGGCGCTGAACGCGGCGCTGGAGGGCACCAAGGCGGGCGAGGTGGGGCGGGGCTTCTCGCTGGTGGCCGCGGAGATGCGCAAGCTGGCGGAGAACGTGTCCGCGTCCGCGCGTGACATCGCCCGCATCGTGGAGAAGGTGCAGGACTCCGGTGAGGAAGCGGCGGCCAAGGCCCGCGTGGGCATGGCCACCAGCGACCGGGGCGTGGAGGTGGCCGAGCAGGCCTCCTCCGTGTTCCAGCGCATCGTCGAGCTGGCGCGCGGCACCAGCGAGGCGGCGCGGCAGATCACCATCGCCACCCGTCAGCAGCGCCAGTCCAGCGAGCAGGCCGTGCAAGGCGCCCGCAACGT
This sequence comes from Myxococcus virescens, assembly GCF_900101905.1. Taxonomy (NCBI): domain Bacteria; kingdom Pseudomonadati; phylum Myxococcota; class Myxococcia; order Myxococcales; family Myxococcaceae; genus Myxococcus; species Myxococcus virescens. The sequence goes on along the minus strand of NZ_FNAJ01000003.1, from coordinate 114,382 downwards.
CGCGGAGCTGGTGAAGCAGGGCGTGGACGCGACGGGACGCACCACGCGCATCGCCCAGGACCTGCAGGCGGTGGCCGAGGGGCTCACCGCCGTCACCAGCCGCTTCAAGACGACGCGGAACTGAGGCTCACTCCCGCTGCCAGCGCAGCTGGAACTCGACCTCGTCCACGCCGCCCTCGCGCTCGTGCTCGATGTTGAAGAGCGCGTCGGCGGGGATGCGCAGGCGCTCGCCAGCGACCTGGATGTTGAAGGCCTTGCCCTCCTCGATGGCGTCCGCCAGCCGCCGCAGCTTCGCGACGAAGTCCTTGCGCGGGTACGTCTTCTCCAGGTCTCGGTTCGCTCGCTTCGCCTTCTTTTGCGCCATCGTCGAGGGCTCTTTCGTCCAGGGTTTCCCCGGATGATGGCATCGCCCGCGATGGATGCGCAGCCTGAATCAGCGCGGCCGTTGAGACACGCGTCAGCCCATCAGCCGGTGGAGGCTGAGGTCCAGGCGGCTCTGGACGAGGCCCAGGAGGCTCTCCACCTCGCGCCCGTCCAGCTTCAGCCGGGCGGCCAGCTCTCGGTGGGTCTGCTTCAGGAGCCGCTCACGGGCCTGGGCCACGTGGCGTGCCACACTGGAGCGGGGCTCCGCGTACAGCGTGGCGATGCGGTCCATGGTGAGGCCATGGAGGTGGTGCAGGCGCAAGAGCGCGCGCTCCCGTTCGGACAACGTCGCCAGCGCGGCCTGGAGGGATTCGGACAGGGCTTGCCGGGAGTGGGCCTGGAGCACGTTTCGCTCGGGGTCGTCCCGGGACAACAGCTGTTCCAAGGCCTCCGGAGGCGTGGAGGCCTGCTCGTGGCGGCCGGTCTGCTCCAGCAACTCGCCGCCGATGCGCGAGGCGACGATTCGCACCCAGCCGCCCAGCGAGCCCCGGCCCGAGTACTCCGCGATTTTCGGCGCGCCGCCGTGAACGCCCAGCAGGAGCCGCTGGCGCGTCACCTGGAGCACCTCGTCCACCATCGCCGTGAGGTGCCGGGACAGTCGTGCGGCGGATTTCTGGAGGACGTGCTTCTCGAAGAGCTGCAACGCCTGGGGCTCTCCCTGGGCACAGGCACACGCCAGGTAGACGTCCGCGGCATGGAGCTGCTGGAGCGCATCCAGGGGTGTGCCTTCCGCGCGCAGGTGCTGGCCCACGTGGTGCAACAGGGCCGCGGGCGCCAGCGCCACGGTGGGCCACGCCGCACGGCCTTGGTCGAGCAGCTCCGTGAGCAGGGCCTCCAGCGCGGGCGCGGAGCGCAGCGTGTCGTGCAGTGACTCGGGTGCCCCCGCGAGCAGCAGCGGCGTCAGCGTTTCCGGAGCCTGGCTCATCGGGTGACCTCGCTCACACGGGGCAGGTGCCGCGCCTGCCATGCCACGAGTTCGTCGTGCTCGCGCCGGGCGCGCAGACCCTGGGCCTCCAGCCACGCTTTCGCCTCGCGGACGAGGACCGTGGCCTGTTCGCGTCCCTCCGGGGTGGGGCGTTCCCACAGGGCCCGTGCGAGGAGGAAGGACACTCGCGCGGCTTCCTTCCGGTCCAGCCACACCCGAGCATGGATGCGCCGTGCGCGCTCGAGCAACGGGACGGCTTGCTCCGGCGCGCGCAGGCTCAGGTGGGCCTCTCCGAGGCAGGCGAGGTCGAGCGCGACGTCCGGGCTGTCGCCACCCTGCGCGGCTTCATCCAGCGCCAGGGCTCGTTGGCAGCGGGTCAGTGCCGCCCGGAATGCGCCCGTCTCCAGGTCCACCCGGGCCAGGTCCCGCACCACGCCACATGCCACCACGCTGTCGGTGCCGTTCTCCTTCTGGAGGAGGCCAAGCGCCTGCGTCAGGTTGCGCCGCGCCACCGCCGGCCGGCCCGCGCGCAGGTGAATGAGGCCCAGGTTGCGCAGCGACATCTCCAGGCGCGGCGAGTCCTGGCCCACGCTGCGTTGGATGCGCTCCAGCGCCTGCTGGTTGTGGGCGAGCGCCTCGTCGAGCCGGTCGGAATCATAGGCCACCATGCCCAGCCCGCCGAGCGCGGTGACGGTGCTGGGGTGGTCCGTCCCCTTGCTGCGCTCGAAGATGGCCAGCGCTCGCTCATAGTGGCTCCGGGCTTCCTCCAGGCGCCCCTCGCGGCGCAGCAGGCCGGCCAGGTTGTTGAGGGGGGCGGCCAGGCTCGCGTGGTCCCTGGAGCGCGCGGCCTCCAGCAGCGCCAGCGAGCGTTGGAACGTGTCGAGCGCTTCTTGCGTGCGGCCCAGGGCGAGCAGCTCGGTGGCGATGTTGTTGAGGTTGAGCGCGAGCACCGGGTGCTCGGGGCTCCACTGTCGCTCCTGGAACGCGTAGGCCTGCGCTTCCTGGTAGAGCGCCAGGGCCTCCTCCGCGCGAAGCTGCCGCGAGCGGACGCGCCCCAGTCCGGTGAGGAAGTACGTCACGCGAGGCCGTGAGGGGCCCGCGGTCCTCCGCGCCAGCTCCAGCCCCTGGGTGAACTCTGCGTCCGCTTCATCCAGCTTGCCCTGCACCAGGAGCAGTCCGCCCATTCGCAGGTGCAGGTCGGTGGCGATGTGTGGGAAGCGCTCGCGGCCCAGCCGCTCCACCGCGGCGCGGGCGTGGTGCACCAGCCGGTTCGCCTCGTCCATGCGCGCCATCTGGTCGCCCACCACCCACAGGAGGAGGTTCCAGACACGGGCCACGGTTTCGTCGTCGCGGCCCGCCTCGGCGGCCCAGAGCGCCTTGTAGAGGTGCTCCTCGGCTTCCTTCGGCTTGCCCGCGAGCCCATGGGCATAGCCGTGCAGCGTGAGGACCTCTGCCTCCAGCGGCCGGTAGTCCAGCCCCTGGATGTCCTGGAGCAAGGCCGTCGTCTCCTTCAACGCGCCGGAGTGGTTGCCCGCGTCCATGTACGCCCGTGCCTCGGCCAGCTTGCGTCGCGCCGCGTCCACGCGAGGCCGCAGGGCATCCGGAGGCTGCGGCCGGTTCGCCAGCTCTGGAGCATCCCGGCAGCCGGAGACGCCCTCCAGGGACGCCACCATCTGCGGCGCGTGCTGCACCGTTCGCGCGTCCGCCTTCTCCAGCACGTCGACGACGGCGGCCAGGTGCCACAGCCGCGTGTCCAGGCACGCGGCTGTCTGCCATGAGGCATGGGTGTCATCTCGCGAGGCCGTGCACGCGTCGGTGCGCAGCTCGCGCCACGTGTCCGCGTGTCCGTCGAGCGTGCTGGCGACGGCTTCCCACGCGGCTGCGGCGAAGGGCTTGCCCGTGGCCAGGAAGGCCGCATGGATTCGCGCGCGACGCTCCGGTCCCCAGATGGTGGTGAGCCGCTCCGCCTCCAACTCGCAGCGGGCCTGCCTCCGATGCGCCGCCACGTAGCCCACGGTGAGCCCTACGAGACACGCCACGGCGGCGGAGGCGCCCACCCAGGCAAGGCGCCTTCCAGCGCGGGGGGCCAGCTCGGTCAGCAGCGCCTCCATCGATGGGAAGCGCTCTTCCGGCTGGGCTCGCAACCCCCGCAGCACCGCGCGCCGCACGCGGGCCGGGATTTTCGCTTCGCGCTCCGGCGCGCGGATGCGTCCTTCCCGCGCGGCCTGGCCCAACGCCTCCAGCGTCCGGCCCTCGAAGGGGCGCACACCGTGGAGCGCTTCATACAGCGCCACGCAGAAGCTGAACTGGTCCGAGCGCGCGTCCACGCCGTGGCCTTGAAGCTGCTCGGGCGCCATGTACGCGGGCGTGCCCAGCAGCGCGCCCGAATGGGTTAGCGGCGAGTCCACCAGCGAGGCCGGCGCCGTCACCGTGTCCAGGCTCGCTGGCGCGGCGTGGCCCGAGACCCGCCGGTGGGAGGGCCGGGCCAGACCGAAGTCCGTCACCCGCACGCGCCCATCCTTCCCGACCAGCACGTTGCCCGGCTTGAAGTCGCGGTGGACCAGCCCGGCGGCGTGAGCGGCCGCCAGTCCCCGGCCCGCGTCCACGAAGACGCGCACCACGTCCTGCCAGGGCCGCGGCGCCTCCAGCCACTCCGCCAGCGACGCGCCCTCCACCAACTCCAGCGCCAGGAAGACGCAGTCCTCGCAGACGCCCACGTCGTAGACGGTGACGACGTGCGGATGGGCCAGCCGGGCCAGGGCCTGCGCCTCGCGCAGCAGCCGCAAGCGCAGCTCCTCCAGGTGTCGGCCCTCGGGGCGCAGCAGCTTCAGCGCGACCCTTCGGTCCAGCTCCGGGTCATGGGCCGCGTACACCTCGCCCATGGCGCCCCGGCCAATGCGCTCCTGCACCACGTAGCGTGAGAGCTGGGTGCCCGTGGCCACCAGCGGGCCATCGGCGGGCGCGGGCACAGCCTCCGCCACACTGGCGCCCAGGGCCAGGTGCTCCTGGCAGCGCTCACATCCTTCCACGTGGGCCAGGACGCGCGTGCGGTGCGCGTCCGGGAGCGCCCCTTCGAGGAAGTCGCTCAGTGTCGTCTCGCTCGGGCACCCCATGGATGCCCGGAGACTAACAAATTCCTGGACTTTTCACTTTTGCCCGCCTGTGGCGGTTCAGGCCTGGGCGCGCGACTTGAGGCGGGCGAAGAGCTCGGGAGGCATGGAGGCGGAGCCCAGCCGGTGGTCGGCGGAGATAGCCTCGCCGTGGAAGTCGCTGCCAGCGGTGGGGACCAGGCCCAGCTCCTTGGCCAGGCCGAGATACTTCTGGCGCACGCTGGGGTTGTGGTCCTCGTGCAGCACCTCAAGGCCCGCCAGTCCCGCCTGGGCGAGCGCGCGGATCTCCAGTCGCTCCATGCGCGATGCGCCCGGGTGGGCGAGGGTGGCCGTGCCGCCCGCGTTGCGGATGAGGCGGATGGCGTCCTCGCCCGCCAGCTTGAAGCGCTCCACCCAGGCGGCACCGCGCATGCCCAGGAAGCGGTCGAAGGCCTCCTTCACGTCCACCACCCAGCCGCGGTCCACCAGCACGCGGGCCAGATGGGGACGGCCCAGCTGCGCGTCGCCGGCCACCGCCCGGACGTGCTCCATGCGCACGGGGTAGCCCAGCTGCCGCATGCGCTCCAGCAGGGCTTCCATGCGCTGCTCGCGCTCCAGTCGGAGCCGGTCGGCGAAGCGAGCGATGTCCTCGTCGTCCGGCCTCAGGAAGTGCCCCAGGATGTGGCACTCGCGTCCATGAATGAACGCGGAGATTTCGATGCCCGGCACCAGCTCCACGCCGTGGGCGCGCGCCGCCACCTCGGCCTCGGCCAACCCCGCGACGGTGTCGTGGTCGGTAATCGCCAACACCGTCACCCCGGCGGCGGCGGCCCGCGCCAGCAGCTCCGTGGGCGCATATTGACCGTCGCTGGCGGTGGTGTGCGAGTGCAGGTCAATCACGGCGGGCTCCAGGGTGTGGGGTGAATGTTCCCCATACGCGACCTATGCCGGGTTTCACACCAACTTGCGGCATGGGGGGTGCCACCGCCACCCAGTGTGTGGCTACTGTCCGGGCCCTATGGGCAAGAAGTCCGATACGACCATCGAGAACCGGGTCTACCTTTTCGAGTCATTGGCGAGCAGCTACGTGGCGTCCGCCACCGAGGTCTTGTCCTCGGAGGACCCCGCGGTGCGGCAGCGCGCGCGCCGGGCCCTGGCGGAGCTGGCCTTCGTGTCCTGTGTCATGGCGGACACTGCTCATCTGCCGGCCGAGCAGGTTCGGGCCCAGGTGCTCGGCGCGCCTGAGCGCGTCCCGGAGGCACCTTCGAAGGTGTCCGGCGGCGCGGCCCGGAAGCGCAACAAGTAGCGGCCCCTGCCGCGGTTCGGGTGGTATGTCGGCGGAGCCCTTTTGCTTCGAGGAGCGCCGACATGAGCCCGCCGCAGACGCCCGCCACGGGCGTGGTGATGACGCTGGTCAGCCAGCCCCAGTTCAAGACGCAGCTCACCCATGGCCCGTCAGGCACGGTGAATCAGACGGAGGCGCCGCGCGACAACGGCGGCACCGGTGGCAGCTTCTCGCCCACGGACCTGGTGGGCGCGGCGCTGATGTCGTGCGCGGTGACGACGATGCACCTGTTCGCCTCGCGTGAAGGCATTGCCCTGGGCGAGGTGAGCGCCCGTGTGGAGAAGCGGATGTCGCCGCCGCCGCGCCGCATCGCCGAGCTGGTGCTGGACATCCAGATGCCGGCCGGCCTGTCCGCCGAGCACCGGGCCACGCTGGAGAAGGTGGGCCGCGAGTGCCCGGTGGCCCGCAGCCTCCACCCAGACGTGAAGCTGCCGCTGACGTTCAGCTATCCGGACTGAGGACGCCAGGCCGCTTGCCCTCCAGGGGGCCTGCCCGCGAATGCTGCGGGTGGGCCCCTTCGTGTCCATCCTCCCCGACTGCGGGGCTCGTCCTGGAGGACACGGCATGCATGCGAAGCGGCTGGGCATCTACCTCAATGACCACCTGGCGGGCTCGGTGGGCGGGCTGGAGCTGGCAATCCGCACGGAGGCGGAGAACCACGGCAACCTGCTGGGCCGCTATCTGGCGACGCTCATCCCCGAGCTGAAGGAAGACCAGTCCACGCTGCTAGCGGTGATGGACGCCCTGGAGCTGAAGCGAGATGGGCTGAAGACGCGCGCCGCGTGGGCCGCGGAGAAGGTGAGCCGGCTGAAGCTGAACGGCACGCTCGTGCGCTATTCGCCCTTGAGCCGGCTGCTGGAATTGGAAGGCCTGTGCTCGGCCACGGAGGGCCGCTTGTCCCTCTGGCGCACGCTGGCGCGCGTGTCGGTGAAAGACGCGCGGCTCGCGGTGTTTCCCTTCGAGTCGCTCGTACAGCGCGGCGAGGCGCAGCGCTCCGTGCTCCAGCGCCTGAGGGCCCAGGCGGCCGACGTGGCCTTCGCGGAGGAGCCGCAGCCTTTCGGCACCGGAGAGCCTCTCGTCGCGGGCCACTGACGGACGCCCGGGCATGAAGAAGCCCCCTGCCGCGGCGAGCGACAGGGGGCGAGGACTTCAATCTGGCGCGGGGCTCAGGTGCCCGACGTTCCCGAAGCGCCGGCGGGCGGCGTCGTGGGCCGGGCGCCCGAGGCGTCCGGCGTGGGCACCAGGCGGAGCTGGCTGGCGCTGCTGCCGAAGCTCGCGTCCACCTCGCGCTCCAGGTACGTGTAGCCGGACAGGCCATCCTCGTACATGCGCAGCAGGTTGCGCGACTCGTCCAGGGTGATGCGGCCCTGGCGCAGCGCGGCCTCGGTGAACTTGCGCAGCTTCGCCACCAGGTCGTCCTTGGTGTAGCTGACGTAGTTGAGCACCTCCGTCACCGTGTCGCCGGCCACCACATTGTCGATGAGGTAGCCTCCGTTGGGCCCCAGCGACACCTGCACGGCGTGCGTGTCGCCGAACAGGTTGTGGAGGTCGCCGAGGATCTCCTGGTAGGCGCCCACCATGAAGATGCCCAGGTAGTAGTCGTCATCGTTGAGCGCGTGCAGCTCGAGGGCGTCCTTCACCTCGCGCTTGTCGATGAAATGCTCGATCTTCCCGTCCGAGTCGCAGGTGATGTCCGCCAGCGTCGCGCGGCGCGTCGGCTTCTCCGCCAGCCGGTGGATGGGCATCATCGGGAAGAGCTGGTCGATGGCCCACGAGTCCGGCAGCGACTGGAACACGGAGAAGTTGCAGAAGTACGTGTCGTTGAGCGCCTTCTCCAGGGAGTCCAGCTCCTCGGGAATCTCGCCCTGCTCACGCGCGATGCGCATGATCTTGTGGCAGGTGGCCCAGTAGATGTTCTCCGCTGCCACGCGCTGCTCCAGCGACAGGTGGCCCAGCGAGAAGAGGGTGAGGCTCTCCTCCTTGGCGTCCTGCACGTCGTGCCACGCCTCCAGCAGGTTCTTGTTGGTGACCTCGCGGTAGGTGGACCAGAGGTTGCGCACCACGGAGGGCGCCTTCTCGTCCACCTTCTCGGGGACCGGCGCCGGGTCGAACTCACTGGTGCCCAGCACGTCCACCACCAGCACCGCGTGGTGCGCCACCACGGCGCGGCCGGACTCCGACACCAGCGTGGGGTGCGGCACGCCGGCCCGGTCGCAGGCCTCCATGACGCCGAACACCACGTCGTTGGCGTACTCCTCCGTGGTGTAGTTCATGGAAGAGGCGAAGTTCGTCTGGGAGCCGTCGTAGTCCACGCCCAGGCCGCCGCCCACGTCCAGGTACTTCAGCGGCGCGCCCTGACGGGCCACCTCCACGTAGAAGCAGCCCACCTCACGCAGCGCGTTCTTCACATTGCGGATGTTGGAGATCTGGCTGCCCAGGTGGAAGTGCAGCAGCTCGAAGGAGTTGAGCAGGCCCGCGTCCTTCATGAAGCTGATGCAGTTCATCAGCTCGGAGGAGGTCAGGCCGAACTTGGAGCGGTCGCCGCCGCTGGCCTCCCACTTGCCGGCGCCGCGCGTGGACAGCTTCACGCGAATGCCCAGCCGGGGGGCGATGCCCGTGCGCCGGGCGACCTCCGCGATGAGCGGCAGCTCGCTGGGCTTCTCCACCACCAGGATGACGTTGCGGCCCAGGCGCGAGTAGAAGAGCGCCGTCTCGATGTACTCCTCATCCTTGTAGCCGTTGCAGATGACGAGCGCGTTCTCGTTCTCCAGCAGCGCCATCACCGCGAGCAGCTCCGGCTTGCTGCCGGCCTCCAGCCCGTAGTTGTAGCCCTTACCCGCCTCGATGAGGGTCTCCACCACGTAGCGGTGCTGGTTCACCTTGATGGGGTACACGCCGCGGTAGCCGCCCTTGAACCCCTGATCGTTCATGGCCTTGCGGAAGGCCTCGTTCAGGTGGACCACGCGGTGGCGCAGCACGTCCGTGAAGCGGATAAGCAGCGGCAGGCCGATGCCCCGGCGGCGCACTTCATCGACCAGCTCCTTCAGGTCCATGTTCGGGGCCTGGGGACCGTCCGGGTGGACGATGACATGGCCCTTCTCATTGATGCCGAAGTAGGGGTTGCCCCAGTTCCGGATTCCGTACAGCTCGTGCGCGTCGGCAAGGGTCCAGCGGTGGGGAGGGGCGTTTACGGGCATCGGCGTCTCGAGGCTCCCGGGGGTAGATGGGGTGGACTCCCGTGAACAACGGACGATCACAGGAATCGCGCGGGAACTATCGGAAAGCCCCTCGGTATTCAACAGCCGCTTGTGCGGAGGGCAGGCAGGCTGGCGGGGCGGCCGCCCGGTGCTCCTCCTCCCGCGGGCCGACCCTCCATTCAATTCCTACCCTTTTCCCGTGAGTCATGAGGGACGCGTGGAAACAAGGGGAGGGTACATGGAGTCGTCCGCACGCAGGGAAGAGGCGCTGCTGACCCCGCGGGAAATCTACGAGCGGCTGGATCGCTTCGTCATCGGCCAGGACGGGGCCAAGCGCGCGGTGGCCATTGCGGCCCACAATCACCTCAAGCGGCTGCTGGCGCGAAGGCTGCGCCGGACGTCGCTCATCAAGAAATCCAACATCTTGCTGATGGGACCCACCGGGAGCGGCAAGACGCACATCGCCCGCAATCTGGCGGACATCCTCCACGTGCCGTTCACCACCGTGGACGCCACCGAGTACACGGAGGCCGGCTACTACGGGAAGGACGTGGAGGTGATGATCTCCGACCTCCTCTTCAAGGCGAACCACTCCGTGGAGGACACCCAGCGGGGCATCATCTTCATCGACGAGGTGGACAAGATTGCCCGCCGCTCCCAGGGCGCCCGCAACGGCGCGGGCAGCCGCGACATCGGCGGCGAGGGTGTCCAGCAGTCGCTGCTGAAGCTGCTGGAGGGCCGCGAGGTGTACGTGCCCCTCAACGTCACCCAGGCCTGGAACAAGAGCGACTTCGTGCAGGTGGACACGCGCGACATCCTCTTCATTTGCGCGGGCACGTTCAGTGACTTGCACGACTCCGGAGATGAAGGGAGCCGCGCCATGGGCTTTGGCGCGGAGGACCCGGCGACGCGCAGCCAGAAGCGCATCAGCACCCGCCAGCTGACGGACTTCGGCATGCTGGCGGAGTTCCTCGGCCGCCTGCCGGTGGTGGTGCAGTTGGAGCGGCTGGGCGAGGAGGACTTGCTGCGCGTGCTCAGCGAGCCGCCGGACTCCATCGTGCGCGAGTTCCGCGAGCTGCTGTCCATGGACGACCTGGAGGTGGACTTCGCCGAACCGGGCCTGCGTGAGGTGGTTCGCTATTCCGTGGAGCGCGGGCTGGGGGCTCGAGGATTGCGGTCCATCCTGGAGCACGTCATGGCGGACGTCATGTTCGAGGCGCCCGAGCGGCGGCGGCGCCAGGTGACGGTGGACGCGGGCTTCGTGCGAGAGCGGCTGCGGGGGCTGGATTCGACGCAGCTGGACGTGTGAGTCAGGGCTCGCGCTCGGAGGCGCGGGCCGCGGCGCCCAGCCGGGCCGCCACGTCCGGGTCCTGGATGAGCTGGAGCACACCGTCGTGGCGCAGCAGCGCGGCGGTGTCTCCTCGTGCCAGGGCCTGCTTCAGCTTCGGGTCCTGCAGCAGGCGCTGGAAGCGAGGGTCCTTGCGCAGGGCCTTGTAGGCCGGGTCGTCCTGGAGCCGACCCGCGCGCTTCGGATCACTGGCGGCCTTGGCGACCTCCACCAGGTTCTTCACCGGGGCGAACTGCGTCATCTCGAAGAGGTTGTAGCGGCGGGCGACCTCGATGGAGAGCGACTCCTTCGGGGACAGGCCCACGCGGCGGCCCGCGATGACGACGTGCTGTTCGAAGAAGGCGATGGCGCTGAGGACGACCCAGGCGATGATGCCCATCTTCGCGCCGCCCAGCACGAAGCCGAGGAAGCGGTCCACGCCCCGGTTCTCGTGGTGCTGACCGGTGGAGAGGATGCGCAGCAGCAGCGCGCCCAGGGCGTAGCGCACCGCGAGCCACGTGCAGATGAACAGGAGCACCGTGCCCACGATGGCGCCCAGGAAGAGCGGACTGCCCAGGGCCTCGGCCAGGTGGGGGGCCACCACGGGACCCAGGCGGCGCGAGGCGAAGTAGCCCACCGCCAGGCCCACCACGTTGGCGACCTGGCGCGAGGCCCCGGTGATGGCGCCGATCATGGCGAAGAACAGCACCAGTCCGAGGATGATGAGGTCGATGACCATGGGCGCCGCCGCCGTCAGCGGATCTTGAACGAGCCGCCCTTGTCGCGAGCCTCGTCCTGGGACTGCTTCTGGACCTCCGCCAGCCGCTCCTTGTAGCGGGCGTTGGAGGGCTCATAGGTGAGCGCCATCTTCAGGTTCCGCTCGGCGGCGGACCAGTTGCCGGCGTCCGCGTCCTTCTGCGCCTGCTGGAAGAACTGGCGTCCCTTGGGGTGGGTGCCGATCTGCTCTTCCTGCTCCTTCTTGGCGGCGGCCTTGGTCTCCGCTTCGGAGGCTTCGGTGAAGCGCAGCTTCTGGGCGCGCTCGGGGCCCGTCACGTCGACGACGTACTTCTTGCGCTTCGTGTCGTCGCGCAGGACGTAGTAGGCCTCAGTGACGCGCTTGTAGAGCTCGTTGATGCGCTCCTTCAGCTCCTTGGAGTCCACGTGGAAGAAGCGGTCCGGGTGGTAGGTGCGGCTCTCCCGGTAGAAGGCACGCTTGATGTCCGCGGGGGTGGCGGTCCTCTCCAGCATGAGCACTTCGAAGTAGTCGAGCTGGTCCAGCTTCGCGCAGCGTGATTCCAGGTCGGCGAGCTGCTGGATGTCCAGGCCCAGGTCCGTTGACGCAGCAGGCGTCGGCGGTGGCGTGACCGCCGTGGCCGCGGCAGGGGCGACGGGCGGGACGATGGGCGCCACGGAAGGAATCGAGGGCACCGCGCCGGACGAAGCGCGTGGGGCCGGCGTCAGCGGTGCGATGCCCGGGACGGCGGGCGCCACGGACGGGGGAGGGCGCGGCGGCGTGGCGCCGGCGGGCACCAGCGCTGGGAGGGACATGGTGGGCCGGGCACCGGGCTTCTGCTGTGGGGCCGTGGAGGGCGCCACGGGAGGGACAACCTGTCCCAACGCGAGTACGGGAGGCGGCCTCGACGTCGGTGCTGTTCCTTGGGAGCGCGCCGGTGCGGAAGGCACGGCGCCTGCCTGCGGCGTGGCTGCGGGGATTGCCGGGGCGACTGTCGGGACAGCCCTCGTCTGGGCCGGAGCGCGGGGCGCTACCGGGGCCACGGAGGGGACGACGCCTGTCAGTGAGGGCGAAGCCGGAGCGCCCACGGGGGCGATGGAGGGCACTGCGCCCGCGAGTGGAGCGGAGGCCCCCACGGGAGCGATGGGGGGAACGACACCCGCCGAGCTTGGCGACGCGGTTGCTCCCACGGGCGCGATGGCAGGGGCAACGGCGGGAATTGCGCCCATGGTGGGACGCTGCGCCGGAGGAACTGCACCAGCCGGGCGCGGAGGCGGCGTGTTTCCTCCACCTGCCGGGCGAGGCGCGGGCGTCGGTGCTCCCGCCGCATGGGGATTCGGGTCCTGGCGCGGGGCGGACGTGCTGGCTCCAGTGGCAGTGGCGCCAGCCGTCGCGACGCGTGGCACGGGCGTACTCGCGCCAGCGGCGGGGGAGGCCGGTGCCGGTCGCGAAGCGGGCGTGGTGGTGCCTGCGGGGGGCACGCGGGGGACAGGTGTGTTGGCGCCTGCGCCCGTCACCTGGCTCGGTACGAGGGGGGCGGCTCCCGCTGCTCCGGCGGCCGGACGCGGTACGGGCGTAGCGGCCCCGGCTGCATCGGTAGGCGGACGCGGTACGGCTGTGGCGGCTCCCGCTGCATCGGTAGGCGGACGCGGTACGGCTGTGGCGGCTCCCGCTGCATCGGCAGGAGGACGCGGTACGGCTGTGGCGGCTCCCGCTGCATCGGCAGGAGGACGCGGTACAGGCGTGGCGGCCCCCGCTGCACCGGCAGGAGGACGCGGTACGGGCGTGACGGCTCCCGCTGCATCGGCAGGAGGACGCGGTACGGGCGTGGCGGTTCCCGCTGCACCGGTAGGAGGACGCGGTACGGGCGTGGCAGCCCCCGCTGCTCCGGCGGCCGGGCGAGGCGCGGGCGTGGCAGCCTCCGCTGCTCCGGCGGCCGGGCGAGGCGCGGGTGTCCGGGCGTCAGCTCCGCTGGTGCCCTGCGGAGCCGTGGGCGCCTGCACGCCAGGGTTCGCGAGCGCCGAACGTGGCAGGGGTGTCCGAGCGTCAGCACCCGTTGCACTCGCGCCAGCAGCCGTACCCGGCGCGGACACCGAGGTCCCTGTGCCAGCTCCCGCCGGGCGTGGCACCGGCGTCGTGGCGACCGCGGCGGATGGCGCATCTCCACCAGCACTGCGTTGCCCTGGCATTGCGCCACCTGCCGACTGCCTCGCGGCGGGGCTCGTCGCGGCACCCACGGCAGGAATCGCAGGCAGCGTCGTGGGCGTGCCTCGCGGCGCACTCCCCGAACCCGGCACGGACGGCACCGCACCCGACGCCGGACGTGCCGGCGCCGCCGCGGGACTCGCACCCGGCGCCGTCGCACGTCCAGGCGTGGAAGGCGCACCCTCTCCAGCGCCTGTCCGCACAGTGGGAATCCCCGTCGTCGTGGCCCGGGGCGGCACCGGGGGTGTCACGCCGGTGGGACGTGCGACAGGTGTTCCCTGGGGCCGAGGCGGCGGAGTCGGCGCGCTGGCGGCGGGCGACGACGGAATCGTCCCGGGCGCGACGGGGCCGGGGACGGCGGCCGTCACGCGCGGGACTGCGGGCCGGGCGGGCGTGGCCGGTGTCCCGGGCGTGGCTCCCGGCGGTTTGCCGGCGCTGGGGTCTGAAGGCTCGGACATCGGCGTGGTCGAGTCGCGGCCTTACTGCGCCGCGGCGGGCAGGTCGTCGCTGTTGTGGCCAGCAAGCCGGATGTTCCGGTTTGCCTGGATGGACTGCTGGATATCGGCCTCGCTCATGCCGGAGGACAACGTGATGGAGGTCGACGTCTTCTGACCCGTCGCCGTGTCGCACGCGGACACGTGCACCAGGCCATCCGTGTTGATTTCGAAGGTGACCTCGATCTTCACCTCGCCGCGATAGCCGATGCGGAAGCCCGCGAACTCGAACTCGCCGAGCATCTCGCACTCGTCGGCGCGGTTGGACTCACCCTGGTACACGCGAATCTTCACCTTCTCCTGGCCGTCGCGGCTGGTGGTGAACGTCTTCGAGCGGTCGATGGGAACCGGCGTGTTCTTGTCGATGATCTTCTCGGTGTACCCACCCACCGTGCCGATGCGCAGCGACAGCGGCGTGACGTCCACCAGGAACGTCTGCGTCTTGCTGTCCAGCAGCGCGTGCGACTGGAGCGCCGCACCCATGGCCACGACCTGGTCCGGGTTGATGCCTTCCAGCGGTTCCTTCTGGAAGTAGTGCTTCACCGAATTGCGGATGATGGGCAGCCGCGTCGGCCCGCCCACGAGGATGACCGCGTCGATGTCGGCGGCCGTCAGGCGCGCGCTCTGCAGCGCCTCGTCACACACCTTGAAGGTGCGCTGCACCAGGTCCATCACCATGCGGTTGAACTGGTCCTGGTTGAGTTGCCCACGCAGGTCCATGACGTTGCCGTCCGCGTCCTGGCAGATGCCCTGGCAGAGAATCTCCGCGGAGCCCGTCTGGCCCACGTCGATTTTCGCCTTCTCCGCGGCCTCCTTGAGCATCTGCAGGCAGAACTTGTTCTGCCGCACGTCCAGGCGCGTGCGGGCCAGGAAGTCATCCGCCAGCCACGTCATGATGCGGTCGTCGAAGTCGTCGCCGCCCAGGTACGTGTCGCCCGCGGTGGCCAGCACCTCGAAGACGTCCTTGCCAATCTCCAGGATGGAGACGTCGAAGGTGCCGCCGCCCAGGTCGTAGACCACCACGCGCTGGTTGACGTCGCGCCCGAAGCCGTACGCGAGCGCCGCGGCGGTGGGCTCATTGAGGATGCGCAGCACCTCCATGCCGGCGATGCGGCCCGCGTCCTTGGTGGCCTGGCGCTGGTTGTCGTTGAAGTACGCGGGCACGGTGACCACGGCCTTGGTCACCTCCTGGCCCAGGTACGTCTCCGCCACCGCCTTCAACTCCTTGAGCACCAGCGCGCTGATCTCCGGGAGCGAATAGGAGTGCTCGTTCATCGCGATGCGCACCGAGTTGTTGTCGCCCTCGACGATGCGGTACGGCATCACCGCCTGCGCCTTCTTCACCTCGTCGGAGAAGTAGTAGCGGCCGATGAGGCGCTTGGCGGAATAGACGGTCTGCTCGGGGTTGGTGATGATGTTCTTCTTGGCCGCGTTGCCGACCAGGACCGAGCCATCCTCGAGGAACGAGACGCAGGAGGCGTGAGTCGTCTCTCCCCACTCGTTAGGGATGACGGTGGGCTGGCCGTCCTGGACCACCGCCACGCACGAGAATGACGTGCCCAGGTCGATGCCGATTGCGATGTCGTCCGCCATTCCATCTCCGGTGAAGACCTTCAGCAGAGGTCCGTCGGTGAAGGGCACGGAGGTTAGGCACCCCCAGAAGCGGGTGTCAACGTTCCCGTGTCAATAAAGCCCAGCCATTTCAAGGGCTTAGCGAGGGTGCAAGGGAGCACGCCCACTGGCTTGAGGGGGCGCTCCGAGGCCATTATCTCTCATGGCGAAGGGGGTTTACTCATCCATGTCCGTCATCCTCGCCGCTCTGACGTCCGACCCGAACCTGCTGCGCTGTGAGCTGCACCGCCTCCAAGGCCAGGTCCTGCTCCAGGGAGAGCCGAGGGCGAACGCCGTGGGGGTGGGAGCCTACGCCCAGGAGGAGGTCCTGTTGCGGCGCTTCTCCAGTAGCGAGGCACTGTCCCTGGACTCGCTCGTGCCCCCGCATGAATCGGAGGCGCTGCTGTTCCACGCCGGCCAACTGCCCGTGGGCTTGTCGCTGGAGGAGAATACGCAGCCCTTCCGCTCCCGGCGCTGGTTGTTCGCCCTTCATGGCGGCGTACAGGGCTTCGAGCTGCTTCGTGCCCCGTTGCTGGCGTCGCTGCCGGACCACCTGCGGCGTCAGGTGCGCGGCGGAACCGAAGGGGAGCTGCTGTTCGCCGTCTTCCTCAGGCGCCTGCGCGACCTGGGCCGCACGGAGGATCCACGGCTGGAGGCCGAGGTCGCTGGACGCGTGCTGGCGGACACGGCACGCGAGGTGGCTCAGGCCGCGGCCCAGGCCGGCGTGACACGCACGCCCACGCTCAACCTGGTGGCCACCAACGGCATCCTCCTGGCGGCGACCCGGTACGGCGAGCATCCCTTGTACTGCACGCGGCTGGAGGGGGCGGCCGAATGCGAGTTGTGCGAGGTGACGCCCTCGACACCCGATACGCAGCCCGCGGTGGGAGCGCACCGCCGCCGTCGCACTGTCGTGGTGGCCAGCGCGCTCAAGCGCACCACGGGATGGGTGGAGCTGGCTCATGGCCACACGCTGGCGGTGGGGCCGGATCTGCAGATGCACGAGCTGTCCGGCACGTGAGCGACGTGCGCGAGGCAGGTGCCTGGAGGCCGCTCCCGAATCGGATGCGGACCTCGGCGCCGCCTCGTGGAAGTCCCGGCGGTCCCGCCATGAAGCGCTGAACTCCCGACCGCGCTTCACGAATACCCCTCATTCACACCCAGGCTTTCCCGAGATGGGCGCTCCGGGTCCAGGATGACTGCGAGCCGCTTTACATCCCCGGAGGGGAAATGCTTCCATTGAGGATGCTTCATTGAAATGTTGAAGGCTTGCTGGATTTTCGGTGCTTGTGTCTCCCATGCTCTCAGAAGTTGAGCCGATGTTCAGCATCGAGATCCGCTTGAGGTCGGATGCGGCGGTCGCCGCCGCGTTGAGCCGCCGCTACGCCCGTGAGCATGGCCTGACGGCGCAAGCCAGCGCCGAGGTGGCGGTGGTGGTGAGCGAGCTGGCCACCAACCTGGTGCGCCACGCGGGGGGCCGGGGCTGGGTGGAGCTGTGGCTCGAGGCGGAGTGGCTCTTCATCCGCTCCCGCGACCGCGGCCCCGGCATGGAGGACCCATCCCGGTTCTTCGCTGGCAGGGAAGGGCGCCCGAGCCCCCTGCCCGGAGACAGCCTGGGCGAAGGCGGGGCCGCGGTGCGACGGCTCACCGACGACGTCCAGGTGGCCAACCGCGAAGGCGGAGGGTTCGAGGTGCTGGCGCGCAAGCGGGTGGTGGTCCAGGCGAAAAGGAGGCGTGGGTGAGCGGTGGTTGGGTGTGCTCGGCGCTGTTGCGCGTCTTGCAGCAGTTCATGTCGGAGACGGCGGCGCGGTTGGCGCTGCGAGGCACCGTGGAGTCCCTCCGGCTGTCCCTGGACACGGCGACCACGGCGGACCTGTCGCGCCTCATCGAGGCGCTGGAACTCGCCACCCGCCAATTCGTGGACCCTTCTCGCCGGCCGCAGATGATGGCGCAGCTTCGCGCGCAGCTCGCGCCCTCGGCGGGGCCGGAGGGCACGGCCACTTCCGCCTCGGCGGAGGTTCGGGCGACCACCTATCTGGTGCGCACGGAAGCGGACGCCAGCCACGCGCGGCTCGCCGCCCGGATGCTGTGCGAGTCCCTGGGCGGGCGCGGCTACGAGTGCCAGAAGGTGGCCACGGCGGTGAGTGAGCTGGCGCGCAACCAGATTTCGTATGCGGGGGGCGGCACCATCCAGCTCGCGCCGCAGTTGGCGCCCAAGCGGCTGCTGCGTGTCTGCGCCGAGGACTCCGGGCAAGGCATCCCGGACCTGGAGCGCGTGCTGTCGGGGACGTACCAGAGCAAGACGGGGATGGGCCTGGGCTTGTTGAGCGTGAAGCGATTGGCGGACCGCTTTGACGTGCGCACCGGCCCGAAGGGCACGCAGGTGGACTTCGAGGTGTGGCTGTGAGGCTCGCGGTCGCCCACCGCTCCCGTTTGATCGCCCGGGGAGTGGGTGTGCCGGCACGTGCCGCGAGGTGTGCGGGCACTGCTCTCGCTCCCACGCGTGGCGCGTCGACGACTGTGTGTCCATCCCGCACAGTCGGGACATTGTACGAAAGTGGGGCATGGGAACTACGCTAGGGCTCCGTCCCACGTGGGGGCTGTGTCCACCTCCGCGCAGATGCTCGCCATTGACGAATCGCCGTGGTGGCATTCCATTGGGTGAGGTCTGATGGTGCGGCTTAATCGGGACCGGATGGAATCAAGGAGCGGGTCGATGGCCGGCAACTCAGGGGAAGACAACGCCAACCCGGGAAACGCCCGGGAGGTGGCCCCAGAGCGCCCTGACGAGGGCGATTCGCCCGTGCTGGACGGCGTGTCGGATGCGGAGCTGGACGCCATCGTGGGCCAGCTGCGCACGGACAAGAGCCTGCGTGCCCGGCCCAGCGCGCAGCCGCGCTACCGCGAGGCCACGCAGTCGGAGCGACTGCACCGGGGCGCGGGCCGTTCACGGGCGTCCACCTTGGGCGAGGAGGAGGCGCCGCCGAAGGAAGCCGCGCCCGTCGTGAAGCATGCCTGGTACTTCGTCACGGGCGGCGCGGCCTACGGTCCTCACGACCTCGCGGACCTGAAGGCCCACGTGGAGCGGGGCTTTCTGGGCTTTGATTCCCTGTGCTGGCGCGAGGGGTTCAGTGAGTGGCTGCCCCTGGGGCACATCCCGGAGCTCGCCTCCGCGCTGTTGCCGCCAGCCGTGCCCGCGGGACCTCCGCCCATTCCGCCGGAAGCGTCCGGGGCCTTCATGCCCCAGGTCGCGCGCGCGGTGGACGTGTCCGAGGCCACCACGGAGCGGGTGAGCCTGAACGCACCGGACACGGTGGTGCCCCCCTTCGCGGCCATTGCTCCCGCCGCCGTCGTGGCCACTCCCGCGGTGAGTGCTGTCGCCCTGCCGCAGACGCAGGCGTCCGACGCACCCCATTCTGTGGAGGCCCCAGGGGCTCCGGCCGCGGGCGTTGTCGTCGGGCCTGCTCCAGAAGCTGTGGTCGCGACGCTCGCACCGGAACCTGTCACCGCGCCGGCCGCGAGTGACTTCTCCGCGTACGGAACCCCGGCGTCGGACCCGATGCCCGCGGCGGAGCCCGTGGGAACCCACGCGGTGCTCGCGTCGCCGTCCCCTGAGGAACGCGCGCGTCGCAAGCGCCGGCTGGGTTTCATCCTGGCGGGTGGCGCCATCGGCGGGGTGTCGGTGGCCCTGGCGCTGAGCGTCCTGGGTGTTGGGGGCGGCCGTGGTGCCGCGAGCCCCGGTGAGGCCGTGGACACGACGCGTGGCCCCGGTGCGCCGCCGCCCGCGGAACAGCCGGTGGCCGCCGCGCCCACGCCGGACGCGGTCGTGGCCGCGAGCCAGGGCGGCGCGGCAACGGGTACCTCCACGTCAGCGGGCGGCACGGGCAGCGCGGGCCCTGGTTTCCGCGGCGCGGGCGTCGCGACGTCGGCCGCCGAAAGCGCGCACGACCCGAGCCCGGTGCAGGAGCCCACACGCCCATCGACGCCCTCGCTCTCGGCCGCCTCGGTCGAGCGCGGAGGCCGCGTGCCGGAGCTGACCGGCACGGAGAGCACGGCGCGCGCCGCGACCGGCGGCGGACGGCCGTCACCGGAAGAACGCGTCTTCGAGCGGCCCACGGGCAGCCTCTCCTCGCGAGACGTCGCCGTGGCCTTCGTCATCGGGAAGCACTCCGTGGCGCCTGCTCCGGAGCCGGAGCCCGCCAGGCGGCCCGCCACGACGGTGGCCGAAGCCGCGACGGCTGGCGGCTCGGAGGACGACCTGGGGCCCGACGCGGACTTCGACCGCATGCTCTCCGGCCCAGGGCCCAACGCCACCAAGCACCACAAGCCGACCGTCTATGTTCCGCCCGACCCGACGGCGCCGCGCGAGTCGCTCGACCTGGCCACCGTCTTCGCGGTGGTGCATGCCCGGCGTTCGGAACTCGCGGCGTGTGCCCGGGAGCAGTCCGCGCCGCCGCAGGAGGGGGACCGGGCAGTCCTGCGCTTGAGCGTCCTTCCGAGTGGGAAGGTGGAGTCCATCACCACCGAGACGCCGTGGCTGCGAGGCACGTCGCTCGTGCGTTGCATGCAGCAGAAGATAGGCGCCTGGACGTTCCCCAGGCATCGAACGCAGGGAGCGCCCGTCGTCTTCCGATACGAGTTCTGAGCCGCCGCGAGGAGCGCCCATGCCTGCTTACGTCCTGGTCGAGGTCTCGGTGCACGACGCGCAGACCTACGAGCGGTACAAGCAGCTCGCGCCTCCGTCGCTCAAGCCCTACGGGGGCCGCTACCTCGTCAAGGGGGGCCCCACCCAGGCCCTGGAAGGCACCTGGCAGCCCCCGCGCTTCGTCCTGCTGGAGTTCCCCAGCGTGGAGCTCGCCAGGGCCTGGTGGGCATCCCCGGAATACGCCGCCGCCAAGGCGCTCCGTCACGAAAGCGCGCACTCCATCATGTTGCTGGTGGAGGGCGTGCCGGCCACGACGCCCGTCACCGAAATAGGGGAGTCGCCGGCCTGAGCGGCCGCCGGAAAGCCGAAGCCCGGCGCCAGTCCGCGGTGTGTCGCGGGCCGGGCCGGGCTCGGGGGGCTTCAGTGAAGCGGGAGGACTAGTTCACGCCGACGGCGGTCCAGCTCTCCTTGACCTTCGCCACTTCCACGGAGTCCGCGCCGTAGAGGTCCGTGGCCGCGTTGATGGTCGCGGTGCGGGCCTGGGCGAACGTGGTGCTCGGCGTCATGTAGTGGGCCAGGGCGCGGTAGTAGATCTTCAGGCCCTTCTCCATGCCGATGGCGTCCTTCACCTCGATGCCGGACGTGCGGTTGGTTCCGCCGTTGGCCAGCAGGTAGAAGGCGTTGTTCGCGATGCCGCTGGAGCCGTGCACCTCGGTCTGCTTCGGGTAGTTCTTGTAGTTGTCGACCGAGTAGTTGTCCTTCGTCGGATCGTCCATGTAGCGCAGGCCGTCGGTGGGGTCGCCGTCCTTCGGCGTCCAGGCCGTCTCGCCCACCGTCCAGTTGAACTTCACGTCGGGGTTCTTCTGGGACGCGTACCACTCGAGGCCAGCGCCCATGATGTCGCTCATCGCCTCGTTCAGACCACCGGACTCGCCGCGGTAGATGAGGCCGGCGGTGCGCTCGGTGAGGCCGTGGGCAATCTCATGGCCCGCGATGTCCAGCGCGGTGAGCGGACCGGAGTTGCGGCCGTCGCCGTCGCCGTAGCTCATCTTCTCGCCGTCCCAGTACGCGTTCACGTAGTTGTTGCTGACGTGGACGTAGGACACCAGCTTCTCACCCGCGCCGTCGATGGAGTCACGGCCGAGGATGTCCTTCATGTAGTCGTACATCATCTGGCCGCCGTAGTGCGCGTCCACCGCGGCCTTGTTGCGCTCCGGGTCCGTGGCCTCGCCCCACACGTCGTTGTTGTCCTTGATCTGCGTCTGGCCGCTGGCGCGCTCGCGGTTCATCGCGTCGTAGGTCGCCACGCCCTTGCCGCGCGTGCCGTCCTCGAGCGTGTACGTGCCGTCCGCCTGCTTCTTCGTTTCCAGCGCGACCTTGCCGCTGTACATGGACGTGTCGTCCGCGATCTTCTCGCTGGGGCCGGGCTCGTTGGGCTCAACGGCCTTCGGGGTGATGGTCAGGCCCCAGCTGTTCAGCGTGCCCGTGTCGCGGCGCGCGTTGTCCTTCACCGACAGCGTCCACTCGCCCTTCGCGGACTCGCCCGCGAAGGCGCTCAGGTCGAAGCTGCCCTTGATGTGGTCCGCGCTGCCACCCTTGCGGTTGTGCACCGTCTCCGACTTGCCGGAGGGGCTGGTGAGCGTGACCGACAGGTCGCCCTTGAACGTGTGGTCGATGTCCAGGTCCAGCTTCAGCTGGTCCACGGTGCCGTCCTGGGTCACGTTGATCTTCGACGTGACGGTGGCCAGGTCGGCGATCTCCGCCTTCGGCGTGGCCGAGGCCTTGATCTCGGAAGCCGTCGCGGCAGCGCCGTGGGCGTGGTCGGCGCCGTGGGCGTGGTCGGCGTGGTCGGCGTGGTCGGCGTGGTCCGCGCCGTGGGCGTGGCTGTGGCCGTGCGCGGCGCCGTGCTGGCGGGCGAAGCCGTCAATGGTGTTGAACTGCTCGAAGAGCTTCCCGGTGTTGGCGTCCACCAGGTAGTTCATCTTGCGCGGATTGTCGGTGCCATCCACGTTGGTGACTTCCACCCGGTAGGCGGAGTGGTACTCACCGGAGATGTCCTTGTAGATGACGCGCTCGGAGTTCGGCTGGCGGTCCGGCTTGCCGTCGAACGCCTTCATCGCGATGTCCAGCGCCTGGCTGTGCGACACCTTGGGCTTCTGCGCGCCCAGGCCGGCCGGGATCTCAGACTGGTCGCCGGTGGTGCTCTTGACCTTGCCGTCGGCGTCGAGGTGCGTGACGACCTGCTCGCCGAAGACCTTCACGCCCTCGTGCTGGCGGTCCAGACGCACGTGCGTCATGCCCAGCGAGTCACGCTCCACGCTCTTCGGCGTGTACGCCGGGAACTGCACGCCGCCGATGATGCCAGGGTTGCGGATGGAGGTCTGGGTGGAGGGGGCCAGGTGCGCCAGCGACGTCTGGATGGCGGTCTGCGCCTCGCGGCTCTCCAGGGAGAGCCGGCCCACGGGAGGCGGCAGCGGCTTCAGCGTCTTCTCCGCGCGCGCCAGGTCCGACGTCTTGGCCGCGGGACCGAACCCGTCCTTGATGACGTTCGGGGCGATGGTCGCGGGCTTGGCGGCCGTCTTCGACTGAGCCTCGGAAGCAGCAGTGGAGCGAATCGTGGGCTTCGGACCTTCGGTGCGGCGAATCGTCATTGGGGGTCTCGAACTCAGTGCAAGGGGGTTGAAGAGTTATCGCCGCAGTGTGGCGCAGAGTTTCTTGCGATATTTTCAAAGCAATAAGCGATTCTCGAAAGGCAAGTAAAACCCTGTCGCGGTTCCGTTGAAATCAGGTTACGGGCGCGTAAATTCGCCCGTTTTTCACGGGTGGTGTGCTCGGTGCTGCTGCACGGAGTGGGGGGCGCGGCGAAACTCGGCAGAAATCAGCCGAAAAAAGAAACCTCGAGAAACCGCACATAGAGGTTGCAAGCCGCGTGAAACAGGGCGGCGCCGATGACGGTGCCGGTGCGCTCCCGCATCCAGCCGAAGATCAGCGCTGGGAAGAACACGGACAGCCGCCACGCCTGGAAGATGGCCAGGTGGCCCAGGGCGAACAGCAGCGCCGTCAGCCAGAAGGCGGGGCCCAGCCGGCCCCCCAGGAACTTGCGGCCCTGGGGCCAGGCGTCGCGCAGCCGCGTCTGGAGGTAGCCCCGGTAGAAGAACTCCTCCGGCAGCGCGACGACGAAGAGCTGGTCGATGAACCACTCGCCGAAGCGCGGGGGCAGGCGGGGCTGGAAGCGGGCCTCGCCCATCAGCGGAGTGAGGTGCTTGGCCAGCGCCGGGGGCAGGTGGGGGAGCACCTCCACGAACGCGGCGAAGCCCAGGAAGAAGAGGGGGCCCACCACCGCGGACAGCAGCAGGAACAGGCGCAGGTCCTCGCGCCACGCGCGCAGCGACAGGCCGTAGTCCCCGTAGTCCTCGTCCCGCCAGCGCATGGGGATGAGCGGCAGGTAGAGGAAGCCCACGGTCGCGACCAGCTTGGGGATGCTGGTGCCGCCAAACAGGAGGAACGCGGCGACGATGGACAGGAAGCCCACCGCCCACAATCCCACCGCTTCCTGCACGGCGTTCGGTCGCCAGGGCGTCGTCACGGCCTGGGTCATGGCAGGTCCACCGACGCCAGCTCCACCTTCACGGCGCTCAGCGGAAGCACCCGGCAGCCGCGACGGTGCTTCTTCACCACCACCGCCACCAGCCGCCCCTCCGCGTCGAAGACGGGGCTGCCCGCGGGCAGGGCCAGGGGGACGTCATAGAAGGGGGCCTGGGTCGCCCGGGCTCGCGCCGGCACGGGGCGCGCGGGCTGGCCCTTCTTGGCGGGGAGGACGCCCACCAGCCAGCGGCCGTCAAGGCTGTCGCCGTCCCGAAGCACCTTCACGGGCGCCGCCGGGTACGCGCCATCCGGAGCGGCGAGCACCGCCACCTGGAGTTCCTGGCTGGCCATCACCACGCGGGCGGGCAGCGTCTTTCCGTCGTGCTCCACCGTGGCGGCATTCAGGCCGGTGAAGTGGGCCCCCACGGGAGTGACGGACGTGAGGATCTGCCCCGCGGACCCCACGAAGACGCCGGGTCCCGCGTTCCTGGGGCCCTTGACGTGCACCACCGAGCGCCCGTGTCGCTCCAGCACCCGTTGGAGGTCGGCGCGCGAGGGCTTGTCGGCCTCCGCAGCGGCGGAGGCGAAGGGGAGGACGCAGAGGAGGAGCAGCGGCGGCAGGCGGGACATCGGCGGGTGCCGCAGCCTATCACCGGCGCTCGCGCAGCGCGGTGACGAAGCGGTCCGCCGGGAGCGTGTTGAGCACGTCCCCCTTCCGGGCCCAGCCCCGGCGCGCGGTGGCCACCGCGAAGGCCAGGTTCCTCAGGTCCTCCTTCTGGTGCGCGTCGCAGCTCACCACCAGGCGGACGCCCTGCTTCACGGCCTGCCGGACATATTCGGCCTTGATGTCCAGGCGCGCGGGCTTGCCGTTGACCTCCACGGCCACGCCGCGTTCGGCGGCCCGCTCCAGGACCTCGTCCATGCGGACGGGGTAGGGCTCCCGGCTGTTGATGAGCCGGCCAGTGGGGTGCCCCAGAATCTGGAGGCAGGGGTTGTCCATCGCGGCCAGCAGCCGGCGCGTCATCTGGTCCTCGTCCATGCCGTGCCGGACGTGGATGGAGCCGATGACGACCTCGAGCTGCTCCAGGACGCTGTCGGCGTAGTCGAGCGCGCCGGACTCCAGGATGTCGACCTCGATGCCCTTGAGCAGCCGCACGCCGGAGACGGCCGCGTTGATGCGGTCGATCTCCTCCCACTGGCGCTTGAGGTCATCCACCTTCAGGCCGCCTGCATAGATGGCTGCCTCGCTGTGCTCGGTGATGGTCAGGTACTTCAGGCCCAGCGCCCGCGCCGCGAGCGCCATCTCCTCCAGGCTGTTGCGCCCGTCGGACCAGGTGCTGTGCGCATGGACCGCGCCCTGGACGTCCTCCAGCGTGAGCAGGTCCTGGGGAAGCTGTCCCGCGCGCGCGGCCTCCACCTCGCCGTTGTCCTCCCGCAGCTCGGGGGGCACGTACTGCATGTCCAGCAGGGCGTAGATCCCGGACTCCTCCGTCACGGGCACCTTGGTGCCGTCGTCCCGGTGGACGCCCCATTCGGAAATCTTGAGGCCGCGCTCCTGCCCCAGGTTCCGCAGGCGGATGTGGTGCGCCTTGGAGCCGGTGAAGTGGTGCAGGGCGGTGGCGAAGTCCTCGTCGGGCAGCACGCGCAGGTCCACCTGGAGGTCACCGGCCTCCAGCCGCACGGAGCATTTGCTTTCGCCCTTGCCCAGCACCGCGGCCACGCCGGGGGCGTTCGCCAGGGCATCCAGCACCGGTTCAGCCTCCGGCGCGGAGGCGATGATGTCCACGTCCGCCACGGTCTCCGCCTGCCGGCGCACGCTGCCACCCAGGCTGGCGCGTACCACGCCCGGCGCGGCCTTCACCCGCTCCAGCAGCGCCGTGGCCACCGGCAGCACCTCGCCCAGCAGCTTGCGCTCGCCGCGCGCGCGGCGGTACAGGGCGATGCCTTCCAGCATCTTCGCTTCACTCTTCGCGCCGAAGCCGCGGACCTGCCGCACGCGGCCCTCACGGCAGGCCCGCTCCAGCTCCTCGATGCTGCTCACCTGGAGCTCGCGCCAGAGCGTGGCCACCTTCTTCGGCCCCACGTCGGGCAGCTGCGTCAGCTCCAGCAGCCCGGGAGGAAACTGCGCCCGCAGCTCCTCCAGGTAGCCGAGCCGGCCGGTGGACACCAGCTCGGAGATCTTCTCGGCGAGCGCGCGGCCGATGCCTGGGAGGCTCTCCAGCCGGCCTTCCGCGACCAGGGGGCCCAGCTCCTGGGGCAGCCCGGCGATGCGGTCCGCCGCCATGTCATAGGCGCGGACGCGGAACCCGCTTTCGCCTTGGAGCTGGAGCAGGAGGGAGATGTCACGGAGGACCTGGGCGACGGTGGCCTTGTCGACAGCAGTGGGGATGGTCACGTCGGGAGTCACGGGGAGAAGGTAATGCCCGGGCATCGGGAGTGCAGCCAGTCCCGCGTTGTGGGAAAAGGGGCCGCGATGACGAAGATCAAGCTGGGACCGGCGGACTTCGCCGAGAGGGAAATGCGGGGCTACGAGGTCGGCAAGCGCAACGTGTGTATCGCGAAGATCCACGGGCGCTACAAGGGCCTGGATGACTGGTGCAACCACGCCGGGTGTCTGCTGTCCGGCGGTCGCATCGAGGACAACATGGTCGTCTGCCCGTGTCATGAGGTCGGTTTCGACATGGACACCGGGCGCAACGCGACCTCGCCGGGGGTCTGTGACGACCAGCCGACGGTGCAGGTCGCGGTCGAGGACGGCACGCTCGTCATCGATTGGCCCGACACGCCCTGAAGCCCCCTCTCGCACTCCGGAGTACCTGTCATGGCACACGACCACGACCACGACCACGACCACGGGCCTCACGGGCACCATCATCATGACCACGGGCCTCATGGGCACCACGGTCATGACCACGACCACACGCATCCTCACCACGACCACCATCATCACTACCCGCACGGTCACGACCACGGCCCGGCGGAGGAGCACAAGGCGCGAGCGCCGGTGCATGTCAGCACCTTCATCGTGACGTGCTCGGACAGCCGCGACGCGGCGCGCGATGACAGTGGACGGGTCCTGCGCGAGGGCCTGGAGGCGGCGGGCCACGGCATTGCTGGCACCCTCGTGGTGAAGGATGACCCGGAAGCCATTCGCGGCGCGCTGGAAGCCGCGCGCGAGGCGGGGGCCCGGGCCGTGTTGTTCACCGGAGGCACCGGGATTGGCCGGCGCGACTGCACGGTGGAGACGCTGCGTCCGCTGTTCGAGAAGGAACTGCCAGGGTTTGGTGAACTCTTCCGGATGCTGTCCTACCGACAGGTGGGGAGCGCGGCGATGATGTCCCGCGCCACGGCGGGCACCTACCAGGGGATGATTCTCTTCGCGCTGCCGGGCTCGCCCAAGGCCGTACGGCTCGCGCTGGAGGCGCTCATCCTCCCTGAGTTGGGCCACGCCGTCCGTGAGCTGTCGCGATAGCGTCCGCTGCGCGCTTGTCTCAATCCATGAGAATGGCTGAGGCCGGCGTGTTTTGTCGCGAGCAGTGTCCCCTGTTTTCGCCGGAAGTGTAAGTTGACGGTGAAGGCGGGGATTTCTCTCCCTGCCATCTCAACCGCACGTCCCCGCCTGGCAGTGGAGAAACGTATGTCCATGAAGCGCCTCGCTTCAGTCCTCCTGGTGCTCTGTAGTGTCTCGGCGTTTGCGAAGGCGCCCCCGACGAAGGCTCCCGACCGCGAGGTGTGGATCACCCTCGGCTCGGATGCCCTCGAGCACGTCAACGCCGCTTTCGCCAGCGCCGGACATGCGGCGCCATCGATGAGAGGGCAGAAGGCGGATGTGACCGCGCTGCGCGTGCGCGAGTCCCAGCTCAACCTCATCTCGCGGATGATGCACGAGAAGCTCAACCGCTGTGGTGGCTTCATCTACCACGACACCGAAGCGGCCGCGCTCGCCGCCCTGGACCCGTCGGTCGCGGCGAAGGCCGCCAAGGCCACCGCCGTGACGTACAGCCTCGACAACGCGTCGACGGTCAACGCGTTGCAAGCGGGGGTTCAGGAGCTCTCCATCCGAGGGGTCATCGACCACCTGTCCAGCTATGCGACGCGTTACTACACGTCGCCGACGGGCGTGACGTCCGCCAACTGGCTGAAGGGCTACTGGGAGTCGCTGGTTCCGGCGACACGCTCCGACGTCACCGTCGAATTCTTCAACCACGCCTTGTGGGCGCAGCCTTCCGTCATCTTGACGATTACCGGCACCACCCTGTCGGAAGAGGTCGTCGTGCTCGGTGGCCACCTGGACTCCACCAGCAGCGGCAGCACGGCTCCCGGCGCGGACGACGATGCATCGGGAATCGCCACGCTCACCGAGGTGATTCGCGTGGCCATGCTCCAGAACTACCGCCCGGAGCGCACCGTGAAGTTCATGGCCTACGCGGCCGAGGAAGTGGGCCTGCGCGGCTCTTCGGCAATCGCCACCCAGTACGCGGAGGATGAAGTCGACGTGGTGGGCGTGCTCCAGCTCGACATGACGAACTACAACCTGCGGTCGAACATCGACGTGGCGTTGGTGAGCGACCGGACGAACGCGGCGCAGAACACGTTCGTCACCAACCTCATCGACACGTATCAGCCCGAACTCGAATGGACCACGACGATGTGTGGCTACGCGTGCTCGGACCATGCGTCATGGACGAGCGCGGGCTTCGCGGCCTCGATGCCCTTCGAGGCGCCGCTGAGCGCGTCCAACCCGTACATCCACACCGTCAATGACACGCTCCACAACAGCGGGGGCGATGCCCGTCACGCGCTCAAGTTCGCGAAGCTGGCCGCCGCGTACGTGGCGGAGCTGGCGAAGGGTGGGGTGACGATTGACGAGACGCCGCCGGAGGTCGCCATCACCGCTCCTGCCGCCGGCAGCACGGTGACTGGAATCACGACGGTCACCGCCTCGGCCACGGATGCTTCCGGTGTGAACCGCGTGGAGTTCTTCGTGGACGGCGAACTGAAGGCGACGGACACCACGGCGCCTTATGCGTTCGACTGGGACACGGCCGCGGTGCCCAATGGCAGCCACACCGTGACGGCGCGGGCGGTCGACCTCGTGGGCGTCGCGGCGACCAGCGGCGGGGTGTCCGTGACGGTGAGCAACGCGACCAGTACGGCTGGATTCGATTCAGTCCTGGGGGCGCCGCGGTGTGCCGCGGCCTCCAACGCGTGTGATTCCGGCACGCTGCTCAATGGCCGCGGCGGCTACGTCGGGCCCGAGAGGAACGCGCCGAACACCATCAAGAACTCCTGCAAGGACGGCTCGTCGGGCGCGCACCTGGTGGACCAGTCGAACGAGCGCATTGTGGTGTCCACGCTGGACGGGACGAACTTCGCGCCGGGCAAGCTGGTGCGCGTCGATGCAACGGTCTTCGCCTACAACAAGCTCAACGACAAGCTGGACCTGTTCTACGCGGCCGACGCCAACAACCCTGTCTGGACGCTCATCACCACGATGCCCGTTCCGTCCAAGGGCCTCCACACGCTGTCCGCCACCTACACGCTGCAGGAGGGCAGCGCCGCCCAGGCCGTGCGAGCGGTCTTCCGCAACCGCGGGAGCACGGCGCCTTGCGTGGACGGCAACTACAACGACCACGACGACCTCATCTTCGCCGCGCAGCCGTCCGCGTTGCTGCGCTGACGCTCCCGGTGCGTCGGGTCCCCAGGCTTCGTCGCTGTCCGGGCCTGGGGACCTCTGACGGCGCGCGCACCTTGAGTCGCCCCAAGCGCGTCGATAGGGTGCGCGCATGCGAACCGTGGATGAGTGGAAGGCGGCGCTGCGTGCCGCATTGAAGGAGGCCATGCGCTCGCGGAGCTCGCAGGCTTCAGCGGTGCTTCGCGAACTGCTCGCGGCCATCGACAACGCGGAAGCACCGGACATGCGCGTGGCGCCCACCGCCGTGGGTGAGGTGTTCGCCGGAAGCGCTGGTGGGGTGGGGCATGGCGAAGTGCCCCGGCTGGCCTTGACTCCGGAGGCCGTGCAGGCCGTCATCGACCGCGAGCTTCAAGAGCGGCGTGACGCGGTGGCCCTCTACGAGAAGCTCGGCAAGCAGGACGAGGCGAGTGCCGTGAAGGCCCAGCTGGATGTGCTCCTGGCGCTATGAGGCGCGAATGCGCACGAATGCCTGCGGCGGGTATCGGGAAGACGGGCGGGCCGCTTGCCGTTCCTGGACCATGTGGGACCGCCTGACGTGACACCGCGCTCGAAGAGACGCAATGCCCTGGTTGCTGGACTCTCGCCTCGAGCCGCCGAGCACCTCCGGCCACGGCTGGAGGCCGTGCTGACGTCCACAGACGCGCGCGCCCGCATCGCCTTCGATCCGGTGGAGTTCCCGCACCGCTACCAGGACCCACGCGACATCGAGGTCAGCGCGCTGCTGGCGGCCGGGTTGGCGTACGGCCGCGCGGACCTGTTCCGTCCCAAGGTGGACGCGCTGCTGCGCCGCATGGGGCCGTCTCCCGCCGCCTTCGTCACGGCGCTCGACGTGGGGGGCGCGCGGGCGCTGCTCGAAGGCTTCGTGTACCGCTTCAACGTGGGCACGGACGTGGCGGTGCTCCTGCTGGGCATGGGGCGTGTGTTGCGGGAGCAGGGCAGTCTGGAGGCGCTGTTCCTCCAGGGGCTCCAGGCGCGTGACACCCTTCACGGCGCTTTGGACCACTTCACGACGGGCCTGCGCG
Organism: Myxococcus virescens; assembly: GCF_900101905.1. Classification (NCBI taxonomy): domain Bacteria; kingdom Pseudomonadati; phylum Myxococcota; class Myxococcia; order Myxococcales; family Myxococcaceae; genus Myxococcus; species Myxococcus virescens. The sequence continues at coordinate 84,086 of NZ_FNAJ01000003.1, read as the reverse complement.
CCATCCCCATGGACGCCTTGCGAAAGGCCCTGGGGCCGGAGCGCGGCCTGCATCACCTGCTGCCCTCGCCGCTGGGTGGGGGAGCGGCCAAGCGGCTCAACCTCTACCTCCGGTGGATGGTGCGGGGCCCGGACACCGTGGACTTCGGCATCTGGAAGCGCGTGCCACCTTCCGCGCTCCTCATTCCTTTGGACACCCACATTGGTCGCATCTCGCGGCACCTGGGACTGACTCACCGCAATGATTTGACGTGGCGCACGGCGGAGGAGGTGACAGCCGCGTTGCGCGTGTTGGACCCGGCCGACCCCGTCCGTTACGACTTCGCCCTGTGTCACTACGGCATGAGTGGGGCCTGCCCCGCCCAACCCGTGCCGGAGAATTGTGGTCGCTGCCCGCTGCTGCCGGTGTGCGCCGTGGGGCCACAGGTGGTGGCGGCGGCGACCCGCCGGGTCCAAGGAGCCACCGCTCGGAAGCGCAGAGAACTTTCGGCGACGCGACGACGTTGACCGTGGAGCGCCCGGGCGCTGCAATGGGCATGTGGCTTTGGCTCCTGCGCGCGGAACCCGGGGCTCATGGGGCCGGAGGATTGACGCCGTGTTTGTGACGCTGGTGGCATTACCTCCCGAGGTGTCGGAGGAGGTCGAGCGAGGGATTCTCGAGTCCGACGCGGGGCGGAACTGCCAGATCTTGCGTGTGCCCCTGGCGGGGACCCTGCCCGGGGCCATCTCCGAGGGACTCATCATCCTGTGGGACGACGGCGGCCCGCTGTCGGAGCTGTACACGAGCTGTCAGCGGTTGAATGCCCTGCGTCGCATACCCCGCACGCACCTGGTCGTGCTCACGGGCCGCGCGCCTGTGGAAGCCGACGCCCTGGCCGCGGCCGGTGCGGATGAGTGTCTGACCGCGCCCGGGACACACTGGGGCGTGCGGCTCGCGAGCCTGCGCCGGCGCCTGTCGGCGCTGTCGGAGGGGGAAGCCACGCCCACGCCGACCCTCCTCGAAGCCTCGGACCGCGCGCGGCTGGAGTCGCAGTGGGTGTTGGCGGATCGGATGGCGTCGATTGGCACGCTCGCCGCGGGCGTCGCGCACGAAATCAACAACCCCCTGTCCTACGTCAGCTCGAATCTTTCGTACCTGCGCGAGCTGCTCGCCCAGCCGGAGCTGTCCCACGAACAGCTCATGGAGCTGCGTGAGGTGGTGGCGGAAGCGCAGGAGGGCGCTGGACGCGTCAGCGCCATTGTTCGCGACCTGCGCACCTTCTCCCGCGCGGATGAAGAGCTGCATGGTCCGGTGGACATGGTGCACGTGGTGGACGGCGCGCTGCGGCTGCTCCGCAACCAGATTGGGTTGGTCGCCCGGTTGACGTGCACGTTGGAGCCGGTGCTGCCCGTTCATGGCAACGAAGGGCGCCTCACCCAGATTGTCGTGAACCTGCTGTTGAACGCGCTCCAGGCGCTGCCGGACCGTGCGCCCGAGAAGAACCGGGTGCGGGTGTCCCTGCGCGCCAGCAGCAGCCGGCACGTGGAGCTGGAGGTCTCCGACAATGGACACGGCATGGCGCCGGACGTGCAACGCCGCATCTTCGACCCGTTCTTCTCCACCCGTCCCGTCGGAGAGGGCACGGGGCTGGGGCTGTCCATCAGCCTGACGCTGGTGCAGGCCATGGGGGGACGCATCGAGGTCTCCAGCGCGCCCGGCTGGGGCAGCACCTTCCGCATCGTCCTGCCCACGCAGGCCGCGGGCTGGACGGATGGCGTGGAGCAAGCGCAGGTTGTGGATCCGCCGCCCGCTCGCATCCGTCGACGTCTGCTGCTCATCGATGACGAGCCCTCCGTGGGCAACTCGGTGAGCCGGCTGGTGCGTGACGTGTATGAGATTCACGTCGTCCAGGACGCGCGCGAGGCCCTGCGCTTGCTCTCCATGGGAGAGCGGTTCGATGCCATCCTGTGCGACGTGATGATGCCGGGCATGAGCGGGCTGGACTTCGTGGTGGAGCTGGAGCGGCTGGCGCCGGACCTCGCGCTGCGCACCGGGCTGATGACGGGGGGCGCCTTCACCGCGCAGGCACGTGAGTTCGTGGGCCGCCGCACGCGCGGGCTGCTGGAGAAGCCCTTCGAGCGCGAGCGCCTGTGCACCTTCGTGGAGCACCTCTTCCAATGATCCGGGCGGTGCGGCGGAGTCTGGCGGCGTCGCTGGTGGCGCTGCTGGCCGCGGGTTTCTTCGTGGTCCCGGGCTGGCTGCAAGGCGTGTCGCTGGTGGTGCGCGCGGCGGGCATGCAGGGCGGCGTGGAGACGGCGCTCGCGGACTGGCGCACCGGGCCCTTCGACGTGAGCGACGTGCAGGTGCCCACGCGCCACGGCCCGGTGCGTGCCCGGTTGTTCCGGCCGGTGACGCAGCGCGGACGCACGGTGGTGCTGACCTCGGGCGTCCACGCGGATGGCATCGACGAGCCTCGGCTCGTGAAGCTGGCGGAGGAACTGGCCATGGGCGGCCAGGCGGTGCTCACCCCGGAGCCGCCGGACCTGCTGCGCTACGAAATCACGCCGCGCCTGCCGGACATCATCGAGGACGCCGCCGTGTGGGCCTCGTCGCAAGCAGACCTGGCGCCCGACGGCAAGGTGAACCTGTTCGGCATCAGCTTCTCCGGCGGCCTGTCGGTGGTGGCGGCGGGACGGCCCGCCTTGCAGGACCGGGTGGCGGCCACGCTCTCCTTTGGCGGCCACGGGGACTTGCCGCGCGTGCTCACCTTCCTGTGCTCGGGCGAACTGCCGGATGGAAGTCACCTGGCCCCGCATGACTATGGCGTGGTCATCATCCTGCTCAACGTGGCGGAGAAGCTGGTTCCCCCCGAACAAGTGGAGCCCCTGCGCGCGGGCATCCGGACCTTCCTGCGCGCATCCCATCAGGCCATGGTGGATGGCCGCCTCGCGGCGGAGACGTTCGCCAAGGCGCGTGACCTCCAGGCGGAGCTGCCGGAGCCTGCGGCCACGTTGATGGGCTACGTGAACACGCGCGACGTGGCGGCGCTCGGCCCACGCTTGTTGCCCTTCGTGAAGACGTTCGCCGCGGACCCGGCGCTGTCGCCGGAGCGCTCGCCGCCGCCCAGCGCGCGCGTCTTCCTGCTGCATGGCGCGGGGGACACGGTGATTCCCGCCATGGAGTCCAGCCGGTTGACCGCGGCTCTGCGTCCACACACCGAGGTCCACGCGCTGGCGACGCCGCTCATCACCCACGCGGAGATGGACGGGCCACAGGCACTGATGGACGTGTTGCGGCTGGTACGCTTCTGGGCGGAACTGCTCGACGCCTGAGTGGCGCCGGCCTCCGCTTCGCGAGGCGATGCTCGCGGCGGTGCGCATCCCTATACCTTCTTGGCCTTGGGCGCGCGTCTGGGCTTGGGAGCAGCACGTGGGGCCGGAGCCGCCGGTTCGGCCGAGGCACTTGGAGCCGGAGCCGCCGCGGGCGCCTGCGCCGCCGAGAGCTGCTGTCGCGCACGGGAGCTGAAGTTGGGGTTGGTCGTCCACCAGTCCAGGCCCATCTCCTGCGCCCGCTCCACCGAGCAGATGATCAGTCGGATCTGGATGGTCAGCAGCTCGACGTTCGTCAGATTGATCTTGATGTCCCCGGTGATGACGATGCCCTTGTCCAGCACCCGCTCGAGGATGTCGGCCACGGAGCTGCTGCGGGTCGAGGTGGGCGGGTAGTGTCGCTGAGGGGGCGGCGTCACGCGATCGTCGATTTGGGCCATGGCTCCTCGCTCTCTGTCCGCTGCTCGGCCAGCCTCACAGCGTCGTGCCCAGCGGCCCGAGGTCCAGATTCAGGTCCTCGTCCGTCAGGTGGAATTGCTTCTTCAACGCATCCATCTGCTCCTGCAGGCGCAGGAAGGTGACGCCCAGCCTTTCAATCTGCTCCTCGCTCAGTGAGCCGGCGTCGATCCGTCGCAGCGCCTGCCTCTCCAGCAGCTGGCGGATGAGCTCGACGACGGCGAGCACCAGCCGCACCAGCCCGGCCTGGACGTTCTCCTCGTCCAGTTCCAGCTTGGGCGGCTTCGTCGGCTCCAACGCTCGGGCGAGCTCCTCCACCGCCTGTGGTGCGCCCTCGACTGCCATGGTTCACCCCGTCTCCCATCCCGCGCGTGGGCGGGTCCTCCACCCGCCTCACTGCAAGGGCTGCGGATGTTCGGGAAGGGTGCCCACCTCCAGGGCCGTCTCCACCGAGGTCAACAGCAGCCGCAGGCCCAGGTAGATGAGGTCCACGTCGGCCACCGAAATCACCAGGTCACCGCTGATGACCACGCCCTTGTTGAGCACCCGGTCCAGCAACTCCAACACCGAGGCGCGCTCCTGCTGTGCCTCGGGTGTCGTCGCCTGCCCGTTCATCTGTTCTCACCTCCAGGGCCTGTTTCAGGCGTCGCAGGCCCTGCTCCCTCCTGCGCTCCCTTCAACGCGTCCAGGCGGTCGAGCAGCTTCGACTCCTGCTCGTCGAACTGCTCCTCCGTGATCTCGCCGCGCTCGAGCTCCCGGTACAGGTCGCTCAGGCGGGTGCGGAGGTCGGTCTGCTCGTTGGCCTGTTCGTCCTGCACGGCCTTGTGCACCGAGCGGAAGATCCACGCGATGCTCCGGACAGGGGCCATCAGGATGTCGTCTAGAATGATCAAGGCGCCCCCTGCGCTGCCTCCTCCACCTGCTCGAAGTGGATTCGCAGATGGGTGAAGTTGTACGGCGGCCAGGGGCCGGTCACGTCCACCTGGAAGTTCTCGGGCAGCGTCGCGCCCAGCTTCTCCACGGTCGCGTTGAAGGCGTCGACCTTCTTTTGTGGCACCAGCGCGGCCAGATTCACCACCTCCGACTCATTGCGCGGCTCGTTGACCACGGTCTGCTTGACCACGGACTCGATTCCATCGAGCACCTTGTCGGCGGTCGCCTCACGGAAGCCGTTGAGCAGGTCGACGAAGTACTTCCCCAGCTCGATCTTCTCTTCGCGCGACGGTTCCCCCTCGCGGTAGAGGTCGTCCCGCATCGCCTTGAGCTCGGGGAAGGCGTTGACGTAGTAACCGAACGCATCGGGGTCGCTCAGCCGGATCCGAAGGCCCAGCTCCACATTCCCTCTCACCGCACGGAGCTGCGTGAGGAAGTCGTTCTCGTGCTCGGCCAGCAGATTCCGGACCTCCCGCTCGCTGTTGGCAATGATGCCGAACGCGACCGGCAGCATCGGCGCCTGGTCCATCACGTGGCCCAGCACTGCGCTGTGGGTGCTGAGGAGTTTGCGCTCCGGCCGAAGCGTCTGCTGCTCGATATTGCTGACGATGGCCGCCAGCTTTCCGGACGTCACCGGGTGCACGTCTGCACCCTGGATGCCGGGAGTGTCGAGGTTCAGCGAGTCAACCACCTCTATTGGAACCACCGCGTACAGGTAGCGTCCCTCCGGGGTGGACTTCGCGTGTCGAGTCTTGGCGCGTGGCATGACGTTGTCCTGTTCAGGTGGAGATTCAGACCGCGACAGGCGCAGCCGCAGCGGCAGTGAGGCCGATGGCGTCGGCGTACTTGAGGTAGGTCTCGACCGAAGCGATCACGACGCGTGCCTCGATAGAGAGCACCTCGATGCCAACCAGCGAGACCTTCACCCAGGCATCGACCACGATTCCCTTGTCCAGGATCCGGTCGATGACGTCGCCCAACGAGGACGTCCCGGTAGAAGTTGAGACATTTGCCATGACGTATTCATCCTTTCTCTTGGAGGTGCTCCAACTCGGCGAGGGCTGCGACGGCAGGCTTTGCCAGGTCTGCCACGAAGCCGTAGGGGGGCCACGGGCCGCTGAACATCACATTGCCGGGGCAGTCTTTCTGAAAGCGAAGGAAGGCCCGCCGGAACTCGGCGAGCTTGGGGCGCTCCACCAGGAAGGCCATGGAGAGCAGCTGCCCGTCTGGGCGAGCGGCATGGTCCCAGGTGCAGCGGACGAACAACCCGGAGAAGGCCGCCTGCGCCCGCTCCGCCATGCGCTGGGCAGCGCGGTCCACACGTGTCTGCTCCGCGTAGAAGCGACGCCGGTTGTCCAGGTAGGCCCGTCCGCGCGTCTGGGCGTCCGCCCCGGTGGGCGCCCCTGTCTGCTCCGGGGGCTCGGTCATGTCCGACTCCTTGAACAGGATGCGCAGCCCCATCTCGTCACAGCCCTCCACCTGAGCCAGCGCGTCAGAGAACTGCCGCTCGTAACGGTGCAGGAACTCCACCACCTGCTCGGGGTGATGGACGAAGCAGCCGTAGCGCATGGGTAACACCGCCAGTCGGCGGTGCAGCTGCTCGACCACCCGGGCGTACTCCAGCGCCTGCTCGATGCCGGCCGAGGAGGCCAGCTCCTCCGCCACCGGCGAGATGGCCGCAGCCAGGTTGCCGTGCTTCACCGCCATCAGCGGCGCCTGGTTCAGCCCCGGCGGCAGGGCCTCCTTCGCTGCCTGCCGTGAGTCCAGGATGCCGTACACGATTGACTTCACGGCCGCTCCTCCAGGCTGGGGCAGAAGCTGTAGGGAGGCCAGGGGCCGGTCGCCTCCACCGTCAACCCCTGCGGCTGGTACCGGGCCGCGAGCTGCTGCACGCGCTGGGTGAACCGCTTCACCTGCCCGGAGTGCACCAGGAACGCGGCGTTCAGCACCATGTCGTCCTGCCGGCCCGAGATTCCGCGGTCTGCCAGGCGCAGGGGTTTCACCGAGAGCGCCCCCGGGGCGAGCTCCTCGCGGATGTGGGCCGCCAGGCGCTGTCCCTCGTTGCGGCTGCGCACGTCGAGCTCGCGCTGCATCTTCTTCTCGTGGAAGTAGCGCGCGCCGGGAGACTCGGGGAGGTGCTGGAGGCGCTGGCGGAACTCAGGCGCTTGCTCCAGATGCGCGCGCAGGCGCTGGGCGTTGGCGTAGACCTTGACTGCCCATTCCTCCTTGTCGGCGATGTCGTCGAGGAAGCTGGAGATCTCCTGCCGGTGGGCGTCGACCGCCTCGGACAGCGCTCGCGGTGAGGAGAAGATCGCCCCGAAGCTCACCGGAAGCACCGGCGAGGACTGCATCACCTCCTCGAGCACGCCCTCGTGCCTGACCGCCCGGGGGGCCACCCACTCCAGGTCCTGGGTGTGGTCCGCACCCTCCGGCCCCAGGAACTCCTCCATCGAAAGAGGACTGTAGATGGCGGCAAGGGTCCCCAGCTTCAGCGTCCGCACGTCGGCGGCGCCGCTGACACCGGGAACGGAGAAGCGCTCCACCGCTCCTGCCCGCGTGAAGCCATAGACGTACAGGGCCTGCTGGCCCTTGCGACGCCTCTGCACATCGGGATGGCCGTGGGCTCTCATGACCGGCGTGCCTCCTTGTGTCCACGAATCGCCTTGAGCAGGCGCTCGGATGTGATGACGAGGCGCTTTCCCTTGCCGCTGATGACGTGACGCACGGCATCCCAGGCGGCCTGGTTGCACACGGCCTGGATGTCGGCGCCGGAGAAGGACTCGCTGCGTGCAGCGAGCACGCCCAGGTCGAGGTCCTTCTCCACCGGCTTGTCGCGCAGGTGGACCTGGAAGATGTCGCGCCGCGCCTCGCGGTCCGGCAGCGGCACGTCGACGAGCAGGTCGAAGCGTCCCGGGCGCAGCAGCGCAGGGTCGAGCAGGTCCTCGCGGTTGGTGGCCGCAAGCACCAGCACGCCAGTCAGCTCCTCGATGCCATCCATTTCGGACAGGAACTGGCTGACGACCCTCTCCGTGACGCGCTCGTCCATCCCCCCGGCGGAGCGCGTCGGCACGAGCGAGTCGATCTCATCGAAGAAGATGATGCAGGGGGCCGCCTGACGGGCCTTCTGGAAGGTCTCGCGCACCCCCCTCTCGGACTCCCCCACGAACTTGCTGAGCAGCGCCGGGCCCTTGACCGAGATGAAGTTGACCTGGCTCTCGTGGGCGGCGGCCTTGGCCATCAGCGTCTTGCCGCAGCCGGGAGGGCCGCTCAGCAGCACGCCCTTGGGGGGGCGGACCTTGGCCCGCGCGAACTCCTCGGGGTACCGGAGCGGCCACTCCACCGCCTCGATGAGCCGCTGCTTGAGCTGCCCCAGTCCACCCACGTCCTTCCAGCCCACGTCCGGGGTCTCCACGAACACCTCGCGGATCGCCGATGGCCCCACCTCGTGCAGCGCCGCCTGGAAGTCGGCCATCGTCACCTGGACCTGCATCAGCTCGTCGTAGGGAATCTCGGCCGAGGCGAAGTCGATGTGGGGAATCAGCCGGCGCAGGCAGATCATCGCCGCCTCGCGGCACAGGGCCTGGAGGTCTGCGCCTACGAAGCCATGCGTCACGGCCGCCAGATGGTCCACGTCCACGTCCTCTGCCAGCGGCATGCCCCGGCTGTGGATGGCGAGGATCTCCTTGCGCGACGTGCGGTCGGGGATGGAGATGGCGATCTCGCGGTCGAACCGCCCCGGGCGGCGCAGCGCCGGGTCCAGCACGTTGGGGATGTTGGTGGCAGCCAGCACGATGACGTGCCGGCGTTGGGCCAGGCCGTCCATCAGCGACAGCAGCTGCGCCACCACGCGCTTCTCCACCTCGCCCTGCACGTTCTCGCGCCGGGGAGCGATGGCGTCTATCTCGTCCACGAAGATGATGGCCGGGGCCCTGCGCTGGGCCTCGTCGAAGATCTGCCGGAGGTGGGCCTCACTCTCTCCGTAGAACTTGTGCATGATCTCCGGGCCGGTGATGGTGAAGAACGCCGCCGCCGTCTCGTTGGCCACCGCCCGGGCGATCAGCGTCTTGCCGCAGCCCGGCGGGCCATACAGCAGCACCCCCTTGGGGGCGTCGATCCCGAGCCGCTCGAACACCTCCGGATACCGCAGCGGCAGCTCCACGATCTCGCGGATGCGGCCCAGCTCCCGCTTCAGCCCTCCCACGTCCTCGTAGCTGACGGCGCGCGCCCGCTCGTGCGTCACCTTCTCCTTCTCCGGCGCCTTGGCGACCTCCAGCAGGGTGTTGGGGTGAATCACCACCGCCCCCACGGGAGCGGTCTCGACGACGCGGAAGTCGGCCGTGCGGCTGCCGAACAGCAGCGCCCGGACCCGGTCTCCCTTCACCACCGGCAATCCGTCCAGCAGCGTGCCGATGTAGGCCAGGTCACGCTGCGTGGGGGTGAACTCCAGGGGCGCCAGCACGACCTTCTCGGCGTGTCGGGCGGGGGCCAGGCTCAGCTTCACCGGCTCGTCCAACTGCACCCCGGTGTTGGCCCGGGTCACACCGTCAATCTGGAGGATTCCGCGCCCCCGGGCGTCCGGGTAGGAGGGCATCACCTTGGCCGCGCTGCGGCGCTTGCCGGACAGCGTGACGATGTCGCCGATATGTGCCCCCAGCCGCTGCATGTCGGCGGGGTCCATGCGGGCGAGGCCACGGCCCAGGTCCTTGCCGAGGGACTCGGCGGCACGCAGTGTCTGCGTATGTTCCCGTGTCGCGACGGTCACGAGCGGCGCTCCTCCTGGGCGGTGAGGCGGATCTCGAGGACGCCGTTGTGGCAACTGGTGTGCATCTGCCGGCGGGTGAAGCGCCTGGGGAGCAGGACCTCCTTGTGGTACTTGAGCGCCCCGTGCTCGGCATGCAGGGTCAGGATGTCTTCGCGGAGCTCCAGCGTGATGTCCTTGCGGTCGACACCTGGCAGCTCGGCCACCACCAGCACATCCGGCCCCTCCTCGAAGACATCCACCAGGGGCTCGCGGATGGGGTGGACGACTGCCTTGCCGGTCTGGTGGTCCTGGCGGATGTTCCCGAAGGGCTCCACGCGCGGAATGCCGCTCGGTTGACCGGGTGCGCCTCCTCCGATCCGCACGTTGAAGCCATAGACGCCCCTGAGCCCCTTGTCGGAGGCTCCGAACTCTCCGGAGCGTTGGAGCTGTTCGCCCTTCTCCGCGAGCTCCGCCAGTTTCGTGACGAGGGTGGTGATTCCTTCGAGGAACCCTCCACCGCTGATGCCGGTCTTCTCTGCCATGGCTCCACCTGTCGTGATTCAAAGCTCTGGCATCACCCCCTCCATGCCCAGCGGCAAGACGCGAAGGTGGGGATTCCGCCCGCCCCATGTCCGGCGAGGAGCGGCACGGATAGGGGCCGGCTGGTGATGCCTGGTGGCGGGTATTGGCGCATCGCCTGAGGGGGCTCGTCAGTCACGGCGGCCCTCTGCCCATCGCCCGGGAGGTGGCAGATCGACCTGGCAGGGGTGGGAGGGGCGGGGCCGCCTCACCTCCCTGAACTCCGCCGCCTGGCGTGTCTACGTTCTCCATGGACAACACATGCGCGTCTGGCACGCGTGTGCGTCAGCGGTGTGAGCACCCATGGCCTCGGTCAAAGGAAATGCGAACGGGGGGAACACGCGCAAGCGCGTCCAGCAAGAGACGCTCCCCCAGGATGTACAGGCGCAGGAACTGGAACGGCTCCACTCGCAGCGCGAGGCGCTCATCGCCAACGTCGCGCAGTCCGGAGCGAGGCTCCTCACGGTCGCGGCAAGGCGGTTGCCGACCGTGCTGACGCTGCCCGTGCTCGAGGGGGGAAGCCGCGTTCTCCAGGAGACCACCCTCTACCTTCAGGAAGCGTCGATGGAGGAGTTGCTCCGCGCCGCGCAAAAGAAGCTGAAGGCGAAGCCGGGGAGCTCCATCCTTGGGCTCCTGGGCATTGGACTGCTCGCCGGGCGGCTGCTCCGTAAGATGGCGGAGAAGGGGGGCGAGAAGGGAGTGGCCGAGGCCTTCCAAGAACGATTGCGCGAAGGCATGTTCCTGGCGACCCATGGTGGAGTGGGTCGGCCCCCAGCCGCCGCGCGTCAGCGGTTGCTGAGGGGTGGCGCGGGTGGAGCGCCGACGCAGGGCGGAGTGGCCGAGGGCTTCAAGGAGCGATTGCGCGAAGGCATGTCCATGGCGACCCATGGTGGTGGAGTGGGGCGGCCCCCGGCCGCAACGCGCCTGCGCCTGCAGAAGGCTGGAGGGCCGAAGCAGGGGGCGCCACGCAAGCGCGACATGAAGGAGCGAGCGCCGCGCGAGCCCGCGGTGAGGGCGAAGGAAGTGGCGCGAGACGTCGCCGAGGGCGCCCGGGACGCAACACGCGCCTTCGACGAGGTCACCAAGAGCGCCCAGGGTGCAACACGCGCGTTCGCAGAGGCGACCCGGGGCGCAGCGCGCAAGGGCGGTGAGGCTGCGAGCGGCGCGCGCAAGGCGATGAAGGACACCACGCGCGAGATTGCTCGAGGGGCAGCGAAGCCAGGGGTGAAGAAGTCGCCGCCCAGCACCGAGGCCACGTCCACGAAGGCGCCCGCACAAGCGCCGAGCGGCTACCTCGGGATGGGGGCCTTCCCCGTCCGGCTGCCGGAGAGGCTCGCGAAGGCCCATGGCACCCAGAGTGGCCTCAAGGTCGCGAGCGTGGAGCCGGATGGCCCGGCCGAGGAGGCGGGGCTGCATCCGGGCGACACGCTGCTCACGCTCGAGGGGCAGCCATTGCGAGAGGTGGATGACCTGGTCGCGCAACTGCCTCCGGAACGTGTGGGCCAGACCGTGCACGCCAAGGTGCTGCGCGCCGGGGCTGCCAGGGTCATCGACCTCACCGTTGGCACGCACCCCTGAGCCGGGTGTCGCGAGCGCTCATGCGGCTCACGATGACTTGACGGGGCCGGAGGAGGACCTGCGGCGCGAGGACGATGGGCGAGCCCTGGGCGCTCCCTGCTCACGAAGGCGCGCCAGCCCCGCGAGCCCTTTCAAGCCACTTCCGAAGTGCTTGCCTGGCGGTGGACATCTCCCAGCCGAGGAGGCTCGGGACGTGTCGATGTGTTTCGAGGCTCCGGATGGAGGAACTCCCGGGCATAGACTGGTGGCCGTTGTCCTCGCATCCTTCGAAGGGGCCCTCGCGCGTGCGTCCATTCTTCATCGTCCTTGGTTGTTCCTTCGTCCTCGGGTGCGCGTCCACGCCGAAGCCCGTTCCAGCAGCGCCTCCCGAAGCCGCCGAGACGTCCCAGGCGGAGCACGCGACACCGGCGTACCTCTCGCCCTCTGAAATCGTGAAGGTGCTGGAGGATTCCAAGGTCGCCTATCGGGTCGAGGGCAAGGACTCACCCCCGGGCGGGTGGGGCGACCAGCTGTGGCCTCAGCGCGTGGCCCTGATTGACGTCCCCCAGGTGGAGGTGGAGGACGGCCGCCGCACCATCCGCGAGTGGCCCACGCCCGCCGGGATGAAAGCCCTGCTCGATGAGGCCGAGCCCCACTTCCAGGCGAAGCGCTACGACGAGGCCGCGAAGCTGTACGCCCAGGCCACGGACCTGTGTCCCGAGTGCTACGTGGCGTGGGTCTTCCGGGGTGACGCGGACTACTTCGCCGGAGACGCGGCCGCCGCGCTGGAGCACTACGTCCGCGCCACCACCCTCAACCCCTATGACCACCGTGCCTGGTTCTTCCAGGGCAATGCCCTGGCGAAGCTGGGGCGCTTCGAGGAGGCGCTGGATGCCTGGGCGCAGTGCCTGGCGCTGAGCCCGCGCTACCCCGTCATCCGCCAGTTCTTCCGCACCAACGCGCACCTGGGGCTCGTCATCCGCGGCGACACCATTGTCCCGCGCGGGTATGCCGAGCGCGACGCGCAGGGCGTCTCCATCCAGTTCGACCCCAACCATGACCCAGCCTGGCTGGCGTTCGCCAACTGCAAGGCCCTGTGGCTGGGCGAGCCGTCACACCGGGCGAAGATGACGGGCTCCACCGAGGAGCAGTTCACCTCCGTGGAGGAGATGGAGTGCCTGGCATCGGCGCTGGCCGTCCATGAGAGCCAGAAGGCGGAGGGCAAGACGGAGGCCTCGGACCCCACGCTGGACCGCCTCTTCGCCATCGCCCAGGAGGGGCTGCTGCTGGAGGCGGTGTTATTCGAGGTGGGCGCGCGCGTTCACCCGCAAATCGCGCTCACCCTGGAGGATGAGCTCCGCCGGCGCCTCAAGAAGTACGTCCTGACGCACGTCCTGGTACCGGCGGGAGGCCACGGGGGCTGAGCGCCCTAGGCGCCTTGAGAGTCCCCCGCTTCCGTGGACACCCCCGATGCGATGGAAGGGTGTTCGATGTCGGAGCGCGAGGAGTATCGCGAGTGAAGGCGGCGGCGCGGTTGGGGATTGGCGCCGACGGGCTGGCGGGTGGAGGGGCTGACCGCGTGGCCGGTAGCCACTGGCCGAGGTCTTGTGGGGATGAAGGCAAACCGCTGGCTGTTGTTGTTGGCCTTGGGTCTCGTGGCTTGTAGCAGTGGAGACAGCGACAAGCCGCCCAACCCCCCGCCAGTCACGGTGGATGCCGGAACGGACGCGGGGCAGCCCCTGCCCGACGCGGGGCCCGGCTCCCAGTGCCTCGGCGAAGGCACGGCGTGCAGCCGGGACTCGGGCGCCCAGTGCTGTACCGGCCTCTGCTCTGATACGGGCGTCTGTCCTGCCCCCAGTGCCCAGTGCACCGCCGCGGGCGAGACCTGCACCAGCGGCATTGAGTGCTGCACGAACAGCTGCCTGGACGGCAAGTGCTCCACGCTGCAGTGCCTGGACGTGGGCAGCATGTGCGCCAGCGCGGAGGCGTGCTGCACGAAGCTCTGCGGCGCGGACGGCGAGTGCGCGGCGCTGCCTCCCAGTAGCACCGACAGTTGCAAGGTGCCGGGCCAAGCCTGCACCGGCGCGGGGGACTGCTGCTCCAACAACTGCCAGGGGGGGATCTGCAAGCCGGCGTACTCGTGCCAAGCCAATAACGATCTGTGCATGAAGGGCGCGGACTGTTGCGGAGGTGTGTGCACGCAGGAGAACACGGGCACCCCGGGCCGCTGCGTGGCGGTCAGCGGTGGTGGCGCGGGCAGTTGCCTCCAGGACGGCAACCCGTGCTCCGGCTCCAGCAACTGCTGTTCGCGCACATGCGTGGACCTGGGCTACGGGACCACCGTGTGCCAGCCGGTGGGCGGCTGCCGTCCCACGGGCAACTACTGCACCAACGACGGCGTGTGCTGTGGTGGTGAGAAGCTGTCCAACGCGGTGAGCTGCCGCGAGAGCCGCTGTGACAAGCCGAATGGCTGCAACCCCGTGGGCAACATCTGCGGCAGTGGCCAGCTGCCTGATGGCGGCATCATCGACGTGAACGCCCGCGAGGCCTGCTGCGACGGCATGAAGGCCGTGTGCAAGGTGGACTCCGTCGGCGTGCCACGCTGCTTCGGCGGCTGCCCCAACAACAACTGCCCGGCGGGCTGTCCCACGGGCTACACCGGCGAGGAGCCGTGCTGCATCGCGCAGGACCAGCAGTGCCAGTTTTCCGACCAGTGCTGCGGCGGCGCGCGCTGCCTGCCCGGCGCGGATGGCGGCCTGACCTGCCAGAAGGTGACGTGCGATCCCGTGGGCACGCCCTGTGATCCGCAGGATTCCAAGTGCTGTGCTGGCACCACCTGCTCCCTCGTCTCCGAATCCGCCTACGCGTGCCGTGCCGGGACCGTGCCGGGCGGAGGCGGTACGGATGGCGGCACGGGTGGGGCGGACGCGGGCACGTGCGCCGCGAACGGGAATGCCTGTGCCTCGGGGGCCGCCTGCTGCTCCGGCATCTGCAGCAATGGCACCTGCTCGACCCCCAACGCCTGTCAGCCCCAGGGCCAGGCTTGCACCTCGCCCGCGGACTGCTGCGTCGGGCTCGGCTGCAACATCCCGGGTGGGAGCATCGTCGGCACCTGCGAGACGGGTTCGACCTGCTCCGCCAGCGGTCAGGCGTGCTCGCCCACCAGCCCGTGCTGCCCGCGGCTCAACTGCCAGACGGTCGACGGGGAAGCCTGCACCGGCACGACGCCCTGCACGTGCCTCAGCCCCATCGGATGAAAGGCGACACCCATCATGCTCACACCACTTCCGCGTACCGTGACCGCTGTCGCGTGTTCCCTCTTCCTGTCCCTAGGCCTCACGGCTTGCGGTGATGACGAACTCAACTCCGACGAGCAGGCCCGCCGCGCGTACCTCGGACTCGACCCGTCCGTGGGCAAGGCGCTGCAGTTGGGCTTCGCCGGCTTCAACTCCGCGTCCACTGCGAACATCCCGCCCCAGTCCACGACGGGCGCCGTCTCAGGGACGCTGCTCGTCACCGGGCAGGTGGACCAGGGCAGTTCGGCCAACAAGGGCATGCGCCTGCGCATTGGCATGACCGGGTACTCCGACGGCGAGATCATCCTGGGCGGGGACGAGGACCCGGTGAACATCACCTACACTTCGAGCACGGACACGGCGGCGCAGCCGGAGTTCACCCTCCAGTTGCGCGGCATCCCAGACGGCACGTTCACCGGGACGCTCAAGGGGCCCTTCCAGATGACCGGGGACCTGGAGGGCAGCGTCACCCTGGACCTCGCCCTCACGGGTGAAATCGAGCCCGACGGCACCGGCCAGGTCCTCCGCACGATGGGCAGCACCCATGTGACGGGTACCGCCACGTCCAGCGACGGCGTCTATACCGTCGACGTCACGCTGTAACCGAGGGCCCACCGCTACGCCGCGAGGGAAAGCTCCCGCCGCTCCATGCAGCAGGCCTCGGGAACGGGAGGACAAGGCGTGGCTCCTGGGGGCGCGCGGATTCAGTCACCGCACGGGAAAAGCCCAGCAACCCGGTGGGATTGCTGGGCTTCTGAAGGCACCCACGGTGTTTCGGCTCCCCCTCGGCCTACGGCGCGAGGATGTAAGAGCTCGCCGTGCCCCCCCTACCGGTGCGTAGCGCTGACCATGCCGGCGCGCGCTGGACGGCCAGCGGTCAGTCGAAGGGCGCAAGCTTCGAGCATGCCTGCAACGCGCAGGCGGCGGTGGATGCGGCGCGCCAAAAGAGGCACGCGGAATCCGTGCCCTGCTGCGACGAGGACTGAAGGCCGCCTGGGAGGAGTGGGCCCCCATCTGCGCCACCCACAACCTCCTCAAGCTCTTCCGCATGATGGCTGCGTAGCGGCCTGCCTCACCCAGGGGCCGGACCGGCGTCTCGCTCCCAGCCCCATTACCGCTACACGCTCCTAGCGGGGCAGCTTGAGCCGCAGCGTGAACACGTAGGACACGCTCACCGTCCGGCCCTGGTACTGCACCGGGGTGTAGCGGCGGTTGTGCAGCGCATCGAGCACGGCCTCGTTCATGTGCGGCAGGCCCTTGATGATGCGGCAGTCCGTCACGTCGCCGCTCACCGTGATGACGCACTTGGCAATCATGGTGCCCTCCACGCGGGCGGCGAGCGCCTGGTGCGTGTATTCGATGCCCGGGTTTCCCATCAACCTGGGCGGCGACATGCCCTGGCCAAAGGGCATGACGTCGGTGCCCGTGGCTTCCTGCCCGGGGACCAGGCCGGGCACGTATTGCACGCCAATCACGTCGCTATCCTCGTAGCCCTCCGGATGCCCACCCGGTACGCCCGTCCCCGGGTCCGTCTCCTCGTCCGTCGAGGTGCTGGTGTCGTTGCTCGCCACCGTTTCCACCGGCTTGGGCGGCGCATCCACCACCGGCGGCGGCACGCGCGCGGGCACGCGGTCCCGGTTGCGCGGGCGAGGGCGTGGCGCGGTGGCGGCCTTCGGCTGCGCGGGGGCGGGGGAGCCCTTCGCCACGCGCGGGGGCTGCGCCACGCGGAGCACCAGCTCCTTCGGCTCCGGCGGCTCGCTGGGACCCGGCGGCCTCGCGGAGATGAAGAGCACCGCCCCGAACAGGGCCGCATGCAGGACGATGGACACCCACACGCCCGTGCCAAGACGTCCAGCCCGCTGCCGCTCGATGACCGAATTGAACATTCCGGATGGCCTCCCTCAGCGTCAGGCGCTCCCGGTGACGGCCGTGCAGGACGGACGGCACCGACGGGGACGGGTGGCTGCGGAGCGCCCTGTCCACGCAAGAGTCAACCTACGGAGTCGGCGTCTTCGAATGGCGGTGGGTCGGCCATCGCTTCGTCATGGTTGTGTCATGACGAAGCGACCTCCATGCGGTAGCCCACGCCCCGGATGGTGTGGATGGAGAATCCAGAGGTGCTCGTCCACCCCAGCTTCTTCTTCAGGCTGGAGACGAAGTTGTCCACCGTACGCGGGTCCACCACCACGTCGCGGCCCCAGACGGCGTCCAGGATTTCGCCTCGGGGCAGGGCCCGGTCCTGGTGCCGCAGCAGGAAGGCCAGCAGGTCGAACTCCGTGCGCGTCAGCTCCACCACCGAACCGTCCGCGCGGGACACCTGCCGCCGGCCCAGGTCCAGGGTGAAACCGCTGAAGCCCATCTGCTCCGGCGGCGCCGTGCCAGAGCGGCGCACCAGGGCGCGTACCCGGGCCAGCAGCTCCCGCAGCCGGTAGGGCTTGGTGAGGTAGTCCTGCGCGCCCACTTCGAAACCCCTGAGGATGTCGTCCTCCAGTGAGCGCGCGGTGAGCATCAGCACCATGCTCTTGTTTCCCTGCGTCCGCAGCCGGCGGCAGAAGCTGTAGCCGTCCTCTCCGGGCAGCATGACGTCCAGGATGAGCAGGTCGAACGCACGCTCTTGCAGCAGCCGCTCCGCGTCGCGGGTGCTGGGGGCTTCGGCGACGAGGTAGCCCTCGTCCAGCAGGTTGTCCCGGAGGCCGACGCGCAGGTGGGCGTCGTCCTCGACGATGAGGATGGCGGGACGGAGGGGCGGGGTGGATGTGGCGGTGTTCATCGAGCCGGCTCGTTGAATATCAGCGCGAAGGTGGTGCCGTCGGGTCCCGAGGAGGCCACCTGGATGTCGCCCCGGTGCAGCTTCATGATTTTGCGGCACAGGGCAAGGCCCAACCCGCTGCCATGGACCTCCGGTCCGGGCACCGTCAGCCGGTAGAAGTCCAGGAAGGCGTTCTCCCATTCGGATTCGGGGATGCCGATGCCGTTGTCCTGGAAGAGCACCGTGCAGCCGTAGCCGGGAATCATCTGCGCGCGGATGGAGATTTCGACGGGGCTTCTCCGGTTGTAGGCGCACGCGTTGCGGCCCAGGTTGGAGAACACCATCCGCAGCAGGCCCGGGTCCGCTTCCAGCTCCACACCTTCCAGGTCCGAGGTGATGTGGACGGGGACGTTCGTCACGTTGGCCAGGTCGTCGCGCAACAGGGGGATGAGCTCCTCCAGCTGCACGCGCGAGGTCCGCAGCGTCCAGCGGCCCTTGTCGATGCGGTTGAACGACAGGATGTTCTCCACGAGGAAGTGCAGCCCGTCCGCGGCCTGGACGATGCGCGCCGGGTAGTCGCGCACCTCCGGTGCCTGCGCCAGCTTCCGCTCCAGCGTCTCACCCAGCAGGCGGATGGAGGCCAGGGGCGTGCGCAGCTCGTGGGAGACGGTGGCCACGAAGTCGCTCTTGAGCTCCAGGAAGCGGTACTTGCGCTGCTGGGCCACCACCGCGAGCACGAAGATGGCCACCGCGAGCCCTCCGCACACGGCCACCAGCAGCGTCTTCAGCCCGTAGCGCGCGTCGATGTCCGCCTCCTGGCGCGCCCACTGAGGCATGTCCACCGCCAGCTTCAGCGTGCTCAGGGGACGGACGGCGCCGCCCGCGTGCAGCCGCAGGCGCCCCGTTGCGTCGAAGAGGCCGCGCGCCTGCATGTCCTGGGTGATGGGCTGGAGCATCGCCTCCAGGTCCACCGCGATGCCGTACACCGCCTCGCCGCGCAGCGCCACGTACCAGGACTCGCCCAGGAGGGTGGGCTCGTAGAGCTCCTCGGGAATCACCAGCATGCCCGCGTCCGCTTCGCCCGCTCGGGCGAGGAAGTCGCCCGTGGGCTCGCCCAGCGCGGCGCTCACCCGGACGATGCGCGCATGGAGGAAGTCGAAGTCCGCCCGCGTGAAGCGTGAGCGCTCGCGCAGCACGTCCCGCTGCAGCCCCGACGCCCGGGCGAAGCCGCCCAGGTCCTCTGGAAGGCCCTCGCGCAGCAGGGCCCGCACCAGCGGTGTGGTGGCAGGGCCGCGCTGGAGCCGCTCCACCACCAGCAGCAGGAAGGGCAGCTCCTGCTCCGGTGTCAGCCGGTTCGCCGCGTGGTAGCGCAGCAGCTCCTCCACGCGGGTGGCCGCGCCCCGCGCGTCCCGGGCCGCCAGCGCCGCCTCCACCGCGCGCAGCCGCGTGAGGCGGGGCTCCCATTCCCCCGCGGGGGCGCCGTCCTTCAGCCTCGCGCCCAGCAGGGCATGCACGTCCCGCGCGGGCGTCCCGGTGCCCGGCATGGGGATGGTGAGGCGCGGCAGGAACTGGTAGCCGCGGAAGTTGATGTAGTAGCCCTCGCCGGGCTCGAGCGGGTCGCCCACGGCGGCGTGGAGGGGGGGGACGCTCTCATCGAGCTTCTTCGCCAGGTTCTGCCGCAGGGCCTCTTCGGCCGCGTGGGCCAGCGCGTCCCGGCGCGAGCGCAGCTGCGCGTGGGCGTCATCACGCTCCTGGCTGAAGATGCGCTGGAGGCTGACCAGCCCCCAGCCAAGGGCCAGGAGGCCACAACCCAGGGCGACGAGCGTAGGAAGGAGCCGGCGCAGCATGTGGAGCCGCCGCTGACTATCGCACAGCCGCCATCCCCCAGAGGCTTTTCACTTCAGCCTCCTGGCCGGGGCGAGTGTCCTGGGCCGGTGAGCGGGCGGACTTCGGGTCCACGTCCGGACAGCCCCCGGGCCGCGCGGCTGGCGTGGGACGCCCCCACCGGGGAGGTTGGGGCTGGAGGTTCACGCATGCGCGTCGTGTTTCCCTTGTCACGGCCCTGGCCGGGGGGGCCGGTGGTGCTCTGGGGTGGAGCGCTTCCGGCAGGCAGTCTGAAGTACCTGACGTTCTCCCATCACCTCCAGTCCGCGCCCGCGGAGACGAAGGGCCTGGTGGAGCTGTCCGGTGCGTCGTCGGCGCTGGCGCTGGATGCGCTGGGCCGCGAGCGCGGACTGCCGGTGGTGGCCCTCACGGACACGATGGGCACCGCGTACCTGCGCGCCAACGGCTTCGGTGGGGAGGTGCGCACCGTGCACGGCTTCACGCAGGCCTGGGAGCTGGCGCTGGACTACGAGCGCCAGGGCTGGTTCTGGCCCCGGCAGCTCGCCAATGGCGCGCTGGTGGAGAGCGTGGAGTCATGGACCACGCGCCTGCTCGACATCGTCCAGGACGTGTACCCCGCCGTGCGCTGCGTGGTGTGTGGCTTCGGCACGGGCGCCACCGTCGCGGGGCTGTACCGGCCCTTCTCCGCCGCGGGCTACGAGGTGGTGGGCTTGCAACCCGCGTCCGGCAGGACGATGCCCGGCTGGCGGCGCTGGGCGGAGCAGAGCCTGGGCTCCAAGGACCTCTTCTATCCGTACCGCGAGGATGTGCCCCTGGAGACGGCGGATGCGAAGGCGGTGGACGCGCTGGCCGCGCTGCTGGCCTGGGCGCGCTCGGAGCGGCGGCCGGAGGAGGTGCTCGTCATCTCCCACAACGCGAGGCCCCCATTCGAATGATGGGGGCCTTCGTCACGGCGCTTCAGCGGCCTCGGCCCTGGCCACCGCGCTGACCGCCCGGGGGGCCACCCACGGGCCGGTCCTCGCGGCGCAGCGACTGGTACTGGGAGCGCTGGGCCTCGTCGAGGATGGCGTTCATCTCCTGGTCGGTCTGCTGGCTCTCGGTGCGCAGCGCCTGGCGCATGTCTCGCATGGTCTTCGTGCCGGCGCGGACCTCCTCCATGAGCGCCTGGCGCTTGGTGGACTCCGCCTCCAGCCGGCGCGTCAGCGTCTGCTCCTGGGTGTAGTTCAGCCGGGCGTCGGTGATGAACTTGCGCACGCGCTCCTGCTGCTGCGCCTGCTGCTGGATCTGCGCCTGCTGCCACTGCTGCTGCCGCTCGGCGCGCTGCTCATTGCGCATCTCGTTCTGGACGTTGCGCACCGCGTCCTTGAGGTAGTCGCGGCCGCCCTCGGAGTTCAGCGCTTCGCCGGCGACCATGCCGCGCACCTCGGCGCGCAGTTGCTCCACCTCCGCCGCGAGCGCCGCGGGCGGCGGCGAGGCCACCACCTTCCCATCCGCCGTCAACGTGGGGCGCCGCTCCACCTCCATCAGACGCCGGGACAGGCTGATGGACGTGTCCTCCAGGGCTTTTATCCGGCGCTCCAGGTTGATGACGTCCGCGGCGACGCTGGTGGGCTGCTCGGGCGGAGGGGACGGGGGCGGAGCCTGCACCGTCTCACGTGGACTCCAGAGGGCCACCACGAGCGCCGTGGCGGCAAGGAAGAGGGCGGCGATGCTGGCGAGCTTGTTCACGTCTACTCCGACGGAAGCTGGAACGACTTATTCCATATCAGGTGCTGTCCAGCCCCG
This sequence comes from Myxococcus virescens, assembly GCF_900101905.1. NCBI lineage: Bacteria > Pseudomonadati > Myxococcota > Myxococcia > Myxococcales > Myxococcaceae > Myxococcus > Myxococcus virescens. The sequence goes on along the minus strand of NZ_FNAJ01000003.1, from coordinate 62,837 downwards.
TCCGCCCACCTGCCGGGAGGGAAATCGCCCCCGGAGCGGCCCGATGGCCCGCCCGGATGCCCGCTCCCCGTCCGCCCCCAGCGCGAGGCCTACTCCGCGCGCAGGGACACCGACGGAGGGACACGGCTGGCCCGCAGCGCGGGCAGCCAGCAGGCGACCAGGGAGATGACCGACAGCGCCACGGCCACGCCCAGGAAGATGTCCGGAGCGAAGGGCTCCACGCCATAGAGGGTCGCCGCCATGAGGCGGGTGCAGCCGAAGGCCGCGATGAGCCCCACGCCCACGCCCGCCGCGGTCAGCCGCAGGCCCTGGCCGAGCACCAGCCCCAGCACCTGCTGGGGATGGGCCCCCAGCGCCATCCGGATGCCCAGCTCCCGCGTCCGTTGGCTCACTGAATACGCGAGCACGCCGTAGACGCCGACCCCGGCCAGGAGGACGGCGAGCACGGCGAAGGCCGCCAGCAACCGTGTCGTGGCCCTGGGGCGGAGCAGCATTTTCTCCACCCGCTCGGTGAAGGGCAGCAAGTCGTAGATGGGCTGCTCGCCGTCCACCGCCTTGACTTCCTCGCGCAGCGCGGCCAACGCCGCCGCGGACGGGCCGTGGGTGCGCACCAGCATCGTCATGGCCCGCAGGGGATATTGCGCGAAGGGCACGTAGCTCTCGGGTTTCGCGGGCTCCGTGAGCGTCTCGTGACGGACGTCCTCCACCACGCCGACGATTTCCCGGAAGGGCTGCTCTTCAGACCAGCCCAGCCGCACCCGCCGGCCCAGGGCCTCCCCGCCACCGAGGAACTTCCGGACGAAGGCCTCGTTGACGATGATGATGGGCGCGCTCTTCTCCGTGTCCTGGGGCCCGAAGTCGCGGCCCTGTCGCACGCCAATGCGCATCGCGGAGAAGTAGCCGGGGGAGGCCACCCGGTACTCGGTGTAGTACCGCTCGCTGGGCGAGGCCGAACCGCCTTCCAGGAAGAAGTCTCCGCCGGAGCCCGAGCCCCCCAGCGGCGCGTCGTTGATGAAGCCCACCGCCTCCACCCCGGGCCGCGCCATCAGCCGCTCCGCGATGCCGTCGAAGAAGGCCCGCTTGCGCGTGTCTTCCGCGTAGGTGTCGGGGGCGAGCGTCAGCCGCGCGGCGACGACACCCTCCGCGTCGAAGCCCGGGTCCACCGCCTGGACGTTCTGCAGCGAGCGCACAATGAGGCCCGTGCCCACCATCAGCACCAGCGCGAGCGCGAGCTGCACCATGACGAGCGCGCTTCGCAGCGGATGTCCAGCGCGCGCGCCCACGGCGCTGCCGGATTGCCGCAGCAGGGGCAGCACGTTCATCCCCGAGGCATGCATCGCGGGCGCCATGCCGAAGAGCAGGCCGGTGCCCACCGACAGCAGCGCGCTGAACCCCAGGACGGTGCCGTTGAGCTCCAGCGGCGCCACGCGCAGCATGCTGGCCGGAAGCAGCGTGCGCACCAGCTCCAGGCCCCACAGCATCAGCAAGACCCCCAGCACGCCGCCGAAGAGGGACAGGAGCACGCTCTCCACCAGGGACTGCTGGAGCCGCCGCCCCTGGCTGGCGCCCAGCGCCGCGCGGATGGCGCCATCCCGCTGCCGGGACATCGTCCGCACCAACATGAGGTTGGCCACGTTGGCGCACGCGATGAGCAGCACGAAGCCCACCGCCGCCCACAGCATCCACAGGGTGTCCCGTGAGTTGGCGGTGAGGTGGTCCTGCCAGCCCTTCAAGCGCACGGTGTGCCGCGACTGCCCCGGCTCGGGCTCGCCAATGATTTCCGCCACGCGCTCCAGGTCCGCCCGAGCCGCTTCCAGCGTGGTCCCCGGCGCCAGCCGCCCCAGCACCGACTGGTAGTGGTTGCCGTGCTGCTGCGGGTCCTGCCACTCGGGAACCCACACGTCCGTCTCCTCGGAGAACTCCGGGAAGGAGAAGTCCTCCGGCAGCACGCCCACCACCGAGTGGCTGCGGCCGTTGAGCACCAGCGTCTGGCCCACCACGTCCGCGCCGCCCCCGAGCGCCCGCTGCCAGAAGCCGTGGCTCACCAGCACCGCGGAGGTGTCGCCCCCGGCCGGCGCGTCCTCTTCGCGGAAGTCACGCCCGTGCGCGGGGCGCACTCCCACCACGGAGAAGAAGTTGGGGGTGATGCGCACCGCCCGGACCCGCTCGGGCTCGCTGGTGCCCGTCCAGTTGAGACTGGTGCGCCCGAAGCCCGCCAGTTGGCTGAAGCCCTTCGAATGCTCCCGCCAGCCGAGCAGCTCCGGCGGTGACACGGAGGCGTGCGTCACCGAGTCCTGCTCGCACCAGACGCGCACCAGCGAATCGGGGGACGGAAAGGGCAGGGGCCGCAGCAGCATGGCGTGGATGGCGCTGAACAGGACGGCGTTCGCCCCGATGACCAGCGCCAGCGTGAGGCCCGCGGCCAGCGTGAAGCCGGGGGTTCGTGTCAGGGTGCGTATCGCGTAGCGGAGGTCCTGGCGGAGCGAATCCATGGCTGCGGCCATGAGCGAAGGCCATGCCAACCGCCTCGCGGGCGCAACCCCTGGGCATGTGGAGGGGGCCTCCCCGGAGCACGCCCTGGGAGTGCGCGGATGCGGGAAGGCCCGTCCCGGAAGCGGACAGGCCCGGGACGGGACGCCCGCTCACCGGCGCGTCAGTGGACGTCCCACCGGGCGGCGATTTCCTCGCACGCCAGCCGGACATCGTTCATTCGGCGCTGCTGGGCCTTGGGCGCCTGGAAGAGTCGGCCTGCGAAGACGTCGAACACGCCCACCAGCCGCGGGTCCACCGGGCCGCGCTGCTCCAGCCGCTCCTCGGCGTAACGCTGGAGCACCGTGGCGATGTACTGACCGGAGCGCTCGTCCAGCGGCGTGTGCTTGGAGAAGTAGAGCTTCAGCAGCCCGGAGCGCATCATCCCCTGGGCATCCACGCTGCGCAGCAGCACGTCCGGGCGCACGCTGATGTCCACGCCCGCCAGCGCCAGCGGCGGCAGGTCCGCGTCCACGGGGCTGGCAATCGCGCGGGTGGCCAGGTCTCCCGCGGACACCAGGCAACGCTGGAGCGCCTCCGCGCACAGGGCCAGCCGGTGCGCGTCGTAGTCGGACTCCGGCTGGGCGTTGAGGAGCCGCCGCTGGTGGTAGCGGAGGATGACCTCGTCCCGGCCTTCGCACAGGAACTCGATGATGGCCTGGGCGGCGGCGGGGTAGCGCAGGTACTGCGGGTCCACCGGGTGCTTCTGGCCCTGGATGATGCGCTTTCGCAGTGACGGCGTCGCGGTGAGGTACTGGCCCAGCTTGTTGACGGAAACGCGCGGACTCTCACGGGTGACGGTCATGGTTCGGCCTTCCTTTCCGGCTTCGGGAATGAAGGCAGACTACCGGAAGGGTCTGACATTCCCGGGGCGGCCCGACGGGCCCGCCGCCCCATGGAAATCACACCCGTGGAGTAGGCCGTGTCAGGCCCGTCGTGATGGGCCCCGGTTGGACATGGAGGCGATGACGGCCATCAGCTCCACCGGTTCGATGGGTTTGGGCACGTGGGTGGTGAAGCCCGCGAGCAGCGCGCGCGTCCGGTCCTCCATGCGGGTGTAGGCCGTGAGGGCCACCGCGGGGATGCCGCCACCCTGTTCCTCGGGCAGGGCCCGGACGCGGGCGATGAAGCGGTACCCGTCCTCCTCGGGCATGCCGACGTCGGAGACGAGCACATCGAACGATGCCTCGCGGAGCTCGGCCAGCGCGTCCTCCGAAGAACTGGCCGTGGTGACGATGCCGCCACACGTCTCGATGATGCTGCGAAGCAGCTCGCGCGTGTCCTCCTCGTCGTCCACCACGAGCACCCGCAGGCTCGAAAGCTGGGGCGGGCAGGGGAGGTCCTGCTCCTGCAACGGGCCGCGGAGGGTGGGGGGCACCAGCACCTCCCGCCTCAGCGCCACGGCCTGCGGCAGGCTGACGATGAAGGTGGCACCCCGGCCCTCGCCCTCGCTGGTGGCAGTCACGGTGCCGCCGTGCAGCTCCACCAGGTGCCGGACGATGGCCAGTCCCAGCCCGAGCCCGCCAGCCTTGCGCGTGGTGCTGCCGTCGGCCTGTCGGAAGCGCTCGAACACGTGCGGCAGGAACTGCGGGGAGATGCCCTGGCCCGTGTCGGCCACCGTGATTTCCACCGAGGAGTTCCGCCGCTCCACCAGCACCTGGACGCGGCCTCCCTTGGGGGTGAATTTCACGGCGTTGGACAGCAGGTTCCACACCACCTGCTGCAGGCGGCTCATGTCGCCCATGATGGTGCCGCCCGAGTCGAGCGCGGCCTGGATGCGGATGCCCTTCGCCTCGGCGGCGGGCCGCAGTGACTCGAGCACGGCCTCCACGACCTGGCTCACGTCGACGGACGACACGTCCAGCTTCAGCTTGCCCGTCATGATGCGGCTCACGTCGAGCAGGTCCTCGACGAGCTGCCCCTGGGCGCGGGCATTGCGCTCCACGGTGGCCAGCGCCCGCTCCCGCTTCTCTGGCGGCAGCGTGCCGGTCCGCAGCATCTGCACCCAGCCGAGCACCGCCGTGAGCGGCGTGCGCAGCTCGTGGGAGATGGTGGCGAGGAACTCGTCCTTGAGCCGGTTGGCCTCCTCCGCCTCCTCGCGCGCCACGCGCTCCCGGGCGAGCAACCGCTCCCGCTCCGCTTCCAGCCGCTTCTGGGCGCGGATGTCGCGGCCGACGGTGGCGATGCCCATCTGTCGCTGGGTGTCGTGCTCCACCAGGGCGAAGGTGTGGTACTGCGCCGCGATGGGCTCGCCCGTCGGGAAGTACCGGAAGCGGAACGCTCCCTCCCGCCGGCCGCCCTGGAGGATGGCGGCCGCGATGTGTTCGTCGACGTAGGTCTGGTCTTCGGGCAGGAAGAAGTCCCGCAGGTGGTACCGGGTGATGTCTTCATCGCGTCCCAGGCCCAGCAGACGCCGCCCCGCATCGTTCACCCACACCGCTCGGCCGGATGGGTCTCCCACGCCGATGAAGTCGGGGGATTGCTCGACGATGGTGGCCAGCCGCTCGCGTTCCCGTTCAGCGCTCCGCTGCTCCGTCACGTCCTGCAGGGCGCCGACGACGCGGTCAGGTTTCCCCTGGGCGTCGAAGTGCGTCTTCACCATGGCCAGCAGGAAGCGCTGCACGCCATCCCAGCCCTGCACGCGGCACTCCAGGCGAATCGCCTCCGCGCCCGGACGCAGCGCCTGTTCGATGGTGCGCCGTGCGCGGTTCACGTCGTCGGGATGAATCCGGGCCGCGGCTTCCTTCAGCGTCGGAGACGTGCCGGGGGGGAGGCCCAGGTGCTGCAAGGCCCGCTCGTCCCACGACAGCACGCCGCGCTCATACTGCAATTCCACGACGCCCAGCTGACCGGCGGCCAGGGCCATCCGCAGGCGTTCCTCGCTGGACCGGAGCGCGGCCTCCGCCTGGGCCCTCCGGGCCACCTCCGCTTCGGCCTGGGCCCGGGCTTGCCTGGCGTGTGTGTAAGCCTCGCGCTCGGCGCGCTTCTCCTGCTCCACCGCCAGGTGGGTGGCCAGCTCGCGCGCCAGGTCCTCGAAGAACTGGCGATAGGTGTCGTCGAAGCGCAGCCGGGGGCTGATGCCCAGGACGACCACGCCCCGGAGGCTGTCCGTGCTGGTGCGCCGCAGGGGCAGCACCAGCGCCTTCTCCGTCGGCTCGGGCCAGGGGCCGAACTGGCGGGCGCCCAGGAGGGATGGCACCGACTCCAGGAGGACGGGGACGTTCGCCGCCACGGCCTGCGTCGTGGCCTCCGTGATTCGTCCCAGGTCCACCACGGCGTGCTGCGCCAGCCCGTCGAGCCCCGTGGACTCCGCCAGCTCCAGCCGCTGTTCGCCCTCGTCCCAGTGGTAGATGAGGGCGAAGGGGATGTCCTTGGGGTTGTCCGCCAGGGCCCGGATGGCATCCGTGGTGGCGCTCTCGGATGGCCCGTTCACCCGGGGGGCCAGCGCGCGAATCGTGGCCAGCCGGCGTTCGCTGAGCACGACGTCGGTGACCTCGAAGACGACCTGGAGGATGCCCGCGATGGTGCCCGCGTCGTCCCGCAGGGGACTGAAGTCGAAGGTGAAATAGGCCTCTTCATTGAACCCGTAACGGGTGAGCATGAAGAAGGTCTTCGCCACCTGCGTCACTTCGCCCGTCGCCAGGAGCTTGCGCATCCAGGGCGAGATGACGGGATAGGTGTCGGGCCAGCACTCGCGGTAGGTGGCGCCCAGGTAACGGGGATGGCGCGGGCCCATGATGACCGCGTAGCCGTCGTTGTAGACCTGGATGAGCTCGTGTCCCCAGAAGATGATGGCCGGGGCCGGCATCTCCAGAATCATGGCGACGAAGGCCTTCAGCGAGCGGGGCCACGCTTCGTAGGGGCCAAGTTGGGTGCGGCTCCAATCGTGCGAGCGCAGCAGTTCGCCCAGTTCGCCACCAGGGACAGGGCGTTCAGTTTGGGAAGTGAGTTGTTTCACGCGGTCGGTGGGGTGCGGGGCGGGTGCGACATCTTGCGTAATCTAGCGATGCAGCCTGCCGCGTCCTGGCTGTATGCGTTCGGCCGAATCGCGGTGAAGCGGGGAGGCAAGCGCTCGAGGCGCGCCCAGCGTCGTGCCGTGAACAGCCCTCCGCCGCCCGGGTGCCACCCGCCGCCAGGGAAAGTTGATGGCGGATTCATGGTGCGGCGCACTGTGCAATGCCCTGACAGTCTCTGGCTGGACTTTGTACTTTTTATGCAGGGGAGCCATCCCTACGTTCGCGACAGGAGGCGCTCCCGACCACGGGGCGCCTCGGTGACTCGCGCGGGCTGTGAAGGCCCGCGCCCCAGCAACGCACGGAGGCGGCGTCATGGCGGATACGGCAGAGAACCCTCTTGGGCTGAATGGCTTCGAGTTCGTGGAGTTCACCAGCCCCCAGCCCGAGGTGATGGAGCGCCTCTTCGAGCGGCTGGGGTTCACCGCGTACTCCAAGCACCCGTCCAAGGAGCTGGTCCGCTACAAGCAGGGCGGCATCAACCTGCTCATCAACCGCGATGCCTCCGGGCAGGCCGCTGAGTTCCGCGCGGAGCACGGCCCGTCCGCCAGCGGCATGGCCTTCCGCGTGGCGAACGCGCGCACCGCCTACGAGATGGCCCTGGAGCGCGGCGCCAAGGCGGCGGACCCGGAGCGGGGCTCGCTGGGCGAGGGCTCCTATGTCCTGGAGGGCATCGGTGGCAGCCTGCTGTATCTGGTGGACCGCCACGGGGAGAAGGGGACGCTCTACGACTCCTGGCAGGAGATTCCTGGCGCCGAGGCGGCCGAGGCGAAGAACAGCGTGGGCCTGGAGACGCTGGACCACCTGACCCACAACGTGCGCCGCGGGCAGATGCGCACCTGGTCGTCCTTCTACAACCGCATCTTCGGCTTCACCGAGCAGAAGTACTTCGACATCAAGGGCCAGGCCACGGGCCTGTTCAGCCAGGCGATGATCGCTCCGGACAAGGCCATCCGGATTCCGCTCAACGAGAGCCAGGACGACAAGTCGCAGATTGAAGAGTTCATCCGCCAGTACAAGGGCGAGGGCATCCAGCACCTGGCGCTCACCACGCCGGACATCTACGACACCGTGGAGCGGCTGCGCGCGCGCGGCGTGGCGCTGCAGGACACGCTGGAAACCTACTACGACCTGGTCGACAAGCGCGTCCCCAACCACGGCGAGGACCTGGCCCGGATGCGCAAGAACCGCATCCTCATCGACGGCAGCGAGGAAGAGGGCCTGCTGCTCCAGATCTTCACCGAGAATCTCTTCGGGCCCATCTTCTTCGAAATCATCCAGCGCAAGGGCAACGAGGGGTTCGGGAACGGCAACTTCCAGGCGCTCTTCGAGTCCATCGAACTGGACCAGATTCGCCGCGGCGTCATCAAGGTCGACTAGTCCGCGCGCCGCGCTTGCGAGGAGAATCCGGTGACCACCCAGTCTTCCTCCGAGGTGTCGCCGGGGAGCGTCCTCAAGACGGCTCCCGGCGCCTATCTGTCTGGCTTTGGCAACGAGTTCGCCACCGAGGCGGTGCCCGGCGCACTGCCCGAGGGACAGAACTCACCCCAGCGGGCGCCGTTCGGCCTCTATGCCGAGCAGCTGTCGGGCTCGGCCTTCACGGCCCCGCGCCGGGAGAACCGGCGCTCCTGGCTGTACCGCCTGCGGCCCAGCGCCAACCACCCTGCGTTCCAGCCGCTGGCGCAGGGGCGCTTGCGCAGCGGGCCCTTCGACGAGGTGCCCGCCTCGCCCAACCGGCTGCGGTGGAGTCCCCAGCCCCCGCCGGCCCAGCCCACTGATTTCGTGGACGGGCTCGTCACCTACGCGGGCAACGGGGACGCGGCGTCGGGCGCGGGCATCAGCATCCACCTGTACGCGGCCAACCGCTCCATGGTGGACCGGGTGTTCTTCGACGCGGACGGCGAGCTGCTCATCGTCCCGCAGGCGGGGCGGTTGCGGCTGGTGACGGAGCTGGGCGTGCTGGACGTGGCGCCGGGCGAAATCGCGGTGGTGCCGCGCGGGGTTCGCTTCCGCGCGGAGCTGCCGGAGGGCCAGGCCGCCGGCTACGTCTGTGAGAACCACGGTGCGTTCTTCCGGCTGCCGGACCTGGGGCCCATTGGGGCCAATGGACTGGCCAACCCGCGCGACTTCCTGACGCCGGTGGCGGCCTTCGAGGACGTGGACCGGCCCACGGAGGTGGTGCAGAAGTTCCAGGGGCACCTGTGGTCGGCGCGGTATTCGCACTCACCGCTGGACGTGGTGGCGTGGCACGGGAACCTGGCGCCGTACAAGTACGACCTGGCCCGCTTCAACACCATCAACACGGTGAGCTTCGACCATCCGGACCCGTCCATCTTCACGGTCCTCACGTCGCCCAGCGAGGTGCCGGGCACGGCCAACTGCGACTTCGTCATCTTCCCGCCGCGTTGGATGGTGGCCGAGCACACCTTCCGGCCGCCCTGGTTCCACCGCAACGTGATGAGCGAGTTCATGGGGCTGGTGCACGGCGTCTACGACGCGAAGGCGGGCGGCTTCGCTCCGGGCGGCGCCTCGCTGCACAACTGCATGAGCGGCCATGGCCCGGACCGGACCAGCTACGAGCAGGCCGTCCAGGCAGACCTGAAGCCTCACAAAATCAAGGACACGCTGGCCTTCATGTTCGAGTCGCGCTGGGTCATCCGTCCCACGCGCTTCGCCATGGAGACGCCCGCGCTCCAGCAGGACTACGACGCGTGCTGGGCGGGCTTCCAGAAGGCGAAGTTGCCTTGAGGGCCGCGTGAGCGCGGGAGGAGAGACGGTGGGGCGCAAGCGCGTCTGGTCGACGCCGGCCAACGTGAAGCTGCTCCCGGTGAGCGCCCTGGAGGACCCCGGGGCGCGCAACCTCGTCCTCCAGATTGGGGACGCCTTCTTCCACGGCTTCCTGGTGCGCAAGGGTGACGCGGTCCACGGCTACGTGGACCGGTGTCCCCACGCGGGCCTGCCGCTCGCGCGCGAGCTGGACCGCTACCTGACGCCGGACAAGGGGCTCATCGTCTGTGCCTGGCACGGGGCCCTGTTCCAGGTGGAGGACGGGCTGTGCGTGGGCGGGCCGTGTTCGGGTGGCCGGCTCACGCCGTGGCCGGTGACGGTGCGCGACGGCATGGTCGTCACCGGCTGAGCACGCGGCTCAGGCGGCCGCTGCGACGGGCGCGGCCTCCGCCTCCGTCTCCGCGTCGAGGGAGACCAGGACCTGCTTCTCCCAGGCGCGGCTCTTCCAGCGCAGCCACATGGTGATGCCGCGCACCCATTCATCCGCGGCCACCGCCATCCACACGCCGGCCAGTCCCAGGCCCATGTGGAAGACGAGGTAGTAGCCCAGCGGCAGGCTCATGCAGACCATGGACGCGATGCCCATGTAGACGGTGAACGTCGCGTCACCCGCGGCGCGCAGGGCGTTGATGAGCACCAGGTTGAAGCAGCGCCCCGTCTCCAGCGCGAGCCCGATGACGATGACCTGCGCTGTCAGCCGGACGATGTCGGCGTTCTCGGTGAAGAGCGAGACGATGGGGACGCGGAGGAGGACGACGGCCACGTCCACGACCAGGGTGATGGCCAGGCCCCACTTCAGGCTGCGCAGGGCCTGCTGGTACGCGTCGTCGGCGCGGTTGGCGCCCACCAGCCTGCCCACGATGATGGACGTCCCCATGCCAATGGCCAGGCTGCACAGGAAGACATACTGGGAGATGGCGTGTGCGTACTGTCGGGACGCCAGCGCCACCGCGCCCAGGAACGTCACGTAGTACAGGAACACCGTCTGGCAGCCCTGGTACGTGGCCTGCTCGAAGGCGGAGGGCAGGCCGACCTTGAGAATCTTGCGGACGTAGTCCTTGGAGAACGTCACGTAGTCGCGCGGCGCCATCTTCACCGGCATCACCCGGTACAGGACGTAGACGAAGACCCCCAGCGCGATGGCCCGGCTCACCACGGTGGAGATGGCCGCGCCCGCCACGCCCATCGCGGGGAAGCCGAAGTGGCCGGCGATGAGCACGTAGTTGCCACCCACGTGCAGCACGTTCATTCCCAGGGAGACGAACATGGACGCGCGTGTGAAGCCGTAGGTGCGCAGCAGCCCGGCGAAGACGTTGATGAGGGCCTGGAGGAACAGGAAGCCGCCGACGATGTGCAGGTACGTCTTGGCGTACGCCAGCATGTGGCCCTGAAGGTTCATCCCGCCCAGGATGGCATCCCCGCTGAGCAGCAGCCCCGCGCTGACGGTGATGCCGAGCGCGAGGTTCAGGGTGACGGCGATGGCGGAGATGCGCGCGGCCTCTGTCTGTTTGCGCGCGCCCAGGTACTGGGCCACGACGATGGCCGCGCCGTGACCCACGACCTCCATGATGAGGATGCAGATGAAGACGTACTGATTGACGACGCCCACCGAGGCGACGGCGTCATCCGACACGCCGCTGAGCATCAGCGTGTCCGCCGTGCCCATCATCATGAAGAGCAGCAGCTCCAGGAAGATGGGCCACGTGAGCCGGAACAGCCCCAGCGACGGTGCGCCGTGTGGATCGGCTTTCGGGGATGCTGCGACTTCCATGGGGCGTCGACTCCGAGAGGCGGGCGCGGCAATGCCTCGGCTCGCGCCAGCGTCTCGCATGTCGCGCAGAGCGCGTCGAGTGACATCGAGGTGTGGGCGCCGCTGCTTGATTTGTGTTCAAACAGCAGGAGCCTTTTGCTCGTCTGCCCGACGGCCAACGCACCGTTCGGTGAAGATGACCCTCACCCTTCCGGCGCAGCCGCGGCCCGGCACTCAGGGTGCGAGCCGCGCGGATGGGGCGTCCGCCCCCTTCGTGCGCGTCACCGTGGACGGCACGGCGATGTCTTCGATTTGCAGATACGCGGAGGCTTCGACGATGACCTCCGCGGGCGCGCCCCGATTGGAGCCCCGGCCGTTGACCTCACAGTCTCCGTCGGTGTGGACGCCCAGCAGGTGCCCTTGCTGGTTGAGTACGCCCGCGCCGGAGCTGCCGACCAGCGTGTCCAGGTCCCCGTAGAAGAAGAGGTTGTTGCACGCGTCCAGATACCGGCCCTCGGCAATGACCTTGGGGCGTCCGCGGGGGTGCTGGATGATGGCCAGTTTCTCGGTGGCCTGGGCCGTCAGCCGGATGGGCCTGACGTCCGGGAGGACGTCGAGCTGGATGAGCGCGTAGTCCGGCTCCATCGACTGCTCGATGACGGTGCCCTCCGTAATCAAAGGGTCGCCGTCCGCGTCGTCCTCGAAGTTGAAGACGATGAGCGGGATGTCCCCGAGGTTGACACAGTGGCCCGCGGTGAGCACCACGGGGCCCGCGCTTGCTTGAATCAGCGTTCCGGTGCAGCGCCCGTCAATGAGCACGACGGCGTCTTCCCGGTCCTGGATGACGTCCGAGAACTCGCCGACGTAGCTGTTGATGGGAGTGAAGTCGAGCGTCGGACCGCACTGCGCGAAAGCACGAACCTCCGGACTGGCGGGTGGCTCACAGACCGCAGGCTCGGTGGGCTCGGACCGTCCTCCGCAGGCGGTGAGGCCCAGGAAGACGGTCCCAGCGAGGAGCGAACCCCACAGCGTCACGTGGATGTCTGTGGGGCGTCGCGCCATGACTCAGTACAGGTACTGGAGCGCCGTGACGTCGGAGCTCTTGAAGTTACCCGTCTCGGACGAGCCGAAGCAGGAGTTCATGAGCGAGCCGCCGCGGGTGGCCGTGGTCGGCGTGCCCGGGATGTGGATGGCGCCAACGCCCGCGCTGCCCTCGTTGGTGGCCGCGCCACCGCAGCTGATGCTGCGGTTGTAGTAGTCAGAGTGACGCAGGCCCACGGCGTGGCCCAGCTCGTGGGTCACGACGTGCTCGACCACGGCCACGCCGTAGGTGGCGGTGCCGGTGCCGATGTTGATGATGCCGTAGGGACGGCCGCCGGAGGGGAAGCCCGCCGAGCCGCCAGCGCCGGACATGGTGCGCGCGGAGATGGTCGCGCTGCAGCCGGAGCCGCCGCGCTGCATGGTGAACGACAGGCCCAGCGCGTTGTAGTTGGCGATCGCCCGGTCAAGGGCGGACATCAGCGTGGAGTTGGCGGCGTACGCGGAGTTCGGGACGATGCAGATGCGGGTGATGGAGGAGGAGACGAGGTTCGTCGTGCGGTACTGCTCCTGCGTCTTCAGGTCCGTCTGGAGCATCTCGCGGGACGCCTCGAGCGTCACGTGCGAGTCGCGACCCACGTACACCTGGCCGTCGGAGACCAGGATGTCGTCCGCCGGGAAGCCGGCCTCGACCAGGTTGGAGATGATCTCTTCATGCTCGTGCTGCGAATCGGCCTGCACGTCAGTGCCGCAGCCCGTCAGCATCATGCTACCGGTCACCGCGAGGACTGCAGCTCCCTTGAACATCTTCTGGAACATGGGCATCGGAGATTCCTCGTCCGTTTTGACTGCGGGGGGACGCGCCGTCCGCCTGGTATCCACCAGCCGCGGCGAGGCGCGTCCCGGCCCATGAGCAAATGGTAGGCCAATGAGTCCCGTAGAGCGAGAAACCAGAAATAGTTGACTAGCGTGGAGTGCCTGCGCTCCAGGCCCGTGTCACGGGCGCGTAAATAGAGTTGACGCCAGTCGCCACAAGCCCGCGTGATTGCTTCGGATTCCCTGGAGACGGCCAGGCGTTTCAAAACCACACAGTGATGTCTGTTTATCGGTCACTCACCCCATGGGGCAAAGACACCCCAGGCATCATCTGTCGCAAGTGAAAACAAACTACAGTCCTGTAATGAGGTGAGAAAGGACACTCCCCTCTGACGAGAGGTGTACGTGAATACACTGTCGGTGTATTCAGTCGCATATGCAAATGCGCCACGTCACCTGTCCTGTCGCCGCGCTGCTGGGCGCGGCCCTGTCGTTCCTTCCTGGCTGTGGGAGCACGATGTCGAGCAATCCCTCGCTCATTGACTCTCAGAGCCAGACCTCCGCTTCTCAGCAGGCCGCGGAGGCCTGGAAGCGTGCCCGCGTGGGCGACCGCGTCACCTATGCCTTCTCCGCGACCCAGGGCCCCACCCCCGGTGCGGCTGACGCCGCGCGCACGCTCGACGGCCAGTTGACGCTGGAGGTCGTGTCCGTCCAGCAGCCCTGGGTCTATGTGCGGGTGGCCTTCACGGACGCGGCGGGCAATCCGTTGACGCAGACGCGGCTGGCGCAGGACCTGGTGGTTCCCGTGCGCTCAGACATGACGCGCTCGCTGGACGTGCCGCGTCCAGGGCAGGTGACGGCGGAGCGTCCTTCCTTCTCCGGGCGCAACTGGGAGGCCACTCGCTATGTCAGCGATCAACGGCCCGTGGACGGTCCGCTGCGCACGCGCGTGTATGCCAATGATTCGGCATTGCTCTACCTGACGCGTGGCCTGCTGGAGGCCAGCACGGAGTCAGCCGGGTTCCGGACGCCGGGCGGCGTCAAGCTGTCGCTGCGTGAGTTCCAGGAGGGTTCCTCCGAGGCCAGCGCCCCCGCGCCCGCGCTGGAGCGGCCCCTGGGGCCCGGCGCGTACTACGACAGGAAGGTGGACATGGCGCCCACGCACGAGGTGCTGCGCGTGTGTTTCACCGCGGAGCGCGGCTACATCCTGCGCGCGGAGGGTCCGTTGGGCACTGGGAGCGAGCCGTGTGCCGACTTCTCCAAGGTGGAGCCTGAGTCCCTGGAGGAGGTGGTGATGGGCCTTCCTTGGGAGGCGCTGGTTTCGGGCGAGTGGCCTCCCTCCAAGGACGGCGCCCGTGGCACCTTCACCGTGGGAGACCGGAACGTGCCCGCCATCACGGACCAACGCACGGAGGACCTGGAGGGCACGCAGCACGTCTTCATGGACACCTACGCGGCGGAGCCCTGGGCGCCGGGGCTCGCGGGCCTGCCGTATGAAGCGCGCTTCCAGTCGCTCTCCAGCGGCTCCGAGCGCGTGGGCCCCGGTGGGCAGCGTGAGTCCGCGGGCGGCAGTCGGATCGTCCAGTGGGGCCCGTGGCTCGGCGGGCAGCCGTGACGGTTCGGTAGACTCCAGACAGACGCCCCGGGGCCGTTGCGCAGCGCGGAGCTACACTGGGGCGTACTGGAGGCTTCATGCACCTTGAGAGATTTCGTCGGCTGCCCGCGCTCGTGCTTCTCGGACTTTCCTTCGCCGGTGGGATGGGGTGCTCGGAGGACGACGGGGGCGTGGACACGCCCAACCCCCTGACGAATCCCAAGGATGGGCCTCCCGCCGGGAATCAGAACCCGGAGGCCACGTGCGCCATCCCGGCCGAGGCTGGCCTCGCGGACGTCTCCCGGCCCACCACGGTCGTCGGCACGGGCAGTCCGGAGAGCTGTACCAGTGACGCGTTCATCCAGGCCGTGGCGCGGGGCGGGGTCATCACCTTCGACTGTGGTCCCGAGCCCGTCACCATCACCCTGGAGCGGACGGCGAAGATCTTCAACGACACCGGGCCGGAGATCGTCATCGACGGCAAGGGGCTGGTGACGCTGAGCGGGGCGGGGCGGCATCGCATCCTGTACATGAACACCTGCGACCGGGAGCAGGTGTGGACGACGGCGCACTGCCAGGACCAGGACCACCCTCGACTGACGCTGCAGAACCTGACGTTCGTGGATGCCAGCTCCAAGACGGAGGCCGAGTTCGACGGCGGCGGCGCGGTCTGGGTGCGCGGCGGGCGCTTGAAGGTCATCAACTCCCGGTTCTTCAACAACGTCTGCGCGGATGTGGGGCCGGACGTGGGCGGCGCCGCGCTTCGTGCGTTCAGCCAGCACCGGAACCAGCCCGTGTACGTGGTGAACACGACCTTCGGTGGCAAGGCCGGTTATGGCGGTGCTTGCTCCAACGGCGGTGGCATCAGCAGCATCGGCGTGTCGTGGACCATCATCAACAGCCTGTTCTCCCACAACCGGGCAGTTGGCAATGGCGCCAATCCCGCGCGGCCGGGGACTCCGGGTGGGGGCAGTGGCGGGGCCATCTACAACGATGGGAACACGATGACGCTGTCACTGTGTGGCACTCGGATTGAGCACAACGAGGTCAATGCGCACGGCAGTGCCATCTTCTTCGTGAGCAATGACCACTCGGGTGATATCCGCATCGACCGCTCCGTGATTCGGAACAATACGGGCGGGTCGTGGTACCCGACGCATCCACAGATTTCGAATCACGATGACACGCCCATCGTCGTGACGAGCTCCACGATTGAGTGACGAATCGCTCGCCTGCCGCGCAACCACTCCGCGTCGCGTCTGAAAGGCTCACAACGCGCTTGACGCTCACCGCCTGGGGACTCAGCGCCGCTTCTTTCCCGGTGCCTTCCCGTCGATGAATACCGCCAGTCCATCGAGCACTCGCTCGAGACCGAAGGCAAACGCTCCCTTGGGGTCGTGTGCCCCGTAGGTCTCTCCCGCGGTCTTCCCGACGCGGGACAGGACGGGGTAGGGCGTGAAGTCGACGGTTTCGAGGAAGGGGGCGACGCGGTACCACCACTCCTCGTCCGTCATGCCGGTCAGGTCCTTGACCATCTTCTCCCGGGCCGCGTTGCGGACCGCGCCGTGGACGTAGTCGAGGACCAGGGTGATGATCCGGTCCATCTCGAGGTCCGAGAGCCCCAGGCCTTCAATGGCACTCAACGCGATGTCGGCGGAACGGAAGGTGTTCGGGCCCAGCACGGTGCGGTGGGTCGCGAGTGGAATCACCCACGGGTGGGTCAGGTAGAAGTCGCGATAGTCCGTCGCCACCCGCGTCAGGTTGGCGCGCCAGTGGGCGGGCTTGAAGGCGGGCCGGTCCTTCAGGATTTCGCCGGACACGACATCCATCATCAAGTCCAGCAGCTCGGCCTTGCCGGGGATGTGCGTGTAGAACGACATGGGGGAGATGCCCACCGCCTCCGCGACGCGACGCGTGCTGACCGCTTCGAGCCCCTCGGCATCCGCGATGGTGACGGCGGCTGACACCAGCTCCGCGACGCTGGCCTTTGCCTTCGGGCCGCGCTTTGGTGCCTCGGCCCGTCCCCATAGCAACTGCAGTGATTTCAACGGGTCGCCCCGGCCGGAAATCTCGTCGCTCATCCGTACCTCAGGATAACTATTTACAGCGTACGGGGTTGTTATGCTAAACCTCGTGCGCCGTACGAAGTTACGGCGCGGCTGAAAAGATGTCGAGCGATTTGCGGGAAGCCCGCTTGTGGACGCACCGCGTCCGCGGGCAGGGCGTCACTCCAAGGAGAAGCCAACCATGTACGGCTCCATCAAGATTCGCGGGGCACGCGAGAACAACCTGAAGAATGTCTCGCTCGACATCCCCAAGCGGAAGATCACGGTCTTCACGGGCGTCTCGGGTTCGGGCAAGTCGTCCCTGGTTTTCGGCACCATCGCGGCCGAGAGCCAGCGGCTCATCAACGAGACCTATCCGGCCTTCGTGCAGCAGTTCATGCCGCACTACGGCCAGCCGGACGCGGAGAGCCTGGAGAACATCTCCGCCGCCATCATCGTGGACCAGCAGCGGCTGGGCGGGAACTCACGCTCCACGGTCGCCACCGTCACCGACGCCGCGCAGATGCTCCGCGTGGTGTTCTCACGCCTCGCCGAGCCGCACCTGGGCAGCCCGGGCTTCTATTCCTACAACGACCCCCGGGGGCTTTGTTCGGAGTGCGAGGGCATCGGTCAGGTCGCGTCCATGGACATGGACGCCGTCATCGACACGTCCAAGTCCCTCAACGAGGGCGCCATCCTGCCCAGGGACTATGCGGTCGACAGTTGGTACTGGGCCATCTACGCACGCTCGGGCTACTTCGACGTCGACAAGAAGCTGTCCAAGTACACGAAGGAGGAGATGGAGAAGCTCCTCCACCTGGACGACGGCCGGAAGATCAAGCTCGACAAGATGAACCTCACCTACGAGGGCCTTGTCCCCAAGCTGCGCCGGACGCTGGGTTCCAAGGACCCTGAGACGGTCCAGCCGCACGTCCGCGCCGAATACGAGCGCATCTTCACCCGAGCCATCTGTCCCTCCTGCAAGGGTGGGCGCCTCAACCAGGCAGCGCTCGGCAGCCACATCCAGGGCAAGAACATCGCGGAGTGCTCCGCGATGCAGGTGTCGGACCTCGCCACGTTCGTCCGGAAGATTGCCGCTCCGTCCGTGGGGCCCATGCTGGAGGCCCTGGCCCACCGGCTCGACAACCTGGTGACCATTGGCCTGGGGTACCTCAGCCTGGATCGCGAGAGTTCGACGCTGTCGGGTGGAGAGAGCCAGCGGGTGAAGATGGTGCGCCACCTGGGCTCCAGCCTCACCGATGTGACGTACATCTTTGATGAGCCCAGCGTGGGGCTCCACCCGCACGACGTGGGCCGGCTCGCGGGCCTGATGCAGCAGCTGCGCGACAAGGGCAACACCGTGCTCATCGTGGAGCACAAGCCGGACATGATTGCCATTGCGGACCATGTGGTCGACATGGGGCCCAAGGCCGGCAACAAGGGTGGACAGGTCGTCTTCGAGGGCACCTACGAGGGGCTGCTGACCTCGGGCACGCTCACGGGCAACCACATGAAGAAGCACCAGCCGCTGAAGACGTCGCCTCGCAAGCCCACGGGGCAGCTTCAAATCAAGGGCGCCCGGCTCAACAACCTCCAGGACCTGTCTGTTTCGATTCCGCGGGGTGTGCTCACGGTGGTGACGGGCGTGGCGGGCTCGGGGAAGTCGTCGCTGATTCAGGGCTGCCTGCCCAAGGCGTACCCCGAGACCATCATCATCGACCAGAACCTGGCTCGGGGCTCGCGCCGCTCCAACACCGCCACGTACACCGGCATTCTCGACAACGTGCGCAAGGCCTTCGCCAAGGCGAACAAGGTGGATGCCGCGCTGTTCTCCGCCAACTCGAAGGGGGCCTGCCCGGACTGCAGTGGCCTGGGCGTCATCTACACGGACCTGGCGCACCTGGACCCGATGGTGACTGTCTGCGAGACATGCGAGGGCAAGCGGTTCACCGAGGAAGTGCTGGCGCACCGGCTGCGCGGCAAGTCCATCAGCGACGTCTACGAGATGGCCGTCAGTGATGCGGTGGCCTTCTTCACCGAACCGGCGATTGCCAAGATCCTCCAGGGGCTGGATGACGTCGGGCTCGGCTACCTCACGCTGGGGCAGCCGCTGTCAACGCTGTCGGGCGGTGAGCGCCAGCGGTTGAAGCTCGCCGCCGAGCTGGGCCGTTCCGGGAACATCTACGTGCTCGATGAGCCCACCACGGGCCTGCACATGAACGACGTGGACACGTTGATTGGCCTGTTCGACCGGTTGGTGGATGCCGGGTCGACGGTCATCGTCATCGAGCACAACCTCGACGTGGTGTCCCGCGCGGACTGGGTCATCGACCTGGGGCCCGGCGCCGGGCATGAGGGCGGACAGGTCGTCTTCGAAGGCCTTCCGGCTCAGCTCGCGACGCACCCGCGCTCGCTGACCGGGCAGCACATGGCCCGCCGAGGCAAGGCATGACGGCGGGCCCGCCGGAGCGGCGCGAGACACCTCGCACCGCTCCGGCCTATGCGTGCAGGTCAGGACTTCGCAGGCTCCAGCTTCCACGGGACGAGGTTGTAGTAGTCGTCCTTGGGGAAGAGCTTGCCGCTGTCCCCGTCGAACGAGAGCGTCTTGTCCGCGCGATCGTCGCCCTTCTCGGCCCGCCAGCGGTTGCGGATGTAGAACTCATCCTTCTTGCCCGGCACGGGGATGAACTTCCAGGGGACGAGGTCCGCCACGTTGTCCCGGTGGAAGAGCTTGAGCGTGTTGCCATCGAATGACAGGTGGTAGTCCAGCCGCTTTTCGCCCAGGTCCGCGCGCCAGCGGCTGCGGATGTAGTACTCGTCCGACTTGCCGGGCACGGGAATCAGCTTCCAGGGGACGAGGTCGTTCGTGTTGTCCTCCGGGTACAACTTCACGTTCTCCCCATCGAAGCTCAAGTGCTTGTTGACGCGCTTCTCGCCGGGGTCGGCCCTCCAGCGGCTTCGGAGGTAGAACTCCTTGTTCGCCATCGAGGAGACATCGGGGCGGGTGAAGCCCTCGGTCCGGATGTGCGTGTCGACGGCTTGCATCATCCAGGTCTTCTTCTTCTGGATGTCCGAGTCCTGGGGGAAGTATTCGGCCGTGAAGAGCTCGTACAGCGGCTTCAAATCAAGCTTGAGCGGCTTGGGGTCCTGCCGGATGCTCTTCACCCACTCATTGAAGTCCGTGCTGGGCGTGCCGCCCACCCACTGGATGCTGTCGATGGTCAGCCCGCTGGACTGCTTGAACGCGGAGCTGGAGGACGTGGAGGTGTTCGTTCCCGTATTGGCGGTGGCGCCCTGGTAGGTGGCCGACGCCGAGGTGGAGATGTCGACGCCCCGCTCCACGAACCTGGAGTACTCCTTGGAGGAGATGTGGACGCGCTGGTACATCCGTCCACCGAACGTGACCTCCCGGGCGTAGTGCGTGCCGAAGGTCTTGATGAACGCGGCGCAGGCGTTCTCCGACGTGAGCTTCGCCACCTCCTGGGTGAACCGGCTGCTCAGCGGCAGCTTCTTGGTGAAGTCGTGGTTGAGCTCAATCGAGCAATCCTCGAAGAAGCTCTGGACGAAGGTCTCGATGGTTTCATTCGAGCTGCTGGTCTTCTCGAACTGCCGATACGTGAGGCTGGCGCTGAATGACACCAGTCCCGGGATGTCCAGCCCCGCGCTGACGGTGTGCTCGAAGCTGTGCGAGAAGTCGAAGGAGGAGAACCACGTCTGCGTGCGAGAGGTGCGCTCGCCCCGGGATTCAGAGAGGTAACGCGTCCCTTCGGGGATGTAGAGACTCTTGTCCGGAGTGAGCTGCGTGCAGGACTCCGGGGGAATCTGGACGATGCTCTCGGTCGTGGCGCCTCCGCCGTCCCGGATGCGCTGGCTCAGGTCCAGCGGGTTGATTCGGATGACGTCGTAGCACCTGCCAAGAAAGTCGATGTTCTTGTAGGGGACGGTTCCCTCGAACTTGTTGAAGTCGATCTGCATTGCTTCGGCCATGCTCGGAACTCCCTGGGTGGGGTGGGGGTGGACATTCCAGGAGGTTGTGCCGGGCGCGACGGAAACACGGGCCGTTTGGCCGTTGGAACGGGGGCAGCCCCGTGGGCCGAGGTGAACGTCGGCGCGAATGTCTGGAAGCCCGCGCTGTTGAGCGGGGCCTGTCCTGGAGCGGAATGTGCGCTCGCCTCAAAGGGCGGTGCTGTCTCCAGGGCACTGCGGAACAGCGCGCGGTACACAGCAAGGCTTTGAAGCGCATGAGGCACTCCAGGAATCGTGGAAGCGGCCTGTTATTGATGACAGGCCATCCCTGGAGTGCGAGTCCTGCGGCAATGGACGTCTACCGGCGCCGGCGCTGCTGCATCGCCCGGCGAGCCGCGGCCCGGGCCTCACCGCGCGCCGCGACTTCCTTGAGCGCTTCTTCCTCGCCGCTGTCTCCCGACAGGAACCCGGAGAGGGCGCGGATGGTGGGGTAGCGGAACAGGTCCACCAGCGTGAGGGGCTTCTCCACCTGGGCCTTGAGCCTCTCCAGCACCTGCACCATCAGCAGCGAGTGGCCCCCCAGGTCGACGAACTTGTCCTCCACGCCGACCTTGTCGAGCTTGAGCACGTCCTGCCAGATGCCGGCAATCAGCGCCTCCGTCTCGCCTTCCGGGCGGACCAGCTCCCCGCGCGCCTGCGCCTGCTCCGGAGGTGGCAGGGCCTTGCGGTCCACCTTCTTGTTCGGCGTCTGGGGGAAGGTGTTCAGCGTCACGAAGGCCTGCGGCACCATGTACTCGGGCAGCCTGGTGCGCAGGAACTCGCGCAGCGCATCCGCCGCGGGCGGCTCGCCCGGCTTCGCGATGAGGTAGGCCACCAGCCGCTTGTCGCCCGGGATGTCCTCGCGGACGATGACCACCGTCTCCCGCACGGCGGGGTGTTCGCCCAGCCGGGATTCGATTTCGCCCAGCTCGATGCGGAAGCCGCGCACCTTCACCTGGTGGTCCAGCCGGCCGATGTACTCCACCAGACCGTCGTGCCTCCACCGCGCGGCATCGCCGGTGCGGTACATCCGCGCGCCCGGCTGGGAGGAGAACGGGTCCGGCACGAAGCGCTCGCGGTCCAGCTCCGGACGGTGGTGGTAGCCCCGCACCACGCCCTCGCCGCCGATGTACAGCTCACCCGCCGCGCCAATGGGCAGCGGACGCTGCTGCGCATCCAGGACGTAGAGTTGCGTGTTCGCGATGGGCGTACCGATAGGGACGCCTTCGCCCACGTTCTTCACCGGGTGCGTGGAGGACCAGATGGTCGTCTCGGTGGGGCCGTACATGTTGATGACGTCGCCGGACACCGTCTCGGAGAGCTGACGCGCCAGCGGGACGGGGAAGGCCTCGCCGCCCACCATCATCTTCTTCAGCCGCTTGAGGCCCTCGCGCGAGCGCTCCTCGGCCAAGAGCATGCTCGCCTGGGACGGCGTGCACTGGAGGTGCGTCACCGCGTGACGCTCCAGCAGCGCGGGGATGGAGCCGTCCAGCTCGGGCTCGGCGCCCGGCTGGCCCACGCCCGAGTTGGCGCGCTGGCGCACCTCGGCCAGCAGCGGCAGGTGCTTCATCACCAGCTCCGTGGGCACCCCGAAGTCCACGAGGCAGGCAATCTCGTCCACGTCCAGGCCCTTGAGCCGGTCCACGATCGCGACGCACGCATCCACGCTGCCGAACAGGCCGGAGGACTGGAAGTAGCGCTCGAAGGAGAAGTCGAGCAGCGCGTCCATCTCCTCGGCGGACAGGTGGTCGGTGCCGAAGTTGCCGTTGGCCAGCGTCGTCTGCGCCTTGAAGGCCGGGAAGCTCCAGGCCGCCTCCTTGATGAGGCCCACCGACGACCTGAGGTACGACTTCATCGGCTCGCGGACGACCTCCTTCACGGACGCCTCGGAGTCACCGACGAAGGTGTGCAGCATCAGTGACACGGTGCCCTTGCCGGGGTGGCCGGCCTTGGCCCACGTCTCCCGGTACAGGGCAATCTTCTGCGCCACCTCTTCCACCGACTGGCCCAGCAGGTGGGTGAGGACGTGGCAGCCCGCGCGCGCCGCTTCCTCGAAGGTCTCCGGGTTGCCCGCGGTGGTGACCCAGATGGGCAGCTCTTTCTGCACCGGGCGGGGCAGGGTGCGCAGCTTCACGGTGTGGCCCGTGCCGCTCTTCGTCTCCAGCGCCTCGCCACGCCACAGCCGGCGCACGTCTTCAATCTGCTGGAACATGATGCGCTTGCGGTCCGGGAAGGTCTCCGGACGCAGCGCGAAGTCGTTGGGCTGCCAGCCCGCGGCGAACGAAATGCCCACGCGGCCGTGGGAGATGTTGTCCACCACGGACCAGTCCTCGGCGATGCGCAGCGTGGGGTGCAGCGGCGACACGAGGCTGCCGGCGCGGAGCTGCACGTTGCGCGTCACCGCCGCCAGCGCGGCCGACGTCACAGCCGGGTTGGGGAAGAGTCCGCCGAACGCGTGGAAGTGCCGCTCCGGCGTCCACACGGCGCAGAAGCCGTTCGTGTCCGCGAAGCGCGCGCTCTCCATGAGCAGGTCATAGCGGCCCTCGGGGCGCTCGCCTTCATCACTGGAGAAGTAGAAGAGACTGAACTCCATGGCGCGCGAGGCGTACTTGCCGGCCTGCGCTGTGTCGTGCCGCTCCGCGTGCAGCACCACCGTGAAGCCGCGCGTGAGCGTCCAGAGCAGCTCCAGCACGGAGATGTCGAAGTTGAGGCTTGTCACCGCCAGCCAGGTGCCGCGCTCCGTGCCCAGGCGCTCGTCCATGCCAACGCCGAAGTTCACGACGTTGCGGTGCTCAATCATCACCCCCTTGGGCTTGCCCGTGCTGCCCGAGGTGTAGATGACGTAGGCCAGGCTGTCCGGCGTGGCCGGCGGCGTCTGGGCCTCCGGCGCGGCGGCGATGCGCTCCCTCTGCTGGTCCACCGCGAGCACGGCCTTCGCCGCGGACGGCACGCGCGACAGCAGCCGCTCCTGGGTGAGGACCAGGTGGCAGCCCGCGTCCTCCACCATGAAAGCGATGCGCTCGGCGGGATAGGCCGGGTCCAACGGCACGTAGCAGCCGCCCGCCTTGTGCGTGGCCAGCACGCCCACCATCATCTCCAGCGAGCGCTCCATGAAGATGCCCACGCGCACGTCGCGGCCCACGCCCGCGCCGCGCAGGTACCGCGCGAGCACCTCCGCGCGCGCGTCCAGCTCGCGGTAGGTCAGCGAGGCGCCCCGACAGATGAGCGCGGTGTCGTCCGGCGTGCGCCGCGCCTGCGCCTGGAAGAGCGAGGCCAGGGTGGCGTCACGGGGGAAGTCGCGGCGCGTGTCGTTCCAGCGCGCCAGGAGCTGGCGCTCCTCCGCGCCCAGCAGGTCATGCTCGCCCACGGCCTTGCCCGGCGCGTCCCGGAGCGAGGCGAGGAACGCGCCAAGCTGCCGCGCCACGTCGTCCACGCGGGCTTTGTCCACGCGCGTGGCGTCGAAGTGCAGGTGGGCGTGACGGCCTTGGGCGTCCACCTCGATGACGAGCGCCGCGCCGCCCACCGGGCCGCTTGCTTCACCCGGCGCGTTGATGCGCAGCGCGACGGGGTACGCCACCTCACCGGCGTGGCGCTGGAGGTTGGAGAGCTGCGCGGAGCGGCCCAGGACGTCCCGGGCGAGCACGCCCTTGTCGCGCAGCTGCGTCAGCGCCTTGCGGAAGGTGCCCGCGGCCAGCTCCGGCGCCTCCTTCATGGGCAGCTCGACGCGCAGCGGGAGCTGTGAGGCGAAGAAGCCCTCCGCGCCGGTGATGCGGGCGCGCGTGGAGGCGTCCGCGTAGCCCACGTCGAAGCGGGGCTCGGGGGACAGACGCGCCAGGAAGGCGGCAGCCGTGAAGAGCAGCCGCTCCTCGGGGGGCAGGTCGGTGGCCCATGCCGCGGGGACGTCCGTGGCCTCGAACTTCAGCGTGTGCGTGCCCACGTCCTTGGAGCTGCCGCCCAGGAAGGGGAGGTCGGGCGGGGAGAGCGTCTCCAGCCGGCGCAGGAAGAAGGACTCCGCCTTGCCGGCCTGGGCGCTCACCTCGGTCAGCCGGGCGCGCAGCTCCGGTGGGGCCGGGGGCAGGACGTCACCCCGGGCGAGCATCCGCGCGCCAAGCAGGTCGGCCCACGACAGCGGCGCGCCGCACTGGCCCTTGGGGCCCTTCAGCGTGAGGTCTCCGCCCAGGAGCGCGACAGTCAGCGCGTCCCCTTCGATGTCGAGCACGGTGCCCGGGGCCGCCTCGGAGGCGGGTTCGGCGCGCCGCGCCTCGGAGATGGCGACGGGCCCGTTGCCCAGCCACACCTTCGCGAAGGCGAGCGGGTTGGGGTAGCCGCCGTAGTCCAGCGCCGACACCAGCGCGTGCGCCACGTCCACGTCGCCGTGGAGGTCCAGCACGGCCGCGGCCTCCGGGCGCTGCGCGAGGCCGAAGTAGCTGCGCTGCGAGAAGTCCTGCGCCTTCGCCTCGGACGTGCCCGCGACCAGCTCCTCCGCGAGCTCCGCGAAGGTCTCCATGCCCAGCGTGTAGCAGCGGGCATTGAGGCTGAAGGCCGTCTCGCCGGGGGCGATGTCGAAGAGGCGCTGCTTCAGGATGCGGCCCTCGTCCGCGCCCGTCGTCATCTCGTGCCAGGTGACGCCGTGCCGGGGCTCCCGGTTCAGCAGCGCCCACGACGTGACGTTGAGGCCGGCGTAGCGGGGCAGCGGGCCGTCGTGGAAGTTGATGGCCATGCGCCGGGGCAGGCGGAGGATGTCCTCCTTCACCATGCTCAGGTTGACGATGCTGAAGAGCCAGTCGAAGGGCGCCTGGGACAGGAACGGCAGCACCTGCTCGCCGGGCGGCACGTGCGGCACGCCCTGCTCCTCCGCCCACTTCTGGAGCGCGGGCTCGCGCGTGACGAGCCCGAGAATCTGGACGCCGCGCTCGGTGAGGGCCTGCGCGCAGGGGACGACGAGGGTGCCCTCGCCGATGATGAAACAACGGGGCGACTCCGGAGCCGCGCTCATGCTGTGCCTCCTGTGGTGCTGCGATTCGGGTGCCCCCGGCTCACAAGCCCAGGCCTTGCCGGGCGTCAGCGAGCGCGGGGGGATGCTTCAAGAGCTCGGCGTGCCCGATGCCGGGGTACGTCATCAACCGCGCGCCCAGCCCACGCCTGACGAGCTCGCCCTGGACGAGCGGCAGCGCGCTGTCGGCACCGCCGTGCAGCACGAGGGTGGGAACCTTCCGGTGGGTCCGCAGCAGCGGCCGGTTGTCGTACTCATGCCGTCCGAAGACGCGGCCCATGAGGCCCGCGGGCCTCACCTTCATCCGGTGGAAGGGCGCGAACAGCACCAGTCCCTTGGCGGGGGTGTCGCGTTCTTGCAACGCGCCAGCCGCGCTGAGCGCCGCCATGCTGCCCATGGAGAAGCCCACCAGATGGATGCCCTGGGCCGCGGCGGGGTGCGCCGTCACCAACCAGTGCATGGCGTTCACGGCGCTGTCGCGGAGCGCTTCGGGGGAGGGCTCTCCCGGTGAACCGTCGAAGCCGGGCGGCGCGAACGCGGCGAGGCCCCACCCGCGCCCCTGGTCGAGCGTGCTCAGGACGGACTTCGCCTCGGCGAGATACCCCGGGGTGTTACCGCCGAAGTAGACCAGCCACCGTGTCTCACCGGCCGCGGGAGGGCGCGTCAGCGCGAGGTTCCAGGGCGCCTCGTCCGGGCCCGTCAGGGTCCATCCGTCGGACGTCAGCCCGCTCCGCTCCTCCGCGGTCAGCGGTGTGCCGGTGTACGGGAACGGGCCCGGGAATTCAGGGTCGAATCGAGGCCATCCCATGATGATGATCCCCACCAGCAGTATGACGGCGGTTGCGGGGGTCGCGTTCCGAGCGTTCCACCTCCTGACCTCGCGGCTCGATGTCTCTACCTTGAACCAGTCCATCGAACCTCTCCGCTCGCTCCGCGCTGGGCCTCGTCCAGGGCCTCCCGGAGCAGCCGCCCCAGGACGTGGACGTTGGGCTCGCGGACTAGGCTGTCGTGGTCACCCGGCACCTCGCGGATGTTCAGCAGCGGCACCAGCGGCTCCCAGCCCAGGCTGGTGCCCATGTGCGCGTAGATGGCGTGAATCTCCTGCGCGCGGAACAGCGTCACGGGGCCGGCATAGGGGCTCGGCACGTAGCGGCTGGCCAGGAGCTGGAAGCGCTCGGTGAGCTGGAGGTTGCGCAGCTCGATGGGGAGCGCTTCGCCGCGCTGCTCGTACCAGCGCAGCTTGAGCTGGCTCCACAGCCGGGTGCCGTCGCGCTCCATCTTGGTGCGCAGCTTCCGGCTGACGTAGCTGGTCGCGCCTTCCCGGCGGAGCTCCCGCAGGCGCTCGTTGAGCGACTGGCGCCGCTCCTGGGTGGCCGGGTGGAAGGTGTCCAGGAACGCGACCAGGGCCACGGGCTCGCCCAGCGCGCGCAGCCGCTGCGCCATCTCGTAGGCGACCACGCCGCCGCCGGAGTAGCCGCCGAGCAGATAGGGGCCGTGGGGCCGCACCTGGCGGATGCTCTCCAGGTAGATGGACGCCATCTCCTCGATGCTGTCGGCCGGGGGCAGCTTGCCGTCCACGCCGCGCGCCTGGAGCCCGTAGAAGGGCTGCTCCTTGCCGAGCGTCTGCGCCAGCTCGCGGAAGTTGAGGACGTTGCCGCCCGCGCCGTGAACGCAGAAGAAGGGCAGGGCATTGCCGCCCTTCTGGATGGTGACGAGCGGAGACCAGCTCTTCGGCGCCGCCTTGGCGCCCGGGGCCTGCATTGCGGGCGCCGCGTCACCCGGAGCGGCGTCTGGCGTGAAGGGAATTCCGGCGGCCTCACGCACCAGCGCGGCGCACTGCTCCAGCGTGGGGGCCTCGAACAGGGTCGCCAGCGTCAGGTCCGCGCCCAGCGTCTTCTTGATGCGCGCGAACAGGCGCACCGCGATGAGCGAGTGTCCACCCAGCTCGAAGAAGTTGTCCTTGAGCCCCACCTTCGGCGCGCCGAGCAATTGCTGCCACAGCTCCGCCAGCTTGCGCTCCACGTCGTCGCGCGGTGCGTCCGCGGCCGCCACGCCGGACGGCGCGCCTGCCTGGGCGGTGGCCGCCGCCGTCGCCGCGGGCTTCGCCTCCGGCTTCGGGCGCATGCGGGCCGCGAGCGTGTGCAGATCCATGGAGCTGACGAAGAGCGCGGACGTGCCCTGGAGGGCCAGCGCGCGCAGGAAGGCGTCCTGGCCTTCCGCCGGCTTGATGCCCAAAGGCAGCCAGCTCTCCAGCAGTGAGCCCTTCTTCTGCGGCGAGCGGCCGAAACGCCGCGCCTCGACGGACGCGACGAGGTAGCCCTCGATGACGCAGAAGACATTCCCGTCCGTGTCGGTGAGCGTGACGTCGAGCAGCGCGCCGCGGCCTTCCTCCTGCCGCACGCGGACGTGGCTCAGCGCCACCTGGGGCCAGGGGCCCCAGACCTGAAGCTGCCGGTAGGAGACGGGCACGTGCAGCCTGCCCGGCTGGCCCGCGTCGGGGAGCAGGGAGAAGGCAAAGCCGGAGGCGATGTCCAGCAGCCCGGGCGGAATCCCGTACGTCGACAGGTCCTCGCGGTAGGCGGCGGGCAGCTCCAGACGGCCCAGGGCCTCGGACGTGCCGAAGCCCGCGTCGCGCAGCACCTTCCAACGCGGACCGAACGCGATGAGCGCGTCCTGCGGCAGGGACTGCTCGCCCTCGCCGAAGGTCAGCGGCCGCTCACCGCAGCGAACCTTCGCCGCGGACACGTTCAGCGCCGCGGGACGCTGGCCCGTGGCCTGGTGGAGCCGCGCGGTGGCGTGCTCCGTCCATGCGTTTCCAGCGGCGCGGCTGCGCACGCGGAAGGTGAAGCCGTCGCCCTCTGGCGCCAGCCCGATTTCCACCTCCCGTACCTCGCCGTCCGGGACGTCCAGCGGTGACACCAGCGAGAGCTGCGACAACTCGAGCGGCTCGCCAGGACGTGCCAGCGCCCAGGCGGCGCGGGCCAGCTCGACATAGGCCGTGCCGGGGAGGACGGGGCCTCCGCCGCGCATCCGGTGCTCATCCAGCACCCAGTGGGCCTTCGCGTCGTAGATGGCGCGGAAGACGTGGTGCCCTTCGGGGGCCTCCACGCGCCGCTGGAGCAGCGGGTGGCTGACGGACTCACCGGGCGGCAACTGCGGCGCGAGCTGCGCCGCGGCCATGCCGACCTCCTGCCACACGCCCCAGCCCAGCGCGAGTGCGCGCTTTGCGATGCCCGTGGCCTCCAGCCGTGTCGCCTGAGCCAGCAGGTACGCGTTGGCGGCGACGTAGTCCACCTGCCCCGGGGGCCCGAGCCACGCGCTCGTCGACGCGAAGCTGACGAAGAAGTCCAGGGCCGCGCCTTGCAGCGCTTCTTCCAGCGCGAGCGCCCCCATCGCCTTGGGCGCGAGCACCCGCAGGGCGGAGTCGCGCGTCTTCGTCTCCAACGGCCCGTCCTCGAGCGTACCCGCCGCGTGCACCACGCCATGCAAGGCGCCGAAGCGCTCCCGCACCTGGGCGATGGCCGCGCGCAACTGGCCGGCGTCGGTGGTGTCCGCCTTGAGCAGCAGCACCTGCGCGCCCAGGCCTTCCAACGTGCGCTGAAGCTCCGCGTGCGACGCGCTGGCCGCCGAACGCGACACCAGCGCGAGCCGGGCCTTCACCTTGCGAGCGAAGAGCTCGGCGAGCGTGCGGCCGATGCCGCCCAGGCCGCCAGTGATGAGGTAGACGCCCTGCTCACGCAGCGGCGACGGGCCCTCGTCCAGCGGCGTCCGCTCCACCACCTGCACCAGCCGGCGCCCGCCTCGCAGCGCCACTGGCGCTTCGACGTCCGGGCGCAGCAGCTCGTCCGCGAGCTCCCGCGCCTGACCCATCACGTTGACCACCAGCTGCAGGTCCACCACGCGGGCCTTGAGCTCAGGAAGCTCCTTGGGGCCCACGAGCAGCGGACCGAAGCTGAGCGCCTGCTCGGGGCTCGTGGCGTGTCCTTCGGCGGGCAGGGCCTCCTGGGTCACCCGCATGTAGCGCAGGCCCGGAGGCAGCGACTCGGAGGTCAGGGACTGCATCAGCGCCAGCGGCGTGAGGAAGTACCGCGACACCGCGCGTTCCCAACCCAGCGGGGCCATGTCCCGGCCGGTGATGTCCACGATGCGAGGTGGCACGCGCCCCTCGGCGCCCAGCGCATCCCAGAGCGCTTCCCAGTCCTCACGCGCGTCGACCCGCAGGGTGAAGTGCCCCGCGTCCGCGCGGCCAAAGGCATCGCCCGGCAGCACGCGCATCACCTGGGCGCCGCGCGCCGACAGCTCGCGAGCCAGCTCGTTGAGCAGCAGGTGCTGCTCGCCCACGAGGAGCCAGCGCTCGTTCTCCGTGGGTGCCTCCGGCGCCGTACCGGCCTGCTCGCGGAAGCGCGGCACGTAGCCCCAGCGCGACACGTTCTCTTCGCGCACCAGCGGGCGCTCACCCTCGCGCCGCGCCATGAAGGTGCCGCTGCCCGGCTCCACCCAGTGGCGCTCGCGCTCGAAGGCGTACGTGGGCAGCGCCACGCGGCGCCGCTTCTGGCCATCGAAGAGCGCGGCGGCGTCCAGGTCCACGCCCGCGGCCCAGAGGCGGCCGAGCGCGAGCTGGAAGAACGCCAGGTCCGCCACGGTGTCGTTGGGGTGCCGCAGTGACGGTACCAGCTGCTCGGCCTGCGGCTTCTCCACCTGGGCGCGCAGCAGCTGCGTCAGCGTCTGGCCGGGACCGACCTCCAGGTAGACGCGCGCCTTGTCCGCCAGGAGCACGCCTGCGCCCTCAGCGAAGCGCACCGGCTGGCGCAGGTGCCGCACCCAGTAGTCGGGCGACGTGGCCTCCTCCGGTGTCACCCACGTCCCGGTGACGTTGGAGATCCACGGGCCGGTGGGCTTGGAGAAGCGCACCGTGCCCAGGAACTCACGGAAGGGCGCGAGGATGGGCTCCAGCATGCGCGAGTGCGCGGCCACGCGGATGTGCAGCCGCCGCGCCTCCACCTCGCGAGCCTTGAGCTGGGCCTCCAGCGCCTCGATGGCGGCCACTTCACCGGAGACGAGGCACAGCCCCGGCGCGTTGTGCGCGCCCAGGTCCAGGCCCTCGCCCAGCAGCGGCTTCAGCTCCGCCTCGGGCATCTCCACGCTGAGCATCGCGCCGGCGGGGAGCTGGTCGAAGAGGCGGCCACGGCAGGCGACGATGCCCAGCGCGTCCTTCACCGAGAACACGCCGTTGAGCTGCGCGCAGGCGTACTCGCCCATGCTGTGGCCCATGCACGACTGCGGCGTCAGGCCCCGCGCCTTCCACAGCGCGGCGAGCGACAGCTCCACGGACAGCAGCGCCGGCAGCGCGTACGTGGCCTGCTCCAACTGGGCGCGGGCCTCCTTTTCGGCGCCGGCCTCCGGGAAGAGCAGGGGCCGCAGCTTCAGCGACTGGTGCTGTTCGAGCAGCGACAGGCACTCATCCAGCGCGCGGCGGAACACGGGCTCCTGCTCGTAGAGGCCCTTCGCCATGCCCGGGTACTGCGCGCCGCCGCCCGGGAAGAGGAAGACGACGGAGCGGCCCTCCGCCTCCGTCTGTGCCTGGGCCGTCCGTGCGGCCTCTGGCTGCGACAGCAGGCGCACGGCCTCCTCGCGGGACGATGCCACCACGGCGCGGCGATGCGCGAAGCGGCGGCGGCCCTCGAGCAGGGTGTACGAGGTGTCACCCAGGTTCGGCGCGTCGGCTTCACCCAGCCGCGTGGCCAGCCGCTGGGCGGCGCGCTCCAGGGCGGCGGGGGTGCGCGCGGACAGCCACAGCGTCTCGAAGGGGCGCGCGGCGGACGTCTGTGGCTGCGCGGGCGCCTCCTCCAGGATGACGTGCGCGTTGGTGCCACCCACGCCCAGCGAGTTCACCGACGCCCGGCGCGGCCGGCCCTTGGCGGCGGGCCAGTCGCGCAGCGCGGCGTTCACGCTGAAGGGCGAGCGCGCGAAGTCGATCTGTGGGTTGGGCTTCTCGAAGTGCAGCGTGGGCGCCATCTGCTTGTGGCGCAGCATCTGGACGACCTTGACGAAGCTCGCCACACCCGCGGCCGTGTCCAGGTGGCCGATGTTCGTCTTCACCGAGCCGATGCGGCAGAACCCGCTCTTCTGCGTCTGCGTGCGGAAGGCCTGCGTGAGGGCGGTGATTTCAATCGGGTCGCCCACCGGCGTGCCGGTGCCGTGGCACTCGATGTAGTCGATGGAGTCGGCGCTGATGCCGGAGACGTTGAGCGCCTCCACGACGGCGTCCGCCTGCCCGTCCACGGACGGCGCCAGGTAGCCCACCTTGCGCGCGCCGTCGTTGTTCACCGCGCTGCCCTTCACCACCGCGTAGATGGTGTCGCCATCCGCCAGCGCGTCCTCCAGGCGGCGCAGCACGATGACGCCCGCGCCGCTGCCGAAGAGCGTGCCCTGGGAGCGGTGGTCGAACGCGCGGCAGTGCCCGTCCGGTGAGAGGATTTCTCCCTCCTGGTACAGGTAGCCGCGGTAGTGCGGCAGCTCCAGCGTGACGCCGCCCGCCAGCGCCAGGTCGCACTCGCGCGCCAGCAAGCTCTGGCAGGCGGAGTGGATGGCGACGAGCGACGTGGAGCACGCCGTCTGCACGTTCAGGCTGGGCCCGCGCAGGTCCAGGCAATACGAGACACGGGTGGTGAGGAAGTCCTTGTCGTTGCCCGTGTGCCGCACGAGGAACAGTCCGACCTGTTCCATCAGCTGCGGGTTGGTGAAGAGGTTGTAGGGCATGTATGCGTTCATGCCCGAGCCGCCGAACACGCCGACGGGCCCCTTGAACCGCTCCGGCGGATGGCCGCTGTGCTCCAGCGCTTCCCAGCACACTTCCAGGAAGTGGCGGTGCTGCGGGTCCATGAGGGACGCCTCGCGCGCGCTGAAGCCGAAGAAGCCCGCGTCGAAGTCCTCCAGGCCCTCGTACACCATGCCCGACTTCACGTAGTTCGGGTCCTGGAGCAGCGCCGGGTCCACGCCCGCGCTCAAGAGCTGCGCGTCACTGAAGTGCGTGACGGACTCGACGCCGTCGCGCACGCGGCGCCAGAACGTGTCCACATCGCGCGCACCAGGCAGTCGCGCGGCCATCCCGACCACCGCGATGTCTGGTGAATCCGCAAGCCCTTCAACGTCTTCCGTCATGACAGTAGTCCTGGAAAGTACCGCTTCCAGCAGTTCAAATCAGCACAGTTTGAGGAGGGTCGAACCCGCCCCAGCTTTGGAACCGGCGTACAAAGGTCTGTCACGACATCCCCCCGCTGCGCCCAGCCTACTCGTGTGTGGCATTGAGCCCGAATATCTGGCGCAGCCGTCCGAGTATACGGCCGACCTCGGCGGGAATGGCGTCGTTGCTCGTTCCGCTCGCTTCGGCCACCGCGCGCAGCTGGGTCCGCCGTTGGGCAAGCATGGAGGAGAGCTGCCGGGCCAGGCCGGGATACTCGGTGAAGAGACGGGCGAAGGTGGGACGGTCTACTTCGAGGAGCAGTGAGTCCTCCACTGCCACCACCGTGGCCGAACGGCGCTCTCCCGTCAGCAGGCACATCTCTCCGAAGTAGCTGCCCCGACCCAGGCGGGTGACTTCCGACTGCGACTTCCCCGTGCGCACGCTCACCTCTCCGGAGGCGAGCACGTAGAAGGTCCGGCCCTCGTCGCCCTCCTGGATGATGCGCTCGCCGGCGCCGAAGCGGCGCACCAGCGACTCCTGGCGCAGCCGGTCCAACTCCTCCGTGTCCAGGGACTGGAAGAGGTCCACGGCGCCCAGGAGGCTGCGGATGGTGTCCTCCGACAGCTCCGTGCGCGCCATCTCCTGCCGCACGTGCACCGTGCGCTGGGCGTAGGGAATCTCGATGTTCGCCCGGCGCAGCCGGTACCACAGGCGGGTGTGGAGGTCCTCTTTCACCGCGTCGGCCAGGCCGTAATCGCCGATGAAGAATCGCACCATGTAGCGGATGGCGGAATCCTCGTAGCTCAGCGTGCGCGCGATGGGCGACGGCTCCGGGAGGATGAGGGGGGTCTCCCGCATCGTCTCCAGCAGCGCGTGCTTGACCTGGTTGGGCGCGGCGTCCCGTGACAGGCGGAACTCCACGTCGATGCCGACGGGGTTGGGGTCCTGGGTGAAGTTGAGGACCAGCTCCTTGGCCACCATGCTGTTGGGCAGCGTGATGACCTCGCGGCGGAAGTTGGCCAGCCGGATGGAGCGCCAGCCAATGAAGACCACGCGCCCGGTGTGTGTGCCGATGCGGATGAAGTGGCCGACCTCGAATGGGCGGTCCAGTTGGAGGGACAGGCCCGCGAAGAGGTTGCCCAGCGTCTCCTGGAGCGCCAGACCGATGACCACCGACAGCACCGCGGACGTGGCCACCAGGCCTGCCAGGTCCACGTTGAACTGGGTGCGCAGGAGCGGCAGCACCGCCAGTGGGTACAGCGTGAAGTCGATGACGTTGCGCAGGATTTTCGGTGTGCCCACCGCTGGCGCGCGCAGCCGGATCACCTTCAACGCCAGGGCCACGCTGGCGCGGATGCCACCGAAGGTGAACATCAGCATCCAGCTGATCTGGAGCGCCTTCTGCATGCCCTCCGGCGCCGTCGCGGGCAGGGCCCATGTGGCCAGCCGGAGGACGATGAACGCGATGAGGAGCCGGATGGCGCTCTTCAAATCCTGTCGCAGGTCGCCGTCATGGGAGGCGGCGCGCACCCCCATCAGCACGACGATGAGCAGCGCACCCACGGCCAGGGACAGGTTGCTCTGAAGGAAGGGCAGCAAGGCGAGGGGGAATGTCTCCCGCCATCTCCATGGGGGTCAAGGCGGCCGTTGACGCGTGCCGCGTGAGCGGGGATACACGCGCCATGACGCTCGCAACGGTACTGGGACAGCCTCGCGCGGTGGACGCCCTCCAGGCGGCCCTGCGCAGCGGCGCGGTCCACCACGCGTACCTCTTCGCCGGGCCAGAAGGGGTGGGCAAGGAGCTGGCGGCCGTCGGGCTTGCCCAGGCCCTCACGTGTCCCGAGCAGCCAGACGTGGGCTGCGGCGCCTGCGCGAGCTGCCAGCGGGTGGAGAGGGGCCTCCACCCGGACGTCACCTGGGTGATGCCTGACGATGAGCGGGTGTCCCGGGGGCTGGCGGGCCGGTCCGACTTCACCGGGACGCCCAGCCGGGAGCTGCGCGTGGAGCAGGTGCGCCAGCTCCAGGAGCGCATCGCCCTTCGCGGCCTGGAGTCGCGCCGCAAGGTGGCGCTCATCGTCTCCGCCCAGACCATGAACGTGCAGGCGCAGAACGCGTTCCTCAAGACGCTGGAGGAGCCGCCTTCGGACACCACGATCATCCTGGTGGCCAGCGCGATTGACCGCCTGCTGCCCACCATTCGCAGCCGGTGCGGAAAGGTGCACTTCGGCCCACTGCCGGTGGACCTGGTGGCCCGGCGCGTGGCGGAGGCGCGCAAGCTGGACGCGGAGACGGCCATGCTCGCGGCCGTCATGGCGGGCGGCAGCCTGGGCCGGGCCATGGCGCTGGACGTGGACGCGCTGTCGCGGCGCAAGGACACCATCACCGCCTTCGAGGCCCTGCGCGGCGAGGACGCCGTCGGCCTGCTGCGCTTCGCGGAGGCCCATGGCGGCTCGCGCGAGGAGGCGGAGAGCACCCTGGAACTGCTGGCGCTGTGGACGCGCGACGTGGCGCTGGTGAAGTCAGGCCTGGAGTCGGGGCTGGCCAACCGCGACCTGGTGGAGCTGGCCCGGCAGGTGTCGGCCCGCACGTCCGACATCCTCCTGCACCGCCGGCATTCGCTGCTGGAGGCGGCGCGGGCAGCCATTGCCCGGAACGGTGCGCCCCGGCTCCAGCTGGAGCGGATGCTCATCGACCTGTTCACGGAGACGTCGCGATGAGCGCCAGTGACCTGGATGACGTGCTGGCCAGCGTGAAGGGGGGCAAGGTCGCCCCGGTGTACCTGTTGGTGGGCGAGGAGTTCCTGGTCCGCAAGGGCGCCGACGAGTTGGTGAAGCTGCTCGTCCCCGACGCGGCCATGGGCCTCAACCTGGCCGTGTTGGACGCGGGCAGCCCGCGCGAGGTGGCGCAGGAGTTGGCCACGCTGCCGCTGTTCCCCGGCCGCAAGGTGGTGCTGGTCCGTGACCCGGAGTTCCTGGCGCCCAAGAAGGGGCGAGGAGACGCGCTGGGCAAGGCACGCGAGGCGTGGAAGGCGGGCAAGCGGAAGGAAGGCGCGCGGCGACTGTTGGCGCTGGCGGCCCGCGCGGGCTGGGGCGTGGAGCAGTTGGACCCGAGCACTCCCGGCGCGCCGTCGGTGGAGAAGTGGAAGGACGAGCTCAACGTCGAGCTGGCCGACGTGGACATTGCCTTCCTCAAGGAGGCGGCCGCCTTCTGCCGCGAGGAGCGCATCTCCGCGCCGGAGGGGGATGCCTCGGCGCTGCTGGACCTCATCCAGAAGGGCGTGCCGGCGGGCCATGCGCTGGTGCTGGCCGCGTCCGACGTGGACGCCAAGAATCCGCTGGTGAAGCTGGCCCACGACAAGGGCCATGTCGTCGAGCGGAAGGTGGCGGCGCGTCACAAGGACCTGGACCTGACCGACATCGCCAAGGAGTTCCTGGCGCCCTTCAAGAAGAAGCTGGGCCCCGGCGCACTGGACGAACTCAAGGAGCGCATCGGCGGGAACATCCGTCTGCTTCAGTCGGAGCTGGAGAAGCTGGCCACGTATTCGGAAGGGCCCGCCATTGAGCGGGCGGACGTGGCCGCGCTGGTCCACCACGCGCGCGAGGAGGAGTTCTTCGAGCTGTCCGAGGCGCTCCAGAAGCGCGACTTCGGCGGAGCGCTGTCCTACGCGGACGACGCCATGGGGCAGGGGACCCACGCGTTGCAGTTGCTGGGCGCGGTGGCCTCCATCGTCCGGAGCCTGCTGGAGAGCCATGAGTGGCTGTGGCGCTATGCGGGAGGCAATCCGCCTCGCACCGCGAAGGACGTGGAGGCGCGCGTCTTCCCCCGGCTGGAAGCGGAGCTGAAGGGCAGCAAGCGGAAGATGCCCAACGCGTGGGCGCTCACGTTCAGCATGAAGGCCGCGGCGGGCTATGAGCGGCGGGAGCTGCTGGGCGCGCTGGTGGCCTGCGCCGAGGCGGACCTGGCGCTGAAGTCGTCAGCGAACGGCCGGCTGGTCATCGAGCGACTGCTGGCCACGGTGTGCGTGCGCCAGCAAGGCGCGGGTTATTAAGAGGAGGCGCATATGGCGGACAAGCGTCGTTTCGACCTCTTCGCGGACTTCCTGGTGGAGCGCTTCACCGCGCCGCGCGTCTTCGACGTGGCGGGCGGGCAGGGAAAGCTCAACGAGGCGCTGACGAAGCGGGGCCGTGCCGTCACCACCTTCGACCTGCGGCACAAGCACCTGCCTGTCACCTACGCCCAGCGCATCTTCACGCTGGAAGAGCCGTGCGAGGCGGAGCTGGTGGTGGGCATGCACCCGGATGGCGCCACCCGCATCATCATCCAGTACGCGGCGGCGCACCGGCTGCCCTTCGCCGTGGTGCCGTGCTGCTCGGACAACGGCATGCCTTACAACCCGTGGATGCGGCATCTGGCCGAGCTGGCTCGCGAGTCGGGCTTCACCACCGTGGAGGAGGTGAAGCTCTCCATGGACGGGCGGGCCCGGGTCATCGTGGGCGAGCACAGCGCCGCTGCGTCTTGACGGCGTCGGAGTCCCCGCCGCCTGTCACTCGGTGGGCCCGGCCAGCAGGCCCGTGACGTCCTTCCACGGCCCCTGGCAGGGCGGCGTGTCCGAGGCGAGGTAGTGCCCGACGCGCCCCGGCGCCAGCGCCACCACGGCGGATGAGCGCGTGCCGTAGAGCGGCGTGTGGATGCAGAGCGCCTGGAGCCGTTGCAGGAAGTCGCGGGGCAGGTCCTCACCGGCGCCAGGGGGCGGAATCAGCTCCTCGGCGGGGAGGGTCGGGTCCGACAGTACCGCCTTCAAGCCCGCCTCCAGCTCCGGCCAGGGCTTCTTCGCCACCTCGGTGGTCAGCAGCCGGGCTCGCTCCACCTTGGGCAATTCCGGGGCGTTCAGGACGTCATTGGGCAGGACATGCACCCCCGGGGGGACATCCTCCCGCCGCAGCTGCCGGTCTGTCCTCCGGGCGTAGGCCACGCGCAGGCGCTGGGCGTCTCCATAGAGGAGGTTGAAGGGCATGAACGCATCCCCTGGCAGGGTATCCAGGTACCGGTCCACGGCCTCCACGCTGCCGGCCTGGAGGGCCTTGAGCACCACCTCGCCCCGCGAGCGGGGGGCCGGGCCCTGGCCTCGCTCGCCCCGCTGGTTCGTCAGGCCGACGAACAATCCGCCTTGGGTTACACCCATCCACGTCCCACCGCGCTCCTCATCCCGGCCGCCCACGGCGAGCGGGGACTCCAGAAGCACTTGGGGACCGGTGGCGGGGCGGGCGTAGAACTCGTCCCGGTTGGCCGCGAGCACCAGCGGCCATTCGGGGTGGACGTGGCGCAGGATGATGATGGTGCACATGCGTATCCGGTCGATAACATCTCCGGCTCCGTGGCGCATTCGTGCCCGCGGTCCTCACGCCGTCGATGACCTCGGCCATCCGAGCGGCTAAGGTCCGCCGCCCTCAGGAGAATCCATGGCTGAGAGAACCCTCGTCACCAGCGCGCTGCCCTACGCGAACGGCCCGCTCCACATCGGCCACGCCGTCGAGTACGTGCAGACCGACATCTACGTTCGTTTCCTCCGCTCGTGCGGTAGGGACGTCGTCTACTTCTGTGCCGATGACACCCACGGCACGCCCATCGAGCTGAACGCGGCGAAGCAGGGCCTCAAGCCCGAGGAGTTCATCGCCCGCTTCCACGAGGAGCACCAGCGGGACTTCCACGACCTCGATGTCCGCTTCGACTACTTCCACTCCACCAACTCGCCGGAGAACCGCCAGTACGCGGAGCTCATCTACGGGCGGCTGAAGGAGAAGGGCGACATCGAGCGCCGGAACATCGAGCAGACCTACTGCGAGAACGACCGCCGCTTCCTGCCGGACCGCTTCATCAAGGGGACCTGCCCCAACTGCAAGGCTTCCGACCAGTACGGCGATGCCTGTGAGAAGTGCGGCAAGGCCTACGACCCCACGGACCTCATCGACGCGCGCTGTGCCCTGTGTGGCACGCCGCCGGTCCGGAAGCACTCCGAACACTTGTTCTTCAAGCTGTCGCGGCACGCGGACTTCCTCCAGGACGTGCTGCGCAAGCCGGGCTTCATCCATCCGGGCCTGGCGACCCAGCTCCAGGGCTTCTTCGAGAAGGGCCTGTCGGACTGGGACATCAGCCGCGATGGGCCGTACTTCGGCTTCGCCATTCCGGGTGAGACGGACAAGTACTTCTACGTCTGGCTGGATGCGCCCATCGGGTACATCGCCACCACGGAGAAGTGGGCGAAGGAGACGGGTAAGGCAAAGAGCGCACTGGACTACTGGAGCGCGGACGCCGACACCCGCATCATCCACTTCATCGGCAAGGACATCGTCTACTTCCACGCGCTGTTCTGGCCGGCCGTGCTCAACGTCGCGGGCTTCCACATGCCCAGCGAAATCAAGGTCCACGGCCACCTGATGTTGAACGGCGAGAAGATGTCGAAGACACGCGGCACCATGGTGCCGGTGCGCGACTACCTGGACCAGTTGGACCCCAGCTACCTGCGCTACTTCTACGCGGCCAACCTGGGCCCGGGCGTGGAGGACCTGGACCTCAACCTCAAGGACTTCCGCCAGCGCGTGAACGGCGAGCTGGTCAACAACGTGGGCAACCTGGCCAACCGCGCCCTGTCGCTGCTGGCCGGTCCGCTGGAGAAGCGTCTCGCGCCCGGCCGTGCCGAGGGCCCGGGCCGCGAGTTGGTGGAGGCCGCGCTCGCCCGCGTGCCGGAGGTTCGCGACGCGTTCGACAAGCTGGAGTACCGGTCCGCCATCCGCGTCATCACCGAGATTGCCTCGGCCGCCAACGGCTTCCTCCAGACGGCCGCGCCGTGGGCCCAGGTGAAGAAGGACGCGGAGGTCGCTCGCGCGGACCTGTCCGACGCCGCGGACGTGGCCTACCTCCTGGGCGCGCTGCTCGCCCCGGTGACGCCGCGCCTGTCGGAGAAGCTCTTCGCCCAGCTCGGCGCGGAGCCGCTGACGTTCCAGGCCCTGGAGGGCGCGAAGTACCCGCTGTTGGATCGCAGCCGTCCCATTGGCACGCCCGAGCCGCTGCTGCCGCGGCTGGAGGAGGAGCGCGTCAACGCCATCATCAAGCTGCCGGAAGGCGCCGCTGCGCCGCAGGCCGCGGAGGCCAGGCCGGC
Organism: Myxococcus virescens; assembly: GCF_900101905.1. NCBI lineage: Bacteria > Pseudomonadati > Myxococcota > Myxococcia > Myxococcales > Myxococcaceae > Myxococcus > Myxococcus virescens. Next base: position 22,928 of record NZ_FNAJ01000003.1, on the reverse strand, counting down.
CAAGGGCGCCAAGGCGGAGAAGAAGCCCGCCGAGGCTCCCGCCGCGACGCAGGCGGCGGCTCCGAGCGCTGGCGCGGCCGAGTCGTCGGGTGAAATCGAGTACGACGACTTCGCCAAGGTGGTGCTGAAGGCCGGCAAGGTGCTGGCCGCGGAGAAGGTCCAGAAGGCGGACAAGCTGCTCAAGCTCACGGTGGACGTGGGCGAGGGGAGCCCGCGCACCATCGTCTCCGGCATCGCGGAGGCCTTCGCTCCCGAGGCGCTCACCGGGCGCAACGTGGTGGTGGTGGCCAACCTCAAGCCGCGCAAGCTCAAGGGCATCGAGTCGCGCGGAATGCTCCTGACGGCAGGGCCGGGCGGCAAGGAACTGTCGCTGCTCGACCCGGGCGATGTGGCCCCTGGCAGCGAGGTGAAGTGAGGTGACGGACTGGCGTGCCGACCGGGACCGGGCCCTCCTGACGCTGGAGCGCGAGAAGCGCCCGGCGTTCAGGACGGAAGCCGCGCTCCAGCTCTATCACCTCGCGTCGGAGGTCCCCGAGCACGCCGCCGAGTTCCTCGAGGCGCTCCCCCGGCTGCTGGCGGACAAGCAGGTGGAGGTGCGCCGCGCGGGGGTGAGCCTGGCCTCCGTGGTGGTGCCTCCGGAGGAGCTGCCGGATCTGCTCATCGCCCGGCTTCGGGACGAGGAGTGGCAGATTCGCCTGGAGGCCACCGGCCGGTTGGCGGACCTGGCCCGGCCGGAGCTGCGTGGGGCGCTGGCCTCCATGCTGGAGGACGGCACCTTCGAGGTCCGCTTCGAGGCGGCACGCGGCATCGCCAGCCTCCATCACGCCGCGGGGCTGGAGGTGTTGCTGGAGGCGCTGGACGCGGACCTGCTGCGCTTCCGGGCCCTGGGGGCGCTGGCGGAGCTGGGGGACGCGCGCGCGCTGCCCCAGGTGAAGAAGCTGTTCGGCCGGTGGCTCCTGCCCGCCTTCGACAAGACGCAGGCCGCCGGGGTGCTGGCGAAGCTGGGCGATTCGGACGGCTCGGCGTACCTCATCCAGCGGATGGCGAAGAAGCGGTGGAGCCCGGACCGGGCCCTGGCCGTGGAGCTCTGCGGCGAGGTGAAGATGCCCGGCGCGCTGGAGCGGCTGAAGGAAGTCCTGGACGACGTGAAGGACCCCTGCCGGGGCGCGGCCGCGAGAGGCCTGGGCCGGCTGGGCGATGCGCGGGCGCTGCCCTGGCTGGTCGGGCTGCTCCAGGACGCGCAGGCCTCCGAGGACAGCCGATTGGACGCCGCTGACGGGCTGTGGCGCCTGGGCGGGGCGGAGGCGCGTGAGGCCGTCCGCAACGCGGTGAGTACCTTTCCCTCACCGGAGGCCCGCGCCGAACTGGAAGAGCTGTTGCAGGAGGAGCCATGAGATTCGTCGACGCCCATTGTCACCTCGAGGTGAAGGACTACCCGGACGTCGTGGCCGTGCTCGACGCGGCTCGCGCGGCGGGGCTGGTCCATGCCGTCGTGGTGGGGCAGTTCCACGGCCCGGGCAACTGGGGCAACGCGCTGGAGGTGGCGGCGGCGCACCCGGAGTTCCTGTCGCCCACGTTGGGCATCCACCCGCACGAGGCCGCTCGGGCCACCGAGGAGGACCTGGCCACGCTGGAGCGCACCTGCGCGCGTCCCGAGGTCCGGGCGGTGGGGGAGGCGGGCCTGGACTACTACTACGAGCACTCACCGCGTGAGGCGCAGGCGGAGGTCTTCCGGCGGCAGTGCGCGCTGGCGCTCCGGCTGGGCAAGCCGCTGGTGGTGCACGTGCGCGACGCGCATGACGACTGTGACGCCATCCTCGGCGAGACGGGCGTAGCGAAGGGCGTCATCCACTGCTTCACCGGCGACACGGACGCGGCCCGGCGCTACCTGGACCGGGGCTTCCTACTGTCGCTGTCGGGCGTCATCACCTACAAGAAGACGGAGGCGCTCCAGGACGCGGTGCGCTTCGCGCCGTTGGACAGGCTGATGGTGGAGACGGACAGCCCGTACCTGGCGCCGGTGCCGCACCGGGGGCGGAAGAACCAGCCCTCGCACGTGGTGGAGACGGCGAAGAAGGTCGCCGAGCTCAAGGGCGTGACGCTGGAGGAGGTGGCCGCGGTCACCACCGCCAACGCCGCCGCCCTCTTCAACCTCAACCTGCGTTGAGGCCGCCGGCCAGGGCCGCGAGGTCCTGGTCCATCTGCGGCACGTCCAGCAGCAACGCGTCCGGGTCGTACTGGAAGTCCGCCTGCTTCAGCTTCAGCAGCGCCTGTAGCGCGGGCTCGCCTGAGTGACCACCGAAGGACGCGAAGACGACGCGGCCCCGCTCCAGGTGCAGGTAGCCCTCCAGCGTGTGCTGGCGCAGGTTGAGCCGGCCGCTCTTGTGGCCACCGCCCAGCGTGCGCAGCAGCTCGCGCGGGGGGAGCTCGTCGAAGCTGCCGCGCACCACGCGCCCCGGGCCATTGTGTTGAACCCGGTCGTCGTAGAGGGCCTGCACCGTCTTCGCGATGGCGGGCTTGTCCGCGGGCGACAGCACGTCCGTGGCGCCCGCCATGAGCAGGCGCTCTCGCGTGGCATTGTCGGGCTCGCCCACCACCGCGATGGGCAGACCCGCCGTCTCCGGCGCCGAGCGGGCCTGCGCCAGCAGGTCCGTCACGTCCTGCAGCCCCAGCCGCAGGCTCACGACCAGCACGTCGCAGTCCTGCCGCGCCAGTCCGTCCTGCGCGCCCTCGACGGTGGACAGCGCGTGCGCCACCAGGCCCTGCTTCAGCACCGCCTCCAGCAGCTCGCCGCGCGCCGTCTCGTCCGGCTCCACCACGAGCACCTGGCGGCCTTCGCTCTCCAACCGGTGGCGCAGCAGCTCACCGCTCTGGAGCTGGATGACGATGTCCGCCACCACCGGGTCATAGAGCACGCCCGCGTACTTGCGCAGGTGCTCCAGGGCCTGCTCCTTGAGCAGCACGCGGCCCAGGGCATTGCCCGGGTTCTTCGTCAGCTCCAGGAAGCTGTCCACCGCGGCGAGGATGCGCGCGCCCAGGGTGATGTCCTCGCCCTTGGCGCCCTGGGGCGTGCCGGAGCCGTCCCAGGCTTCGTACATCTGCGCGAGGATGGTGTTCGTCTGCGCGGGCAGGTGCACCGTCTCGAACATGCGGGTGGGGATGCGGCAGGCCAGCTTCGCCTGTGCCTTCCACTCCGGGTTGACGGCGTTGCTCGCCAGCGAGAAGTGCCGCTCCGCCGGCTTGCCCAGGTCGTGCAGGTAGGCGGCGATGGTCAGCGCGGCCAGCTCCTTGTGGGGCATGCCCATGCGCTGGCCCACGATGCCGGCCTGCCGCGCCAGCTGCGCGGAGTGCCCGCGGTGGCGCTGCCGGTCCTGCTCCAGCAGGCCGACCATGATGCCCAGCGTCTCCACGTAGTCGCTGTCGCTCACCAGCCCGCGCGGCCCGCCGGGCTCGCGCCGCTGGGTGGACGGGCGGACCGCGGGGGTGCCGGTGCTGCTGCCGCGTTGCAGCCGCATCCGCGCGTCCGTCTCCACGCGGAAGTTGAGGCTGAGTCCGCCACGGTTGCCCGCGCCCGTCCCGGTGGCGCTGCCCGCGTAGGTGCGTCCGTGCTCCGGGGCGCCCGTGCGGGACGGCGCGGCCGGGGCCTGGCCCTGGGCGTTGGCGCCTTCCAGCAGCGCGGCGAAGGCGGTGGGATCTCCGTAGTAGTGCTTGCGGATGGCGGCGGAGATGGCGCTGCGCAGGCCCACGTATGCGTAGACCTCCGACATGCCCGTGACGAGGGCAATCTCGTCCATCAGCGACTTGTTCTGCGGCTCGGCGGCGACCACGGAGAGCAGTTTGCGCTCCGGGTCCACCGCCAGCGGCAGCACGTTCTGCGCCTCGGCCAGGCGCACCGGAAGCCGGTCCAGCACCTCGGTGGCGATGCGCGCCTTCGCCAGCTTGTCCGCGCTGACGAAGCGCGTCTGGAACTCCGCCGCCAGGAAGCGCAGCAGCGCCGCTTCCTGGAGCAGTCCCAGCTCCACCAGACAATCACCGACCTTGTGGCCGGTGATTTTCTGGTGCTCCAGGGCCTGTTCCACGGCCCCGGCGTTGACGAGTCCCGCCTCGATGAGGCGCTCTCCCAACCTCTTCGCCATGTGCTGCCTCAGCTCTCCGAGGAACCCTCACCGCCCTTGTTGCCGGAATCGGACGGTAACGACGTCAGCGCGCTGAACGGCTTGAAGGTCAGCTCCTTGGGCAGCGAGCTCGCGTCACGCGGCGGACGCTCCTCGCGGGGCGGACGGGGCGGGCGCTCCTCACGCGGACGCTCCTCACGCGCGCGCTCCTCGCGGGGCGGACGCTCCTTGCGGGGCGGGCGCTGGGCCTGCTCCTGCTGCGGGGCGCCCTCGGCCGGGGTGCCCGGCTGCTGCTGCTTCTCCGCCCGGGCCTTGCGCTTCTCCTCGCGGCCCTTGCGGCGGCCACCGCCCTCCACCGGGGCGCGGCCCCGCGAGGTGGGCGAGGGGCCCTTCCACAGCTGGCGCTCGTAGGGGCGCACCACGTCCGTCCACTTGTCGTGCGAGTCGCGCTGCATGGCCTCCAGCCACGAGGCGATGCGCGCGTCCAGCGACTCCAGCGAGTGGATGATCTGCGCTTCCAGCGTCACCGGCGACTTCGGGCTGCCGTGCTGCGCGTCGCCGTGCTGGGAGATGACCAGGTGCGTGAGGTGCTGCTCCAGGAGCGGCGGGAAGCCGGGGATGGCCAGCGCCTTCTCGCGCAGCTTCTGCGCCGTCAGGACGAGGTTGCCCACCAGCCGGCCCTCGTCGGAGGACTCGGAGGCGTCCGCCGCCTTCAGCACCTGCTGCAACAGCGCGCCGGCCAGCAGCAGGTCGCGGTCCGCCATGGGGTACTGGTCCGCCACGCGGAGCGTCAGCCGCATCACCGACAGGATGTGCTCCGCCAGTCCGCCACGCCACGCGTGGTGCGTGCCCCGGACGCCCTGGGCCACCGGCAGGCCGGCCGCAATCTTCGGGTCGTCCAGGAAGGCCAGCAGCAGCTGCTTCACGAAGGTGTCGCCGATGCGCTCGGTGACCATCTCCCGGATGAGGCCGGCGGCGCGCGCGCCACCCGGGCCCTCGTTGCCGCGGGCCTCGCCCTTGTCGGCCTTCTCGGGCTTCTCAGCCTTGGCTTCCGGGGCGGCCTTGGCCTCCGGCGCGGGCTTCGCCTCGGCGGCGGGCGGGGCCGGGGGCGGCTCGAACTCCTTGGGGTCCAGGGGCTCGGGTTCCAGGCGCTCCAGGGCCTCGACGACGACCTGGGTGCGGCCGTGGAACTGGATGACGTTGCCCTGGACGAGCACGAAGTCGCCCGGCTGGAAGACGGGCTCGAGCGCGTCGACCTTGTCGAAGATGCGCGCGTCCACCTCGCCACTCTTGTCGACGAGCGTGGCGGCGACGAACACCTTGCCACTGCGGGCGGTCACCTTCTCCTTCTTGGTGACGCGGAAGACGGTATGGACGCGGTCCTTCTCCCGCAGGTCGGCCGCATACACCTTGCGGACGGTCTCCACGGAACCTTCCTGGGCGGGGGGCGCGGACTCGGGCACGTTTTCGTTGGTCATTGCGGCGGCGGACACTAGCACTCCATCGGCCGCGCGGGTGGACCGCTTCAGCTGACTTCCAACGCCATCGCGTGGAGGTGCTCGGCCCCGTGGGAGCCGGCCAGGGTCGGGTGGTCCGGCGGCAGGCCCGGGCGGGCCAGCCGGGTGGCAATCCGGGCCTCGCCCTCGCAGGCGGTGGCCACCAGGTCGTCAAAGCCGTCCTGGGGGAGGGGTGGATGGTACCCGGTGACCATCAACCAGCCACCGTGGCGCGTCCTGCGAAGCGCGTGACGCAGCAACTCCACGAATTCCTCGTCGGTCGCCACGGCCGGTGTGTCCAGGAGGACGAGGTCGAAGGTGTCTCGCACCGCACGGAGGGCCTGGAGGGGCTTGCCCGTCTCCACCATCACCCGGCCCAGCAGGCCGTTGGCCTCCGCGTTCTCACGCGCCAGGTCCGCGGCGTCTGCGTCGGCGTCGAAGGCGAGGATGTGCCGGGCCCCGTGCACCCCCGCGTGGACGAAGAGCCCTCCCACGTTGCAGCTGGCGTCCAGCACGCGCGAGCCCTGGGACATGCGGGCCACGAAGCGGCGGACCTCGCGCTGGTCATACGCGTAGCCCGTGCCCTGGCCGTACGTGAGGTCCACGGTGAAGCGGGCCCCCATCTCCAGCAGCCGGCACCAGCGGGGTGGGGTGCCGTACAGGACATGGGGGCGCTGCGTGGGCAGGCCCAGCGCCTTGCGGCGAGGGGTGTCGTTGCGCAGCAGCACCGCGCCCGCGCCCGCCACCTCCACCAGCGCGCGCGTCAGCTCCTCGATGCGCGCGTCCATGGCACGCGTGAGCGTCTGCACCACGAAGTGCGTGTCGTAGCGGTCCACGATGAGGCCGGGCAGGCCGTCCCCGTCATCGTTGACGACGCGGCAGAAGCGCGGGTCGTCCACCAGCCGTGCCCGCCGCTCGAAGGCGCGGCGGAGATGGCGCGGGATGAGTCCCTCCACCACCTCGTCCGGCTGGCCGAGCCGCCGCACCGCGTAGGACGCCTCTAAATCCACATCTCCCAGGCCCAGCACCGAACCGTCCTCGTCCCGAAGCTGTACGGGCTCTCCGGGCTGCGGCGTGCCTTCCATGGAGATGATGTCTTCCCGGCGCACCCATGGCGCGCCATGGCGCAGTCGGCGGGCGGCGTCGCGGGACAGATAGGTGCTGAGCACGGTGGGTTCTCCTCTCGCGGCGACCCGAGGGCACCGGCGCCCGGGGCGTGCTGCCAGGGAAGAACATGGGGTGCTGGCCCGCGGATGGCTGCCCGTCCCAGAGCGCCACGTCGGGGGGCGGCCGGGCGGGCGGGCCCGTGCGCCGTCGCCCCGTTGCTTCAGCCCCCGCTGGGCGGGCGCTTGAAGGCCTTGGTGGTGACCTGGAAGAGCAGCGTGCTGGCCGCCAGCGCCAGGACGATGCCGATGCCGCGCAGCCGCAATTCGTCGCGGAACACCAGGGACAGGGCCAGCGCGCTCAGCAGCACCACGGCCGCCACGCGAAGCACCTGCCCCCGCTGCAATGCCCCTGAGCGCGCGGGTTTCGCCTGGGCAAGAACGGGGATGCTCGCCGCCTTGCGCCAGGTGGTGGCGGTCTCCTCCCGGACTTCGTCCTCCGCGTCCACCAGCCCCTGGACGTAGGCCCGCTCCACATCCAGCAGGCTGGGGTAGACCAGCTCGCCCTCTGGCGTCCGCACGACGTATCCCATGAGCCCTCCTCCCGGCCGTCCGTCAGGACAGTTCGGTGGCAATCTGCTCAGCGACGCGCAATCCATCAACGGCGGACGACACGATGCCGCCCGCATAGCCGCAGCCCTCGCCCGCCGGGTAGAGGCCCTTCATGGACACCGACTGCAGGTCCTCGCCGCGGGTGATGCGCACCGGTGAGGACGTGCGGCTCTCGATGCCGATGAGCTTGCCCTCCTCGCTGATGAAGCCGCGCATCTTCCGCTCGAAGGTGCGCAGGGCCTGCTTCAGCGCCTCGGTGAGCCGCTCCGGGAAGAGTTGGTTGAGGTCCGTGTGCGCCAGGCCGGGACGGTAGCTGGTGCCGCCCGGGTCCTTCTTCACGCGCCCGGCCAGGTAGTCCGGAATCGTCTGGGCCGGCGCGTAGAAGCGGCCTCCGCCCAGCTCATACGCCTTGCTCTCCCAGTGGCGCTGGAACTCCAGGCCCGCCAGCGGCCCGCGGAAGCCCTCGCGCTCGAAGTCCGCCACGGACACGGACACGACGATGCCCGAGTTGGCGTAGCGCGCGTTGCGCCGCGAGTTGCTCATGCCGTTGGTGCACTGGAGCCCGTCCTGCGTGGGCGTGGGCACCACGATGCCGCCGGGGCACATGCAGAACGAGAAGACGCCGCGCACCTCGCCGTCCACCTCCAGGTTCTCCGCCAGCTTGTAGTCCGCCGGGGGCAGGCGCGGGTTCTTGGCCGCGTTGCCGTACTGGATGCTGTTGATGAGCGTCTGCGGGTGCTCGGCGCGGAAGCCCAGGGCGAAGGGCTTGGCCTCCACAATCACCCGGCCGTCGGCGGCGAAGCGCTCGTAAAGCTCGCGCGCGGAGTTGCCGGGGGCCAGGATGACGCGGTTGCTCTCCAGCGTGCGTCCGTCGGACAGCTTCACGCCCGCGATGTGGCCGTCCTTGTAGAGCAGGTCGTCCACGCGCGTGCTGAAGTGGACCTCGCAGCCGCCGGCGATGAGCTCCTCGCGCAGCTTCGCCACCGCGCCGGGCAGCAGGTCCGAGCCGATGTGCGGCTTGCCCTCGATGAGGATGTGGTCCGGCGCGCCGTAGCGGGCGAAGGCCTCGATGACCTTGCGCACCATGGGGTGGTTGATGCGCGTGGACAGCTTGCCGTCCGTGTACGCGCCCGCGCCGCCCTCGCCGAAGTTCATGTTGCTTTCGGGGTCCAGCGTCCCGTCGCGCATGAGCTTCGCCACGTCCTTGCGGCGCGACACGACCTCGCGGCCCCGCTCCAGCAGGATGCTGCGAACCCCGCGCTCCAGCAGGCCCAGCGCGGCGAAGAGCCCCGCGGGGCCCGTGCCGATGATGATGGGCCACTGCTCCGGCGCCTTCACCGGGCCCAGCGCTTCGGGAGGAGGGGGCGTCTCACCCACGTCCGGTGGCAGCTTCGCCGGCTTCTTGCCCCGGGCCAGCTCCACCTCCAGCGTGTAGATGTAGCGCGGGCTGCCCTTCTTCCGCGCGTCCAGCACGGAGCGCACCACCCGCACGGACGCGAGGTCGGAGCGGGTGACGCCCAACTTCTCCGCGGCGCGCTGACCGAGCAGCTCCTCTGGCTCGTCCAGCCACAGCCCGATGTTGTTCACCCGATACGCCATCGCATCCGCTCCTGGTGGGGCGCGTATCTCGCCGCCCTGTTGAAAGATTGCAAGCCCTTGAAATCCGGGTGCGAACCCGCTGATGCACCCCCTCACGCCAATCCCCCGTACCGCCGAGGACTGCGCAAGCGCGTTCGCACTGCCCTCCAGGGCCGTTCGGGGCCCTGGTCTACTTCAACCCTTGGGAAATGTTGAGGAATCCGTGAGGAAGAGAACGACTGGCACGGGGGTTGAAACAGGGCTGTCTCGTGATTAGGCGGCGTCGCTCCTTCCCGGCCGCGTTCTTTATGGAGGCACTGACCTTGAGCACCGATCAAAAGGGCACCCGGATCCTGGCGCGCACGTTCTTCAACCAGCTGCGCGCGAGCGGCTACACCCCGCAGCAGGTGATTGGCATCGCCACGGAGCTGCTCGAGCTGGTGACGACGGACATCAAGGAGGGCGAGAAGGCGACAGCCGTCCAGGCGGCGCAGGAGCAGGCCCCGGAGCGTCGCCCGCACGCCTGAGGCTCGCATCAGGTTCTCCCCGCGGGCGCGCGGGCTCCGGACGGGTTTCCGGGGCGCCCGCCCGCGTGTGGAGGCAGCGAGGTGGTGAAAGGACCGGCCCTGGCCGGTCTTTTCGTTTCGACTGATTGGGAAGTCAGGCGCGGGGCGCCCGCTGCTCCCGCCTCCGCTGGTACGCAGCCGCGCCGGCGACAAAGAGCAGACCCGCGGTGAGGGCGCTGAAGACGCTGCTGGCCGTCTGCGTGGCCTGGAGCGCCATCAGCACGCCGCCCGCGGTGAAGGCGGCCACATCCACCCACGCGGGACGGCGCTGCGGCAGCACCAGCACCAGGATGCAGGCCGTCAGCGGCAGCCCCAGCGCCACCTGGCGGATGATGGCGTCGGTGCTCGTGCGCACCGTGTCCCAGTTGTGCACCAGGATGGCGGCGAAGATGACCACCGTGCCCAGCGCGAGCACCAGCACGCCCGCGGCGGCCGCGTCCTTGGCCAGCCGGGCCTTCTCGTCGAACTGCTGGACGGCCAGGTCCACCAGGTGCTCCAGCGCGCTGTTGAGGATTTCCGCGAAGAAGATGAGCAGGACGCAGAAGATGAGCGTCACCTTCTCTGCGAGCCCCAGCGCGATGCCGCTGCCCACCAGCCCCACCAGCACGGCGGCGATGAGGTGGATGCGCATGTTGCGCTGGTAGATGACGGTGTGGATGAGCCCCGCCCACGCGTGACCGAAGGAGGCGAGCAGCCCCGAACCGTGACGGGGAGGGAAGGACGAGGGTGGCCGGGGAGGTGCGTTCATCGATGGCGAAAGCGCGGGGGAGGCTAACACCCGCGGGACGGATTGCCCCTTCGTCGTGAAGGGGTATGGTCCGACCCTGTGAATGCCCCTTCCTACTCTCTTCGTGTCCGTCTGGGTGGCGCACTTCTCGCGCTGTTGTTGACTTCCTCCCTGGCCCGCGCCGAGCCCCACGCCGCGCACGACCCTGCACTGGATGAAGGGGCGTGTGGCCTGGAGCCGCCGGGCGTGGAGTACGTGCCGATGCCCGGGCCCCGTCCGCATGAGACGCGCCGCCTGTCCGCCGCGGAGCCGCCGGTCGTCCGGCGCGAGCTCCGGACGGGGGCTTCCGGGACGAAGTCGGGCGTGCCGCAGACGCGGCAGCGCACGGGCGCGCTCTCCGGCAAGGTGGTGTACCTGAGCCCGGGCCACGGCTTCACGCGCAGCGCGCCGCTGAACCGCTGGGCCACGCAGCGGCCGAACACCTGGGCCGTGGTGGAGGACCTCATCTCCGCCGAGGTCCTCAACCAGTACCTGCTGCCCATGCTGACGGGCGCCGGCGCCACCGTGGTGCCCCTGCGGGAGCCGGACCTCAACGGACACATGGCCATCGTCGACGACGGGCAGGCCGGCTATTCGGAGGACGGCGACGTCTTCGAGTCCTCCGCTCAGCCCGGCTGGGGCACACCGCCGACACCCATGGGCAACGCGGTGGAGCCCTTCTCGTTGGGCACGACGCGGGTGATGGCCTCCGCGCGCAGCGCCACCGCGAGCGCGACATGGACGCCGGAGATTCCCGCGGAGGGCAGCTATCACGTCTACGTCTCCTACGCGGCCGACCCCACGCGCGCGCCGGATGCGCACTACGTGGTGAAGCACGCGGGCGGTGAGAGCCACTTCCGCGTCAACCAGCGCCGTCACGGCGGGACGTGGGTGCTGCTGGGGCGCTTCTATTTCAAGGCGGGGCAGCACCCGGAGTCCGGCGCGGTGGTGGCGCTGAACGACACCGCGGAGGGCGGCACGCTGTCGCTGGACGCGGTGCGCTTCGGCGGTGGCAGCGGCGTCATCGGTGACGCGGCGATGGCGCCCCTGGCGCGGCCCCGCTACGAGGAGTCCGCGCGCTACCACGTGCAGTTCAGCGGCGCGCCCTTCACGGTGTACGCGCCCACGGGGGCCAACGCGCTGACCAACGAGCGCAACGCGGACGTCACCGCCCGTCCGCGCTTCGCCGCGTGGCTGCACGAGGAGGGCGAGGACGCGGTGTACGTGGCGTGGCACACCAACGCGTCCACCACGGGCAACGTGTCGGGGACGGAGGCCTACGTGTACGGGCCCAACCCGGTGGACGGCACGCTCAACTTCACCGGCTTTCCGGGCAGTGACGTGCTGGCGCGGGCGCTGCTGGACGAGCTGGCGCAGGACATGCGCCGCGAGGTGGACCCGAGCTGGCGGGTGCGCAACCTGCGCTCGGCGAACCTGGGCGAGGTGAACCCCACGCACAACAACGAGATGCCGTCCGTGCTGCTGGAGGTCGCCTACCACGACAACGTGACGGATTCGAACCGGCTGAAGGAGCCCGCGTTCCGCCGGGTGGCCGCGCGCGCCATCCTCCAGGGACTCATCAAGTACTACGCGGCCCGGGACAGCGTGCCTGTCGTCCTGCCGCCCGAGGCGCCCGAGTCGGTGGCCGCGCTCAACGGCAGCGGCGGCACGGTGGAGTTCCGCTGGGCGGCGCCGCCGGCCAACCCGGACGAGGAGGGCCGTGACGCGCCCACGGGTTACCGCGTCTACCAGAGCGCGGACGGGCTGGGCTGGGATGACGGCACGGATGAAGCGGGCACGTCCTTCCGCACCACGCTGGCGCCGGGCACCGTGCGCTACTTCCGCGTGGCCGCGCACAACGCGGGCGGCGAGGGCTTCCCGTCCGTCACCGTGGGCGTTCGGACGCCAGGCGGCGCGGAGTCCCCGGTGCTGGTGGTCAACGGCTTCGAGCGGCTGGATGCCTCCCAGGCGTGCGCCGAGCCGCTGGACGCCTATGACCTCCAGGCGCCTGTCCGCTTGCTGGTGGAGACGATGAACGACGGCACCTACGTGCGCCGCCACGGCGCCGCGCTGGCGCACGCGGGCACCGCCTTCGACAGCGCGACGCGCGCGGCGGTGGCGGCGAACCTGGTGACGGTGGGCGCGCCGTACCGGCTGGTGGACTGGTTCACCGGCCGGGGTGGGGCGGGAGGGGCCCGTCCTACCCGTGAGGAGCAGGACGCCCTGCGCGGGTTCGTGATGCAGGGGGGGCACCTCCTCCTGTCGGGCAGCCACGTGACGTCGGCGCTGGCCGTGGGCTCGGCGGAGGACCAGGCCTTCCTGGCGGACATTCTTCGCGCGGCGCCGGGCAGCGGAACGCCCCCATTCACCGTGGAGGGCATGCCGGGCGACTGGCTGGCCCAGCTCACCGGGGTGGCGCTGGATGACGGCACGCGGGGCGGCTACGCGGTGGGCGTGACGGACGTGCTGACGCCCGCGTCGGGTGGCACATCCGTGCTTCGCTATCTGGGAACAGACCTGGCGGCGGGCGTGATGTCGGCGCCCAACGGGCGGGTGCTGCTGCTGGGCGTGCCTTTCGAGGGCATCGTCAGTCCGGTGCAGCGCGCCGGGCTCATGTCCTCGTTCCTGGTGCAGGCGGGCCTGCTCACGGAGCTGCCCCCGCCGCCGGCCGAGGAATCCGGCGCCGCGAGCCTGCTCACCGCCTGTGTGGCGGCGCGGGGCGTGGACCCGCACCCGCCACCGGAGCCCGAGCCGGAGCCTGAACCCGAGCCCCTTGTGGTGGGGGTGCTGCCGCAGTTCTATCCGCTGGGAGATTCCGGCTGTGGCTGCGGGGCGGGTGGGGGAACGGGCACCGCCGTCTGGCTGTTGCTCGGGGTGATTGTTCAGCTTCGGCGTGCGCGTCGTCGCGGGGATGTCGCCGGGCGTTGACTCGGCCGGTCGCGATGCCTACGGTCGGCCGCCCTCGATTTTGACGTGACGACCCGTGGGTGCCTGGCACCCACTGCTCAAGGAGACGACGAACATGGCTACCCGGATTGCCATCAATGGTTTTGGCCGCATCGGTCGCTGCATCCTCCGCGCGGTGCTCAGCCGCAAGGAAGACCTCGAGATTGTCGCCATCAACGACCTCGACAAGCCCGCGGCGCTGGCGCACCTGTTCAAGTACGACTCCGTGCACCGCACCTGGCCGGGTGAGGTGAAGGCGACGGAGAAGGGCATCGTGGTGGACGGCAAGGAGATCACCGTCACCGCGGAGAAGGACCCGACGCTGCTGCCCTGGAAGAGCCTGAATGTGGACGTGGTGCTGGAGTGCACCGGCCGCTTCACCGCGCGTGACGCGGCGGAGAAGCACCTGAAGGCGGGCGCGAAGAAGGTCATCATCTCCGCCCCGGCCAAGGGCCCGGACATCACCATCGCTTACGGCATCAACCACAACGAGTACGACCCGGCCAAGCACCACGTCATCTCGAACGCCTCTTGCACCACCAACTGCCTGGCGCCCATCGCCAAGGTGCTGGTGGACAACTTCGGCATCGAGAAGGGCCTGATGACCACGGTCCACAGCTACACCAACGACCAGCGCATCCTGGACCTCACCCACGAGGACATGCGCCGCGCCCGCGCCGCCGCGCTCTCCATGATTCCCACCAGCACCGGCGCCGCGAAGGCCATTGGTGAGGTGATTCCGCAGCTCAAGGGCAAGATGCACGGCCTGGCCGTCCGCGTGCCGACCCCGAACGTGTCCCTGGTGGACCTGACGGTGAACACCGAGAAGAAGGTCACCGCCGAGGCCGTCATCGAGGCCTTCCGCAAGGCCGCCGAAGGCCCGCTCAAGGGCGTGCTGGAGTTCAGCGACGCGCAGACGGTGTCGGTGGACTACAACGGCAACCCGCACTCGGCCATCTTCGACTCCACCAACTGCTTCGTGATGGGCGACAACCTGCTCAAGGTCATGGCCTGGTACGACAACGAGTGGGGCTTCTCCAACCGCATGGTGGACACGGCGAAGTTCCTCGTCTCCAAGGGCATCTAGTCCCAAGGGCGTTCAGGGCACCGAGAGAGAAGGACCGAGATGATCCGTTACATCGATGATCTGCAGCTGACCGGGAAGCGCGTCTTCATCCGCGTGGACTTCAACGTCCCGATGGAAGGACGGCGCGTGACCGACGACACCCGCATCCGCGAGGCGATGCCCACCATCCGGCGCGCGCTCGAAATGGGCGGGAAGGTCATCCTGGCCTCCCACCTCGGCCGCCCCAAGGGACCGGACCCGAAGTTGTCGCTGGAGCCTGTTGCCGTGCGGCTCGCCGAGCTGCTCGGCGGCAAGCACGAAGTCATCCTCACCGACGACTGCGTCGGTGACGGCGTGAAGAAGCAGGTGAAGGAGCTCAAGGAAGGCCAGGTGGTCGTCCTGGAGAACCTCCGCTTCCACAAGGAAGAGGAGGCCAACGACGAGACGTTCGCCCGCGAGCTGGCGGCGCTGGCGGACGTCTATGTCAACGACGCCTTCGGCACCGCCCACCGCGCCCACGCGTCCACCGCGGGCATGGTGCCCTTCGTGAAGGAGAAGGCGGCCGGCTTCCTGATGCGGAAGGAAATCGAGTACCTGGGTAAGGTGCTCAAGAACCCGGACAAGCCCTTCGTGGCCATCCTGGGTGGCTCGAAGGTGAGCGATAAGATCAAGGTCATCGAGAGCCTGCTGCCCAAGGTGGACGCGCTGCTCATCGGTGGCGCCATGGCGTACACCTTCCTGAAGGCGCAGGGCGTCGAGGTGGGCAAGTCCCGCGTCGAGGGTGACAAGCTGTCGCTGGCCACGCGCCTGCTGGAGGCGGCGCACCGGTTCAAGACGCAGCTGGTCCTGCCGGTGGACCACATCGTGGGCACCGAGCCCACGGAGAACAGCCCCGCCACGGAGACGCCGGACAACGCGATTCCGCCGGACATGATGGGCCTGGACATCGGTCCCAAGACGCGCGCCATCTTCGCGCAGCACATCCGCGATGCGAGGACGGTGGTGTGGAACGGGCCCATGGGCCTGTTCGAGGTCCCCAAGTTCGCCGAGGGCACCCGCTCCGTCGCCGCGGCCATGGCCATCAACACGCAGGCCACCACCGTCATCGGCGGCGGGGACAGCGCGGCGGCCGTGGAGCAGATGGGCTTCGCGGACAAGATGAGCCATGTGTCCACTGGTGGAGGTGCGTCCTTGGAATTCCTGGAAGGACGCGACTTGCCGGGCATCAAGGCGCTGGAGACGCGGTAGGCTCCGCGTCCGACACACCACACACCCCTGGGGGACACCATGGCCACCGCGCGTCGTCGGAAGATCGTTGCTGGCAACTGGAAGATGAACAAGTCGGTACCGGAGGCGCTGGCCCTGGTGCGCGACCTGCGAGGGCAGGTGGCTTCCCTGGGGGACACCGTGGAGGTGGTGGTGGCGCCGCCGTTCGTGGCGTTGCAGCCGCTGCATGTCGCGCTGGAAGGCGCGCCGCTGGCGCTGGCGGCGCAGAACTGTCACTGGGAGTCCTCGGGCGCCTTCACGGGTGAGATTTCCGCGCCGATGCTGGCCGAGCTGGGGTGCGCCTACGTCATCGTGGGGCACTCCGAGCGCCGGCAGCTCTTCGGGGACACGGACGAGCAGGTGAACAAGCGGGCGAAGGCGGTCCGCGCGGCGGGGATGACGCCCATCATCTGCGTGGGCGAGACGCTGGCCGAGCGCGAGGCGAACCAGACGCTGGCGGTGGTGGAGCGTCAGGTGCGAGGGGCGCTGGAGGGCTTCGGGGTCAAGGACGTGGCGGGCTTCGTGCTGGCCTACGAGCCGGTGTGGGCCATTGGGACGGGGCGCAACGCCACGGCGGCGCAGGCGCAGGAGGTCCACGCGGCGATCCGGGGCCTGGTCGAGCGCCTGTATGATGGGGAGACGGCCGGGCGGGTGCGCATCCAGTACGGCGGCAGCGTGAAGCCGGACAACGCCGCGGAATTGCTGGGCCAGCCGGATGTTGATGGGGCGCTTGTCGGGGGCGCGAGCCTGAAGGCGGGCGACTTCGCGGCCATCGTCAAGGCGGCCACTTAGAGTTGATCCTGGGGGCGGGCGGAAGATGTTGTCACCCGTTCACCACTTTGGTGTAGGGTGCGCCTCCTTTTCACGGAACGTCTGAAAGAGTCCACATGCTGACCTTCGTCACGATCGTGCACGTCCTGGTGTGCGTGTTCATGATCTTCGTCATTCTGCTCCAGCCGGGTAAGGACGCCGGTATGGGCTCCGCGCTGGGCGGTGGTGCCGCCACGAGCGCCTTCGGCGGCCGGGGTGCGGTGACGTTCCTCAGCAAGCTGACCGGCGTCTTCGCGGCGCTCTTCTTCTTCAGCTCGCTCGGCCTGTCCTTCGTGGGGCTGCGCTCCTCGGTGGCGGCGGGTGGCTCGGTGGCTTCGCCTCCGGCGCAGTCTGCCCCGGCGACCTCGGGTGACGCGGCGCCGGGCAGCATGGAGCAGCCGCGCGGCGAGCAGTCGACTCCGCCCGCCGAGGGTGGTGGCAACCCGGCGACGGGTGAGTCCGCTCCTGCGACGCAGGAGCCGGCTCCGGCGCAGTAGTCGTTCGCGGTACGTGGTTCGTAGTAGGAAGAATCTGATTCACGCAGCGGTTGAGATTGTCGTTGCGTGAATCAGAAAGCTCCGGTAGATGGACGCCGCAGCAAACGCCCAGGTGGTGGAACTGGTAGACACACCATCTTGAGGGGGTGGCGCCGAAAGGTGTGCGGGTTCGAATCCCGCCCTGGGCACTCCGAAAAAGCCTCCAAGTCCTTGGGACTTGGGGGTTTTTTCGTTTTCCGGGTCAGGCTTTCTGGCTATGTGCCCCCAATGTGCCCCTGGGGCGCACGTCGAGGGCCCGTACCGCGTCCGCCTTCACGTCCGGGCTGAGGTGGGCGTAGCGCATCGTCATCTCGATGGTCGCGTGCCCCATCAGCTCCTGGACAGCCTTGAGCGGCACTCCGCGCATGGCGAGGTGACTGGCGAAGGTGTGGCGCAGCGTGTGCCACCCGATGGGTCGGATGTCCGCCCGCGTGGCGTTGCGGAGGATGGCCTCCGCACAGGTGTGCTGCGGGTTGCGGATGAAGCCCCCGTCCCGCTGGGGGAACACCCACGGCGAGTCGATGCGCTGCGGGTACTCCCGGAGGGCTTTCAGCGCCCGTTCATTGAGCGGCACCTCCCGCTCGCGCCCGCCCTTCGGCGTACCGAGGTGGCCCCGGTAGACGTTGCGCTTCACCACCAGCCGCCCGGAGGCCAGGTCCATGCAGTCCCACGAGAGCGCGGCCAGCTCGCCGATGCGCAGGCCGGTGTTGAGGGCGAGGGTAATCATCGCCTTCCACCGGCCGGGCTCCGCGAGCGCCTCCAGCCTTTCGGCCTCCTCGAACGAGAGGAAGTCGGTTTCGGGCTTGGGCGCCTTGAGCCACTCCACCTTGGGCACCGCGTTGAGCTCGCCGAACTCCTGGGCGAGGGCCAGGAGCTTGCGCAGGGCCGTCAGCAGGTTGTTGACGCTCTTCTTGGAGAGAGCCCCTCCTTCACCTTCTGCGCCTTGAACGCCTCGATTCGCGCGGTATCGATCTGATCCAGCTTCAGGTGGCCGAAGGCGGGGACCAGGTGCTTGCGCAGGATGTCCACCTTGCTTCTTCGCCGTGGAGGCCTTGTTGTTCGTTCGTGCGTGCTCGAGGAACCGCTCCTGGAACTGCTCCAGGGTGGGAACCTCCTTCTTCTCCTTTCCGTAGGTGCCGTGGAGGAGGGCTTGGCGGAGTTCCCGCTCGTACTGCTCGGCCCCCCGGCGGGTGTTCACCGGGGACGCCTTGCGTACGCGCTCCACGCGCCCGTCCGGGTGCTGGAACTTCACGTCCACCCACCACGCCTCCTGCACCTTGCCCTCCTTCGAATTCCACTTCTGCAGTCTCACGCTCATCGCTTTTCTCCGAGCGCAGGACCGCCGTTACCCTGGACCCAACCTATCAGGGCGGCTTTGTTGATGCGGATGACCCGACCCAACCGGACGACACCCGGGATGCTGCCCAGGCGGACGGCCTCGTAGAAGGTCTTGCGGTTCACCCGCAGGAAGGCCGCGGCTTCCTCCACGGTGAGCATCTCCGGGATGGGGGCGGGGGCTTCCGCTCCATCATTCTGATGAGACACGACGCCACATTCGCGCCCGGGCACTCAGGCGCGTCCATCGCGAGGTGCCGGTCCGGCTGGGTCGCGGCGATGCACCGCGGGGGCCGACGGATTTTCAGGGGGCACCCTGCAAGGGCAGGCGTGTGGCTCCCCCGGTCAGCTTCAACTGCCGCGTGCCGAGGTCAGCCGGAGCGTCCCTCGCGCTGGTGAGTTCGTGGGTTCGGCCATGCCGCCGAAGAGCCACGGCCCGCCTTGGCGGACCCTCGATATGGGAGCGGGCAGGCGATTCGCTCGGCCCGGCCCCATCCACAGAGAATTCATCCCGAGCCCGATTTCCGTCAAGGCCCGCCGGCCACCTCGAAACCAAAAAAAGCAGCTCGCGCTCGGTGCTGGAGCGAATGGCCCCTGTCGCTCCGGGCGAGCTGACTGCTATCGGGCGCGTTGTCGCGTCAGTCTTCTCGGCGGGGAGCGGGCTTCTCGCGCTCTTCGTCCCGCTCGGCCGCCGCCTGCTGCTGGGCGTGGAACGCGGCGCGCTGCGAGGGGGGCCACGGGCGCAGCCGCACGTCAGGGTCGTCCCCCGGCTGCGGCTCTCCGGTGGCGTTGTGAGGCGTGAGGATGTCCGCCGGGTCCTCGGCGCCATGCAGCACGCGGCGCAGCTGCATGATGCGCGCGTGCACGAGTCCCAACACAGCGGTAACGGCGGATGGCGCCTGTACGGTGGCTTCGGCCGTGGAGAGAGCTCCTTCGGTCACGGCCTGGGACAGCAGAGTGGCGGCGCTCACCGCGTCGCCGAGGTGTGACAGCTCAGCCGCGAGGCTGACGAGCTGCTCGGCCTCCTCGGCGGGCTCCCGCGGTGAACCTGCGGACGTAGCTTCATCATCAGATGGCTGCGCCATCATGGGCCTCCTTGGGTTTGAAGGATGGGACTGCGTGAAAAACGAAGGGCGCCGTCATGGAGACCGGCGCCCTCCACTCCTTGAGCTACCATTCGTGCGCGCTGTCGCCGTACGGGCTGTTGCCGTACGCGCGTCGGGTGAAACGGTCAGCGGCGCCGAGTTCCTCGACGATGACCGCCAGTGCCGCAGCGAGAAGACGACGGGCCAGCCGCGACTGGATGACCCATCTCAAGAACGTCCGCATGGCTTCTTTCTCCCGCCATACCGGCGCCGGCAAAGCTGCAAGGTGCAGATGCTGAGCGGGAGGGAAGCAGTAGCCCGAGGATTGCTGGAGCCCTCTCCCCAGAAGGAGTAGATGGCGATGTTGCTGCTCGGCGTGCCCATGGAACTGGGCCTGACGAGGCGGTGAAGAAGGAGCTACTTGAGCACCTTGAGGCCCTGGTGGGCGTGAACGTCGCGTGCGAGCTCCGCGTGCAGCTCGTTCAGCTCGGTGATGGCGTCGTCGATGACGCCGCGGGCGCGCTTGCTGGCGGTTTCGGAGAGGCGCGCCAGCATCTCCACCTGCGCCCGCAGCATCAGCATCGTCCGGGCTGCCTGGGCCAGGTAGGACCGTCGATGCTGATGCTGCTTGAGGGCATGCGCCTTGGCCGCCGCTTCGCGTCCGTCCTCCAGTACCTCGTTGGCCTCGTAGACCGCCGGGTTGATCAGCTTGTTCACGAGGCGAGACAGGCGGGGGCGCTCGTGGGGATGGCGCCAGAGGACGTCCACCAGAATCGTGAGGTCCTCGGGGCAGGTTTGCGCCTCGCCCGCGAGGAAGGCGGCGGCCTGGACCAGGTGCAGCGACTTCTTCCACCGCCGGTCGGAGATCACCACGCCCTCGTCCTTCAATGCGTTCCTCAGCACGATGATTGCGTCGAGAGTGTCTTCCGTCAGCCTCACGTTGGAGGCGTCCGCCTGCATGGCTCGCAGCGCCTCCATGCCCCACACGGTGGAAGCGGCGGGTTCTGGCGCGGTGAGGACGGCACGCATGCTGCTGGGCCGCTGGAGGTAGTCCATCTCGAACCGCAGGAGGAAGCGGTCGAGGATGTGCTCGTGTGCGGTGTTCTCGGACAGCTCGGTGGCGGCGCCGAAGATGCTGACGAGGGGGACGTGCACGGGGGCGCCGTTGTCGACGAAGGTGCGCTCGTCCATCAGCGGGAGGAGGAGGTTGAGCACGGGGCTGCTGGCCGCGAAGATTTCGTCCATGAGGGCGAAGAGGGCCTCGGGCAGCATTCCCGTGGTGACGTGGGTGACGCGGCCTTCGTCGAGCGCCTGAAGAGACAGGGGGCCGAGGATCTCCTCGGGGGTGGAGCTCCGGGTGAGAAGCCGCTCGAAGAGGACAGTGCCAAAGGCGCGCGCGAGGGCCCGGATGAGGGCGGACTTCGCCGTGCCCGGTGGGCCGAGGAGGAGGACGTGCTCGCCGCAGAGAATGGCGGCAAGGCTGCCGTCGATGACGTCCTGTCGCTCGGGAAAGCCTGCGCGGCACTCGTCGCGCAGCTCTTGAAGCTGAACCTGCATTTGGCCTCCTGGGAGAAGAGTGAACGGGGAGGGCGGCGCAGATCGTGCGAGGCGGTTCTCACGCGTGCTGGGGCTCTCTGCTCGCGTTACCGCTGCGGTATCTCGCCGGTGAGCAGCTAGCAAAGGGGGCAGGAATCCCGACGCCCAGGCGCTCACGCACGGCCATGCCGCCGACTTACAGCCGCCCGTTTGCTCTTATACCCACGCACTGGGCGTCTCTTCGGGGCGCGCGCGGTTCTTTCCAGAGCTGGCTCTCACTGGCGACCGATCCTGGCGTGGCAGCAATGCGGACGGTAGCACCACGCGCCACTGCGCATGGCGGAGCTGCTGTCCTCGGCTGCGTACTCGGCCTAGTTCAGTGGAGGCTTCGGCAGTGGCCGATCGGGGAACTTTCGCAGCCGCCAGCGAGTCAGAATCTCCACCTCCCGCAGTAAGATCCAATCACTTCGTCGGGTGACCCACTGGAGGAGATGCGCGACGAAGAGGAGGCGTTCGAGTAGCTGCCGCCGCCGTTCGCGATGGCCGTGATTCGGGCGCCCGCCCGCCTTGCGCCACTCGAAGATGGAGCGGGCGCTGGCACCTGTTCCGAGCACCGACTCGACGGCCTCTGCGGCGAAGTTCACCGGGCCACCGCGCTCCGAGATGAACTCCACCTTCGTCAGGTACTGCAGGCTGCGCCTGTTCAACTGGCGGATGCCGAAGGCGAAGAAGTGGTCCTCGACTGCTTCCTGGAATGCCGACCGATCAAGCTTGCCAGTCTTGACGCGGGCATAGATGTCCGCGAGGCCGTTTACGAGATCCACCACAAAGCGGTGCTCAAGGTCCCTCAGTTGAAGTTGCCCCGTTTTCGCGGAGTCCTACTCGCTGTGCGAAAAGGACCCCACGATGCCGAAGACACGTCCCCCGTACGACTCGGAGTTCCGGCAACGCATTGTTGAGCTGCACCGGTCCGGCCGGTCGTTGAAGAGCCTGGCATCCGAGTTCGGATGTACCGAGCAGAGCATCCGCAACTGGAGCAAGCATTCAGGAGGTACTCCCAGCAGTGCCCCCAAGCCCGGCCTCGGCGCGGACGAGAAGGCTGAGTTGGAGAAGCTGAGACGCGAGGTACGCACGCTGCGGGAGGAGCGCGATATCCTAAAAAAAGCTGCGGCCTGGTTCGCTCAGGAGGCCGCGGCGACGCCCAAGCGGCGTACCGACTCGTGAGGGCGAATCAGGCCGTCCACGCCGTTTCCACTCTCTGCCGGGTGCTGGGCGTCTCCGAGAGCGGCTATCATGCCTGGCTTACGCGGCTGCCCTCCAAGCGCGCCGTGGCCGACGCCCAGCTGGTTGAGCGCATCCGCGCCATTCACGCCAGGAGCCGACAGACGTACGGGGCCCCCCGCATCCATGCGGAGCTGGCCGCCGAAGGCGTCTGCATCGGCCGCAAACGCGTCGCGCGCCTGATGCGTGCAGCCAACCTACAGGGGGTGAGCCAACGCACAGCATGCACCACGACGATACGGGACGAGCGGGTGCGTCCGGCTCCGGACCTGGTCGACCGCCGATTCGAGGCGCCCGGGCCAGACCAAGTCTGGGTCGCCGATATTACGTACGTGCCCACCTGGGGTGGATTCCTCTACCTGGCCGTGGTGATGGATGTCTGGAGCCGCAAAATCGTCGGCTGGGCCATGGCTACTCACCTGCGAACTGAGCTTGTCCTGCAAGCGCTCGAGATGGCCTTGCGGCAAAGGCGCCCCACTGGCGTCATCCACCACTCGGACCAGGGCACCCAATACACCTCGGTAGCCTTCGGACTGCGCTGCCGGGAAGCCGGCGTGCGTCCCTCCATGGGCAGCGTGGGGGATGCCTACGATAACGCCATGTGCGAGAGCTTCTTCGCCACGCTCGAATGCGAGCTGCTAGGCCGTCGTAGTCTTCGCTCGCAGGCAGAGGCGCGGATGGCCCTCTTCGAATTCATCGAGGGTTGGTACAATCCACACCGGCGGCACTCCGCGCTCGACTACGAATCGCCCGCCAACTACGAAAAGAAGTACCGGGCTGCCGCCTGATGGCGATAGCCCGGGACACTCTGCGGAACCGGGGCAGCTTCAG